>NZ_SPQN01000040.1 GCF_004571065.1 Geodermatophilus sp. DF01-2
GATCTGCCGGGCCCGCCGGCCGGCGCGTCCGGCCGGCGGGCCCGCGCCCGCTGCGCCGAGTGCGCACCCCCGACCACCGGGGCGAGGGCCGGCGGAACGGTCGTGTCCACCGAGGGCGTCACCGCCAGGTCCACCCCGAACAGCGGCCGGACGTCGGCCGCCCGGCAGGCCAGGGCGAACTTCACCACCCCGTAGAGCCCGTCGCGGTCGGTGAGTGCCAGGGCTCGCATGCCGTGCTCGGCTGCTCGCTCGACCAGGTCGGCCGGGTGGTTGGCCCCGTACTGCATGGAGTAGCCCGAGGCGACGTGGAGGTGGACGAAGGGGTCGGGCCTCACCGCCCGTTCCGGTGCTCGGACCCGCCGACCACCCGGGGACGCGCGTGCCGGGGCGACTCCGGCGGCGACGTGCTGCCCAGGCTGGTCTCCACCACGGCGAGGAAGGTGCGGACGTCGCGGACGAGGTCGTCGGCCTCGCGGTCGGTGACCGCACGGGACAGTCCCGCCTCGGCGGCGGCCCGCTTGGCCGCTCCGGCGGCGAAGAAGGTGGCCCACTCCCCCAGCTCGGGTGCGACCTGGCCGAGCAGCACCCAGGCGCTGCGCGGGCGACGCCGCCCGGACTCCGGCCGGGTACGGGCGGCCAGCACCGCGGCGGCGGCTCGCAGCGCGCCCAGGTGGGCCGTGGCGTAGCGCTGCCGGGCGTCGGTGCTCGCCGCCGCCTCGGCCAGCGCGCGGGAGGCCTGGTCGAGCAACTGGGCGGCGGCCGGCGGCAGCGGCGGCGGCAGGGGCAGCTGGTCGGCCATGACGCGGACGGCTCCCATCAGTCGTGCACCCGCACGAGCGACCACCGGTTGCCTGTCGACTCCCAGCTGAGGTCGAAGACGCCGGCGAAGCTCATCCGCGACCGGCCGGCCCGGACCGCCTCCACCCGCCACACCTCGCGGGTGGCGACCAGCTCGGCGGAGGCGCCACCGGCTACCGCGGCACCGTGCTGCCACCACGGGGCGGTCTCCACCCACGAGTCGAGCAGCTCGCCGACGACGTACCTCGACTGCCCGCGCCAGAACTGCGCCGGGCCGAGCGGCCCGCGCTCGACCAGCACCTCTTCGCCGACCCGATCGCCGACCCCGCTCAGCACCCGGCTCATGTCAGACTCCCCACCGCTCTGCGCCGCCCCACCGGCCCGACCCGCCGCACCGGGTGGGGAAGGACCCGGGTGCGGCAGGAGGCCGACGCGGCTCGAACGCTTGTTCGAACCACATCGAGTACACCTGACGGCATCGACGGCGTCAAGCGGACGCGCGACCGGACCGTCGGTGGCGGAGCCGGCCCGGCGGCCGGAGGCCGGAGCGGGCGGCCGGAGCCGATGGCAGGATCGAGCCATGAGCCGACCCGAGCACCCCCGGGTGGCCGCCCTCTCCACCCTCCTGGCCGAGGCCGGTGCAACCGGACAGGTGCTCGAGCTCCCCGGCAGCGCCCGCACCGCCGCCGAGGCCGCGACGGAGCTCGGCGTCCCGCTCGGGGCCATCGCCAACAGCCTGGTCTTCGACGTCGACGGCGCGCCGCTGCTGGTGCTCACCAGCGGCGCGCACCGGGTCGACGTCCCCAAGGTGGCCGCGCTGCTCGGCGTCCCAGGGATCCGCCGGGCGTCGGCGGACTTCGTGCGCCGGCACACCGGCCAGCCGATCGGCGGGGTGGCGCCGATCGGGCACCCCGAGCCGATCGGCACGCTGGTCGACATCGAGCTGGCCCGGCACGACCGGGTCTGGGCCGCCGCCGGGCACCCGCGCGCGGTGTTCCCGACCAGCTACGAGGAGCTGCTGCGGCTGACCGGCGGCACCGCGGCCGAGGTCGGCGACGGCCCGGTCACCCTTCCCGAGTCGGTGCCCTCATGACCGGCACGACACCCGCGGCGCGGATCACCGAGCTGCCCACCGGGTGGCTGCGCGACCACATGCACGAGGCCCTGGCCATCTACGGCGAGGCGATGGGTTACAGCTCCTCGGTGGTCGCCGGCCGCTACGGCTACGCGATCCAGCACACCGAGCGCCCCGGGTTCCGGGCGGTCGGCGCCTTCGTGCAGACCCGCGAGGGCGAGGTCCTCGTCGGCTTCGGCTACGGCTACCTGGTCGGGCCCGGCCAGTGGTGGCACGACCAGGTGCGCACCGCGCTCGACCGGCGGACGGCGAAGCGGTGGCTGTCCGGCGCCTTCGAGGTCTGCGAGCTGCACGTGCACCCCAGCCACCAGAGCCGCGGGCTGGGCCGCCAGCTGCTGCACGCCCTGCTGGCCGGACTTCCCCACCCTGCGGCGCTGCTGTCCACCCCCGACAACGACACCAAGGCCTTCCGGCTGTACCACGCCGACGGCTTCGTCGACCTGGCCCGCAACCACCGCTTCCCTGGCGACTCCCGCCCCTTCGCCATCCTCGGCGCCCGCCTGCCGCTGTCGTCCCCGGCGTCCCGGTCCGACCGTCCGTGAGGACGGACGGCACGTCCGTCGACGCCGTCGTCGTCGGCGCCGGGCACAACGGGCTGGTCGCCGCCTGCTACCTGGCCCGCGCCGGTCTGCGGGTGGAGGTCCTCGAGCGGGACGAGGTGCTCGGCGGGGCGGTCTCCACCGTCGAGCGCTGGCCCGGCGTGCGGGTCGACCGCGGCTCGAGCGCGCACGTGATCGTCCGGCAGAGCGGGATCGTCGAGGAGCTGGACCTCGCCGCCCACGGCCTGCGCTACGTCGACTGCGACCCGTGGGGCTTCGCGCCCGCGCCGTCCCCCGGCGACCCCGGCCCGGACGGCCGGCCGCTGGTCTTCTCCGTCGACCTGGACGCCACCTGCGCCTCGATCGCCGCCGCCTGCGGCGAGGAGGACGCCGACGCCTACCGCCGGTTCGTCGAGGTCTGGTCCCCGCGCAGCCGCGCCGTCGTCGGCTCCTTCGCCCGGCGCCCGACGGTCGGCGGCCTGGCCCGCTCCTTCTGGCCGCTGGGCGCCCCCGCCGACGGCCGGACGCGCACCTCCGGCGGCGACCTCGCCGTCGACTTCCTCGGCTCCGGCGACGCGCTGCTGGACCGCTGGTTCGCCAGCGAGCGGCTCAAGGCGGCGCTCGCCTGGTTCGGCGCGCAGTCCGGCCCGCCGATGTCCGAGCCCGGCACCGCCGCGATGGTCGCGTGGGCGACGCTGCTCCACGACGTCCCGCCCGGCCACCCGGTGGGCGGCTCGGGCGAGCTCACCCAGGCCCTCCGGCGGCGGCTGGAGGCCGACGGCGGGCGGGTCGTCCTCGGGGACGGCGCCGCCCGGCTGCTCGTCGAGGGCGGCCGGGTCACCGGCGTCGAGACCCGGTCGGGACGGCGGGTCCCGGCCCCGGTCGTGGTGGCCGCGTGCCACGTGCTGGCCACCCGCGACCTGGCCGGCGAGCACGCCCCGCCGGCGCTGGCCGACGCCGCCCCGCCGGTGGGCAACGGCTTCGGCCTGGTGGTCCGGGCGCTCACCGACGCCCCGCCGGCCTACCCGGGGGTCGAGCCGTCGCAGGCGCTGGGCGGGCTGCAGTTGCTCTGTACCGACCGCGCGCAGCTGGCCTCCGCCCACGGTGACTGGCTGGCCGGCCGGCTGCCCCGCGAGCCGGTGCCGCTGGCGATGTGCTTCTCCGCGAGCGACGACACCCTCGCCCCGCCCGGGCAGCACGTGGTCACCGTGTGGGGGCAGTGGTACCCGTACGCACTCGCCGACGGCGCGGACTGGGACGCGCTCGCCGAGGCCGAGGCGGCCCGGCTGATCGTCGCCGTCGACCGTTTCGCGCCCGGGTTCGCCGCCTCGGTGCAGCGGACGTACGTGCAGACCCCGCTGCTGCTGGAGCGGGAACTGTCGCTGCTGCGTGGCAACGTCATGCACGTGGAGATGGGGCTGGCCAGCATGTTCGCGTTCCGGCCCACGCCGGCGCTCTCGGGCTACCGCGTGCCCGGTCTGCCCGGCCTCTACCTGGCCGGCGCCTCCACCCATCCCGGTGGCGGGGTGTCGGGCAACTCCGGGCGGACGGCGGCCCGCGTCGTCCTGGCCGACCGCAGCGTGCCGGCCCGTGCCCGCGAGGCCCTGCGCCGCGGCCTCGCCCGGAGGGCGCGGTGACGGACCTGGTCCTGCGGCGGGGCAGCGCGCCGGCCGCGGTCGTCTGGGTGCCGGCCGTGCTGCTCGTGCTCACCGCGATCGCCTACCCCCTGCTCGAGCCCGGCGCGGCCCGCGACGCGGTCAGCTGGACGATCGTGCTGCTCGGGTCGACGGTGTCGGTGGTGCACGCGGCGGTCAGCCGGGGCGGGCGGACCGGGGCCGGCGTCCTGCTGGTCACGGCGGCGACCGCGGTCGTGTTCGAGTCGGTCGGCCTGGCCACCGGGTTCCCGTACGGCGAATACACCTACAGCGACGACCTCGGGCCCACGCTGCTCGGCGTCCCGTTCCTCGTGCCGCTGGCCTGGCTGATGATGGCCTGGCCGAGCTGGCTGCTGGCCCGCCGACTGACCCGTGGCGCGCGACCGGGCCGGCAGCGGGTCGCCCGGGTCGCGGTCGCCGCGGCGGTCTTCGCCGGGTGGGACGTCGTGCTCGACCCGCAGATGGTGCAGGCCGGCTACTGGACGTGGGCCCACCCGCAGCCCTCGCTTCCCGGCATCGACACGGTGCCGCTCACCAACCTGGCCGGCTGGCTGCTGGCCGGCCTGGTCCTCATGGCGCTGCTCGACCTGCTCGTCGCCCACACCGCGATCGAGCCACCGCGCGCCGGCGACGGCGCACCGCTGCTGGTGCTGGCGTGGATGACCCTCGGCGGCGCACTCGCCCACGCCGGCTGGCTCGACCTGCCCGGGTCGGCGGCGTGGGGCGCGCTGCTCGCCGTCCCGGTGCTGGCCGCCCTGGCGTACCAGGCCCGGCGGTGAGGGGCCGGCTGCTGCGCGTCCTCTCCGGGACGGCGGTCGCCGGCGCGCTGCACGCCGTGGTCAACCTGGCGCTGCTGCGCCGTCCCCCGGCCGGGCCGCCACCGGTCCGCCGGCCGGTCACCGTCGTGCTGCCGGTGCGCGACGAGGAGGCTCAGGTCGGCGGCTGCCTGGCCGCGGTGCTGGCCCAGCAGGGCGTGCCCGACCTGCGGGTCGTCGTGGTGGACGACGGCTCGACCGACGGCACCGCCGCGGTGGTGCGGGAGGTCGACGACCCGCGGGTGCAGCTGGTCCTCGCCGACGAGCCACCTCCGGGCTGGCTGGGCAAGCCGCACGCCTGCGCCGCCGGGGCGGCGGCCGGCGACCCCGACCCGGCCCCCGACCACGACCCTGACGGCGTGCTGGTCTTCCTCGACGCCGACGTCCGGCTCTTCCCCGACGCGGTCGCGGGGGCGGTGGCCGTCCTCGAGGCGCACGGTCTGGACCTCGTCTCGCCCTGGCCGCGGCCGGTCACCGCGACCGCAGCGGAGCGACTCCTGCAGCCGCTCGGGCCCTGGCTGTGGGTCACCACGCTGCCGGTCCGACTGGCGGAGCACTCGGCGCGGCCGTCGCTGACGGCGGCAAACGGCCAGTTCCTCGTCGTCCGGCGATCGGCGTACGCGCGGGCCGGGGGGCACGCCGCGGTGCGCGGCGACGTGATCGAGGACGTCGCGCTGGCGCGGGCGGTGAAGCGGGCCGGTGGCCGCGCGGTGCCGGTCGACGGATCGCGGCTGGCCGCCTGCCGGATGTACGAGGGCTGGCCGGCGCTGCGGGCCGGCTACGCCAAGTCGCTGTGGGCCTCGGTGGGCGGCTCGCCGGCCGCGAGCGTCGCGGTCGCCGCCGGGCTGACCGCCGTCTGGGTGCTGCCCGCCCTGGCCGCGCTGTGCGGCTCGCGGGCGGGGCTGGTCGGCTACGCGGCCGGAGTGGCCGGCCGGGCAGTCTCGGCCGCGGCGACCGGCAGCCGGGTCTGGCCGGACTCGCTGGCGCACCCGGCGTCGATGCTGCTGTTCGACGTGCTGCTCGCCGGGTCGGTGGCCGGACGGCGGCGGGGCACGCTGACCTGGCGCGGCCGCCCGGTCGGCGGCGCGCCGGCGGCCCGGGAGACGATGGCCCGGTGACCAGCCCTGAGCCGCGCGTGCACTTCGACCCGGCAGCCATGGACGGCGGCGCCTTCTACCGGGTGCTCAACTCGGTGGTGGTGCCGCGCCCGATCGCCTGGGTCTGCAGCCGCTCCGCCGAGGGCGTGGCGAACCTGGCGCCGCACTCCTTCTACACGGTGGCCTGCGTGTCGCCACCGGTCGTGCAGTTCACCTCGGTCGGCCGCAAGGACTCGCTGGACAACGTCGAGGCCACCGGTGAGTTCACCGTCAGCCTCACCCCGGAGTGGTTGTTCGAGCAGGTCAACGCCACGGGCACCGACTTCCCGCCCGGGGTCGGCGAGCCCGAGGAGGTCGGCATCGCCCTCGAGCCGGGCGAGCGGGTCGGCGTCCCCCGGGTGGCCGGGTCGCCGGTCGCGGTGGAGTGCACGCTGCACTCGACGGTGCGGCTGGGCGACAGCACGGTGGTCTTCGGCCGGGTTGAGCTGATCAGCGTGTGGGAGAGCGTGGTCGAGGGCGGGCGGCCGCGGATCGAGCGGCTGCAGCCGCTGGCGCGGCTGGGCGGCAACGAGTGGACGACGCTCGGCGAGGTCCGCGAGATCGGGCGGATCTCCTACCGCCGATGGGCCGAGGACCCCTCCATCGGCGAGAACCTCCGCCAGCAGTGACGAACACACGCCAGGCGCCCTCTCGGTCATCGGGAGAGGGCGCCTGACGTGTGTGCGCGTCGGTTCGGTCGGGCAGCACCGACATGGTGGAGCTGCTGGAGCAGGTGCGGCAGGAAGGGGCTGCCCGCTCACTCGACGGCGGGTTGAGGTCGCGTCGCGGCTGATGCGGTCGCGTGCCGGGCGGTCGGATCGACCGCGGGCAGGTCGTCGACGGGTTCGCGGGTGAGATCCCGGCCGCCGATCGCCTCGATGGTCACCTGCCACTCGAACCACGTCGCCCCACCAGGTACCGGAACCTCGATGGGACCGTCGACGGTCAGGGTCGTCCAGTCCAACTCGCCGCCGCCGGCTCTCGCCAGGAGACGCAGTTGTCCGCAGAGACCGGCGGTCGCCCGCGCGCGGTCCGGGTACGGAAGTGCCGCCGCCGCCCTGTACATCATCCCTGCACGCTCCCCGCCGCCGGACCTGCTGGGAACGGGATGGCCGCAGGCCCTCACTCCACCGAGTAGGTCAGCGGTGCGGCGGTGCCTGTTCGGGCTATCCGTCGACCGCGCCCGACCCGATCCGGGTCCTCGGTGACCGCAGGTCCGATCCGCCCCGTCCGGTACCGGCGGAGCATGGGAGCGCAGGGAGCGGCCGGCCGGGTGCGCCAGCGCTGGTGCGATCGGGCGCGCGCGGTTGTCGGCCGCCGCGCCCGCCCGATCGTCCACCGAGAGCTGACGGCTCAGGCCGACAGCCGGTCCACCGTTCCCGCGCTGAGGACCAATCCGGCTGTGGTGAGCGCGGCGAGCAGCCGGTCGGCCCGCTCGCGGAGCAACCCGGAGGCCGCTGCGTCGAGGGCCGAGGACCCGTCGTGCAGGCACTGCGCGAGCAGGGTCAGGACCTCGGGCGGAGGTTCGGCCGCGAACCGCTTGGGGGCCGGGATACGGGTCACCATCCCGCAGGGGCATGACCCGCCGGCCTTCGGGGCCAGGTGGTTGCCGCCGGAGCACCTACCAGGTTCGTACATCGCCGAACTCAACTCCTCACTGAGCCTGGCCCTGCGCCGTCGGTGGGGGGCCGGGGCACAACAGTCCCGCCAGCCCCTCCAGTAACACGGCGCGGCACACCGGTGCGTATCCGTACCGTGACTTTGGACACACGACGACCACTCGCCGGTCGGGCGACCGGACGCGGTCCGTGCGGCGCGGAGCGGACCCCGTCCGACGACCTCAGTTCGGCAGGTGGGCGGCGATCTCGTCGGCGGCGTCGGCGCCGAAGGCCGCGGCGAAACGCTCGAGGAAAGGCTCGCGCTGGAGCGTGTACTCCTGGGTGCCGATGACCTCGACCGCCTCGGTGGCCACCGCCGAGCCCAGCTGGGTGGCCCGCTCGAGGTCCAGGCCCCACATCCGGCCGGCGATGAACCCGGCACGCAGCGCGTCACCGCCGCCGGTCGGCTCGACCGGCTTGGTCTCCGGGACGGCGATCACCTCGATCGGCTCGGCCCCGGCCTGGCGGACCAGCACGCCATCGGCCGCTCGGGTGGTGATCCACGTGCCGACCCGGTCGAGCACCTCCCCGTCGCTCCACCCGGTCTTCTGCAGCAGCAGGGCGGCCTCGTACTCGTTGGTGAACAGCAGCTCGGCGCCGTCGACCAGGTCGCGGATCATCCCGCCGTCGGCCCAGGCCAGTTGCTGGCTGGGGTCGGCGGCGAAGGCGTAGCCGCGGGCGCGGCACTCCTGGGTGTGCCGCACCATCGCCGTCGGGTCGTTGGGGCCGACGACGACGAGGTCCAGGTTGCCGACCCGATTGGCGACCGGGGCCAGCTCGATCGACGCGGCCTCCGACATCGCGCCCGAGTAGAACGACGCGATCTGGTTGTTCACCGCGTCGGTGGTGCACACGAACCGGGCGGTGTGCTTGAGCTCCGACCAGTGCACGCCGGCGGTGTCGACGCCGTGCCGGCTCAGCCACGCCTCGTAGTCGGCGAAGTCGCTGCCCACCGCGCCGACCAGCACCGGCGCGACGCCCAGCAGCCCGAGGCCGTAGGCCATGTTGGCGCCGGCGCCGCCGCGGTGCTGCACCAGGTCGTCGACGAGGAACGACAGCGACACGTTCTCCATCTGGCCCTCGACGAACTGCTCGGTGAACTTCCCCGGGAAGGTCATCAGGTGGTCGGTGGCGATCGAGCCGGTGACGACGACGGGCACGGGAGCGCTCCCTCGGGACGGCGTTCGGCGGGACGCCCGGTGGACGTCGGATGACGGCCTCCACACCTTAGGAGCCGCCCCGGTACCGCGCCGGACGGCCTCAGTCGGCCAGCGCCCGGCGCAACGCCGTCCCCAGCTGGACGACGCCGGCGACACCGAGCAGACAGCCGACCGCCGTCCCGGATGTGACCACCGCCTCGGCGTACCCGAGGCCGGACACCACCCCGGCCCCGCCGAGGGTGAGACCGGTCATCGCCACCCGGGTCGGGCGCTCCCACACCGACAGGGCGCCGGTCTCGGCGACGCCGGCCTGTCCGGCCCGGGCCCGGAGGTAGTCCGGCAGCCAGCACAGTCCGCCGTAGGCGGCGGCCAGCCAGCCGGGCGCGCCGGCCACCCACAGCGCGGCGGCGAACGCGGCTTCGCCGAGCCGGTCCACCACGGAGTCGAGCACGAAGCCTCGGCGGGACGCCCGGCCGGTGGCGATCGCCAGCGCCCCGTCGAGGCCGTCCAGGACGGCGGAGACCCCGACGAGCGCACCGGCGAACACCAGCCAGGCACCGCCGAGCGCAGCGAGGACGACGGCGGCCGTGGCGACGGCCAGCCCGGCGGCGGTCGCCGCGACCGGCGGCAGCCCGGCGACCCGTCGGGCCAGGGCGTAGACGCTCGACAGCCACCCACGCACCAGCCGGCTCTGCGCCGGGTCGGTCCCGCCGTGCCAGGCCGACCACGCGGCGAGGTACTCCTCCCGGCTCAGCACGGCGTCCGCCCCACGACCGCAGTTCACCAGGCCCGGTGGGGCGGGGACAGTGGAGGGGTGTCCGCCGGTCTCTCCCCCGCCCGCCGCCTGGTCGTGACCGTCCTGGTCCTCGCCGTGGTCGCCGTCCTGGCAACCGGCGGGGCGCTGCTGCTGGGCCGGCAGTCGGATGCCGCGGGCCGGCAGCCGGTGTCCCTGGAGGAGCCCGGACCGGTGCTCCTGGTCCCCGGTTACGGCGGGTCGGCCTCGGCGCTGCAGCCGCTGGCCGACCGGCTGGTCGCCGAGGGGCGCGACGCGACGGTGGTCGCGGTCCCCGGGGACGGCACCGGCGACCTCCGCGAGTCGGCCGAGGCCCTCGCCGAGGCGGCCGGCGCCGCGCTGGAGCGGACCGGAGCGGAGAGCGTCGACGTCGTCGGCTACTCGGCCGGCGGGGTGGTCGCCCGGCTGTGGGCCGCCGAGGGCGGCGCGGACGTCGCCCGCCGGATCGTCACGCTCGGTTCGCCGCACCACGGCACCACGCTGGCCGACCTCGCCGGCTCGCTGGCCCCCGACCGGTGTCCGGAGGCCTGCCGGCAGATGAGCACCCGCAGCGCGCTGCTGGCCCAGCTCAACGCCGGCGACGAGACGCCGGAGGGGCCGACCTGGGTCTCCATCTGGACGACGCAGGACCGGACGGTGACCCCGCCGGAGTCGGCCCGGCTGGAGGGGGCGCTGGACCTGCCGGTGCAGTCGGTGTGCGCCGACGCCCGCGTTCCGCACGTCGACCTGCCGCGCGCTCCGCTGGTCCAGGCGATCGTGCTCGAGCAGCTGCGGCCGGGTGACCCGATACCACTGGGCCCGGAGGACTGCGCCCGGCTCCGCGGCTGAAGGTGCCTTTCGCGGGCGGAAGCTGCGAGTGGCGGGGGGCAGGGGGTCCTTCTACTTGCGCCGGTGCAGCGTCAGGCTCACGACGGCCACGATCACCGCGCCGACGAGCAGCCCGACGAGGGCGCTGGCCAGCGTGTCGACGAGCCACGCCAGGATCCCGCCGACGGCTCCGGTGGCCGCCGCCACCTCTTCCTCCAGGTGGTGCAGGACGCCGTACAGGAGGTGGAACCCCAACTCGTCGGTGCCCACCAGCAGGATGTGGCCGCCGACCCACAGCATCGCGGCGGTCCCGAGCACGGTGAGGGCGGTGAGCAGCCGGGGCATCGCCTTCACCAGTCCGCGCCCGAGCCGGGCCACGCCCTTGCCGGGGCGCTCGACCAGGCGCAGCCCGACGTCGTCCATCTTCACGATGAGACCGACGAAGCCGTACACCAGGACGGTGATGCCGAGCGCGACGACCACGAGGATCACCGCCCGGGACAGGAACGGCTCGTCGACCACCTCGTTCAGCGAGATGACCATGATCTCCGCCGACAGGATGAAGTCGGTGCGGACGGCTCCGGACACGACGGTGTCCTCGTCGGGGAGCGTCTCCTCGCCCGCGGCGTGGTCGTCGTGGCCGCTGATCTTGTGCCACACCTTCTCCGCGCCCTCGTAACAGAGGTAGGCGCCGCCGAGCATGAGGAGCGGGGTGAGGAGGACCGGCAGGAACTGGCTGAGCAGCAGCACCGCGGGCAGGAGGATGAGCAGCTTGTTGCGCAACGATCCGAGGGCGATGCGCCGGATGATCGGCAGCTCGCGCTCGGCAGCCAGGCCACGCACGTACTGCGGCGTGACGGCGGCGTCGTCGACGACGACGCCGGCGGCCTTCGCGCTGGCCCGTCCAGCAGCGAGCCCGATGTCATCGACCGAGGCGGCGGCGGCGCGCGCCAGCACCGCCACGTCGTCGAACAGAGCTACGAGTCCACCCGCCACGGGACGTCCTTCCGGTCGGTCAGCACTCCTGTGCTGTTTCAGTGATGGTGGTCCGTCCGGCCGTACCGCGCGCGGAGACTGGCTCGGCGATCCCCGGTGGACGTGCCGGCCGGGCACGTCGGAGGCCCCGTCCGGAGGGGATGGGGCGTTCTGCTCAGCGGCGACCGGCTCCACGACCGGGGCTGCAGGGGCCGGCGCGGCCGGGGCCCGCCGGGACGGCGGATTTCCCACGCTCCTTCGCCCTGGCGGTCCTCGGCGGACGACCGCGCTCCTGCTCCCGCGACGGTCAACGGCGACCGGCGCGGCGGCCCGCCGGTCGCGGTGTCGGTGCCCGGACGGGGAGTGTCGCCCAGCGGACGCACCCATCACCGAGCGCCGCTGGCCGGACCAGCGTAGGGGTGTCGCTCGCCGGAGTCGACCGGCTCGCGCGCCGACACTCTCGCGGATCCCACGCGCGGGTACTTCCTTCCGCGGCCATGATCGGCACCCTAGGGCTACGGGTGTTCACCGGGCGCAGCAGGGAGGGCGGGGCATGGGGACGGCGGACGACGGGGCGCTCTGGCCGACGCGGTACCTCACCGGGGGCCAGCTGGTCGTGGCCCGGTCACCGCGTCGGGAGCCGGGGCCGGCGCCGTCCTGGGCCCGGCTGCGCGACGCCGTTGTCCGGCTGGACTGGCTGGACGCGATCGGCCGGTGGTGGCTGCGGCTGTCCGGGGAGCAGAAGCTGGTGCTCGGCCTGGCGCTGTTCCTGTCCACGGCCGGGATCGGGCTGGTGGTCCCGCTGGCCGGCGTCGCGGTGCACCAGCAACGCCGGGAGAAGGCTGACTCGTCGGCCCTCCCGATGTCGTCGTCCGCCCAGGCGGCGCTCGCCGCCTGGGACACCACCGAAGCACGGGTCGCCGCGGCGGCCAGCCGGGCGTGGGCCGAGACGGTCCGGGAGCCCGCCTGGCACTCGCCGTTCCTGGCGCACAGCCGGGCGGCCTTCGACGGGCAGGCCGAGGTCGACCAGGTCGTCGACCTCGCGCTGCGGATCCGGCAGGCCCGCGTGTCCCTCGGCCTGCGCCCGGCCGGGCCCGCGGCGGAGTACTGGGACCGCCAGGCAGCCGCGCTGGAGACCGCCGCCCGCCAGCTCGGCCGGCGCGCCGACGCGCTGATCCGCTACCGCGACCAGGCCGCGCAGCTGTCGGCCGAGCTGCGGCAGCTGACCGACCTGGAGCGGCTGGAGCGCAGCGCCGCCGAGATCGACGGGCTCACCGTCGACACCGCCTCGCCCTCGGGCCGGGGGGACGGCGGCATCGGCGGCGTGGCCGAGGACATCGCCGCGGTGCGGATGGCGATGACCGAGCTGGTCGACCTCATGACGCGCACCCGCGCCCCCCTGGCCGAGCCGCCGGACGGGGCCAGGTACCAGGTCTGACGGTGCTCGTGCCTGCCCGCGGTGGTGGGCAGGCACGACTCCGCGGGTGGACGTTCCGGCACCGCCCCTCTTCGACATGAGCTACGAAGTCAGCCGGCCCCGTCAGGACGCGCCGGCCCTGGCCCTACGCCGATGCGGGCAGCGCCGGCGTTTGCGTCGGTGTGGCCGAAGTCGTCGCCCTCGAGCAGCAGGGGCTCGCCCGTCTCGACGGCGAGGGCGCACGCGAAGCAGTCACCGGAGTCCGGCCGGGTGGGGTGGCCGCCTTCCTTGCCGAGGTCGCGGTAGGCCGCCCGGGCCAGCGCGGCCTGCGCTGGTGCGACCGCAACGGTCGACAGCCCCGACGTCTCGACGAATCTGTCGAACCGCCGGACGGCGACGGGATCGCCGGCCGCATCGGCGACGATCGCGGCCGCCACGACGTCGACAGCGGAGACCCGCGGAGCTGCGGAGCCGGCGAGGGCATCCACGGAGCGGGTTGCCCCCGGTTCCGACCGCACGATTGCAACGCGCGCCGGGGCGTCGACGATCACGCCGGCAGGCCCGCGTCGTCGTACAGCAGGTCACCGTGGTCCCGACGCACGAACTCGCCGCTCGGTCGCGGAGCTGCCTCCATGGTGGAAGAGCCGGGCTGACGGCGGGACAGGCGTGCCGACCAGCAGGCCGGGAGACGCATGCGGGTGGCGGCCCAGCGGGTAGAGCAGCGGCCATGGCGCCTCCCATCAGTGACGCGGTCGTCGTCGACGTCCTCCGCCGGGTCGATCAGCTCACCGCACCGCTGGTCCGCCGGCTGGGCCGGCCGCCGGCGCTGCCGCAGGCCGAACGGGACCGCTGGTGGGCCGACCGGGTCCCCCGCGTCGCCGCCGGCCTCAGCGCCGTACCGCGGTTCGCCGGGAAGCTCGCCGACCTGCTGCCGCTGCAGAACACCGTCGGCACCGCGGTGCAGACCGTCGTCGTGGGTGGTGTGGCCACCGAGCACGGCGTCGAGGACCCGGCCGAGCGGGTGTCCCTGCTGACCCGGGTGCTGCTCGGCCGCCACCTGTCGCCGGAGTCGGTCCGGCCGCTGCTGGATCGCGCCCCCGGCGCCTACGCCGAGGAGGCGTTCGGTGCGAGAGCAGACCGCGCCGGGGTGCGCGGCACCGTGCGGACGCTGTGGCGGGTGGCCCGGCTGCTCAGCCGCATCGACGACACCCTCGACGCCCGCCCCAAGGGCAAGCTGCACCACCGGTTCCTGGCCAACCTGCCGGTGATCGGTGTGATCGGCGGCTACGCCGCCGAGCGCGAGGGGCTGCGCCGGGCCGCGGCGGCCGCGGCCGCCGCGCTCGGGACCGCGCCGAACCGCCTCAGCGCGTAGCGCCGACCGCGGTCAGGTTGGCGTGCACCTCACGCGTCGCCGTCGACCGGTTCATGGTGATGAAGTGGATGCCGGGAACGCCCTCGTCCAACAGCGTCCGGCACAGCTCGGTGGCCACCTCGACGCCGTAGGCCCGCACCGCCGCCCTGTCCTCGGGGCGGTCGCCGTCCAGCTCGGCGAACCGGGCGGCCAGGTGCCCGGGGAAGGCCTGACCCGACAGCTGCACGATCCGGGCGATCTGCCGGACGTTGGTCACCGGCATGACCCCGGCGATGACCGGGACGTCGCAGCCGCGGGCGGCCACCCGGTCGCGCATCCGCAGGTAGTCCTCCGCCCGGAAGAACATCTGGGTGATCGCGAAGTCGGCGCCGGCCCGGCACTTGCGGACGAACATCTCGACGTCGGTGTCGAAGTCCGGCGACCGCGGGTGCCGCTCCGGGAACGCCGCCACCCCGACGGAGAAGTCGCCCATCGAGCGGATCAGCTCGACCAGCTCGGAGGCGTACTGCAGCCCCTCGGGATGGGCCACCCACTCGGCCTGCGGGTCGGCGCCGGGCGGGTCGCCGCGCAGCGCCAGCACGTTGCGCACGCCGGCCGCGGCCAGCCGACTGACCACGTGTCGCAGCTCGGCGACGCTGTGGTCGACCGCGGTCAGGTGCGCCAGCGGCGTCATCGTCGTCTCGGTGGCGATGCGCTCGGTCACCGAGACGGTGCCCTCGCGGGTCGATCCGCCGGCGCCGTACGTGACCGACACGAACGACGGGTGCAGCCGCTCCAGCTCGCGCAGCGCCGTCCACAGCTGGGTGGCGCCCTCAGGGCTCTTGGGCGGGAAGAACTCGAACGACCACGTCGGCCGGGCCTCGGCGAGCAGCTCGCGCACGGTCGGGGTCATGGACACCGAGGATACGGACGTCCCCCTGCATCCGGACGGGACCGGCCGGGCGAAGGCACTGCGGTACCTGTGCGCCCGCGGACCGAGGAGGCTGCCGCTGTGCTCCCGATCGACCACCCCCGGATCCCGGCCGCGCCCGATCGGGTCGCGGGCGATACTCGGTCCGTGATCGCCGGGGCGCAGCAGCGCGAGTCCACCGCCCTCCCCCCGGCACCCCCGCCGGCCGCCGCCGAGATCGAGCGGATCCGTGCGGCCGTCTCCACCGCGCTGGCCCGCTTCCTCGACGTCCAGCGGCAGACGCTGGCCGAGATGGACGACGCCCTGCTGCCGGTGGTCGACGAGCTCCGCGCCCTCGCCGACGGCGGCAAGCGGCTGCGTCCCCTGTTCGCCTACTGGGGCTGGCGCGGGGTGCGCGGTCACCACCCCGAGGACGGCCCGGCCGAGGACGACGCGGCCGTGCTACGGGCGGTCGCCGCGCTGGAGTTCGTGCACGCCAGCGCCCTGGTCCACGACGACGTCATGGACGGCGCGCTGACCCGCCGGGGCCGCCCGGCCACCCACGTCGGCTTCGCCTCCCGGCACGGCGACGGCCGGCTCGCCGGGGACGGCGACGCCTTCGGGGTCGGCGCGGCGATCCTCATCGGCGACCTGGCCCTGGTCTGGTCCGACGAGCTGCTGCGCTGCTCGGGCCTCTCCCCCGCCGCACTCGCCCGCTCGCGGACCGTCTGGGACACCATGCGCACCGAGGTGACCGCCGGGCAGTACCTGGACCTGCTGCGCGCCGCCGGCGGCCTGCCCGGCGCGCAGGGGGCGCTCACCGTGGCCCGCTACAAGAGCGCCGGCTACACCGTGCAGCGACCGCTGCAGCTGGGCGCGGCCATCGCCGGCGCCGGCGAGCGCGTCGCGGAGGTCTACTCCACCATCGGCCTGCCGCTCGGCGAGGCGTTCCAGCTGCGCGACGACGTCCTCGGGGTGTTCGGCGACCCATCCGTCACCGGCAAGTCCGCCGACGACGACCTGCGCGAGGGCAAGCAGACGCTGCTCGTCGCGCTGGCCGAGGAGGCCGCGGACGCCGCCGGCCGCCGGCTGATCGCCGAGCTGCTCGGCAACTCCGACGCCGACGACTTCGACGCGCTGCGGGCGCTCATCGAGAGCACCGGCGCCCGCGCCCGGGTCGAGGAGCGCATCGCCGAGCGCACCGCCCTGGCCCGGACCGCCATCGCCGAGGCGCCGCTCGCCGAGGACGCCCGCGCCGCGCTGGACGCGCTCGCCGTCGCCGCGACCACCCGCACCGCCTGATGGTCCGCACCGTCCCCGGGCGCACCGACCGCGTCGTCGTCGTCGGCGCGGGCCTCGCCGGGCTGTCGGCCGCCCTGCGGCTGCGCGGGGCCGGGCGGGAGGTCACCGTCGTCGAGCGCGGGTCCGGGCCCGGCGGCCGCGCCGGGCGGGTCGAGGAGCGCGGCTACGCCCTCGACACCGGGCCGTCGGTGTTCACCGCCCCGGAGCTGGTCGCCGACACCCTCGCCGCGGTGGGCGACGAGCTCGAGGACCGGCTGACCCTCGTCCCGTTGGAGACCACCTACCGGGCGCGGTTCGCCGACGGCTCGCACCTCGACGTGCACGCCGACCCGGACGCCTTCGCCGCCGAGGTGGAGACGCTGTGCGGGCCGGGCGAGGCCGTCGCGCTGCGCCGGTACCTGGCCGACCTGGCCGCGCTCTACCGGCTGCAACTGCACACCTTCATCGACCGCAACCTCGACACCCCGCTGGACCTGCTCGGCCCCGAGCTCGTGCAGCTGGTCCGGCGCGGCGGGTTCGGCCGGCTCTCCCGGCACGTCGAGCGGCACTTCACCGACGACCGGCTGCGCCGGCTGTTCAGCTTCCAGGCCCTCTACGCCGGGGTCAGCCCGTACCGGGCGATCGCCGCCTACGCCGTCATCGCCCAGCTCGACATCGGTGCCGGTGTCTGGCACCCGGTGGGCGGGATCGCCGCCGTCCCCCGGGCACTGGCCGCCGCGGGCGCCGACGCCGGGGTGGCGTTCCGGTACGGGGCGTCGGTCGAACGGCTCGAGGTCACCGGGTCGCGGGTCACCGGCGTGCTGACCGACGACGGCGAGCGGCTGCCCGCCGACGCCGTCGTCGTCGCCGTCGACCGGCCGGAGGTGCTGGTACCCGGGTTCACCCGCCGGCGGCGACCGGTCTACTCGCCGTCCTGCGTGGCCGTGCACGTCGGCGCCCGCGCCGAGCTGCCGGGACAGGCGCACCACACGATCAGCTTCGGCGCGGCATGGCGGGAGGTGTTCGACGAGCTCACCCGCGACGGGCGACGCCTCGGCGGGGGTTCCGGGGCTCGGCGGGGAAGGATCATGACCGACCCGAGCCTGCTGGTCAGCATGCCGTCGCGCACCGACCGCAGCCTCGCACCCGAGGGCGGCCAGGTGCTCAGCGTCGTCGCGCCCACCCCGAACCTGGACCCGCACAGCGGCGGCAACCCCGACCTGGACTGGACGGCGCTCGGCCCCCGCTACCGCGACGAGGTGCTCGCCGTGCTGGAGGCCCGCGGCTGGACCGGGCTGACCGGCGCGATCGAGGTCGAGCACGTCGACACCCCGAGGACCTGGGCGGCGCAGGGCATGGCGGCCGGAACGCCGTTCGCGCTGGCGCACACCTTCGGCCAGACCGGCCCCTTCCGGACGCCGACGCTGCCCCGGCGCGGCCCGGAGAACGTCGTCCTCGCCGGCTCCTCGGTGCAGCCGGGCGTCGGCGTGCCGATGGTCGTCATCAGCGGCCGGCTCGCCGCGGAACGCATCACCGGCCCGTCCTCCGGTGCCGGTATCGCGACGAAGGCGGACGGGGCGGTGGCCCGGTGACGCTTACCGACCCGCCCCGCACCCAGGCCGAGCGGCAGGCCCGGCTGGACGCCGCCTACCGGCACTGCGCCGCGATCGCCGCCCACCACGGCAAGAGCTACCACCTGGCCACCCGGCTGCTGACCCCCGACCGGCGTCCGGCGATCCACGCCCTCTACGCCGCCGCCCGCACCGCCGACGACCTCGTCGACCACCCCGGCACCGACCCCGAGCGCGACCTCGCCGACTGGTCCCGCGCGCTGCTCGCCGAGCTGGAGGCCGGCTGGTCCGACGACCCGGTGCGGCTGGCGACCGTGCACACCAACCGCCGGTACCGGATCCCGGTCGAGCACCTGGTCGACTTCCTCGCCGCCATGACCAGCGACCTCACCGTCACCGGCTACGCCGACCTGGACGCCCTCGACCGCTACACGTGGGGGTCGGCAGCGGTCATCGGGCTGCAGGTGCTCCCCGTCCTGGGCACCGCGCCGGGCGTGGCCCGCGAGGAGGCCGCGCCGCATGCGATCGCGCTGGGCGAGGCGTTCCAGCTGACCAACTTCCTCCGCGACGTCGCCGAGGACGCCGACCGCGGCCGGGTCTACCTGCCCGCGGACCTCATGGCCGCGCACGGCGTGACCCGCGAGCAGCTGGCGGCCAAGCGGCACGACGCGAACTTCCGGGAGCTGATGCGCGAGATGGTCGCGATCGTGCGCCGCCGCTACGACGACGCCGCCCCTGGGACGCCGATGCTGGCGCCGGAGTCGCGGGACTGCGTGCGGGCCGCCACCGACCTCTACGGCGGCATCCTCACCGAGATCGAGCGGGCCGACTACCGGGTGCTCGACCGCCGGGTGCGGGTGTCCAGGCCGCGGCGCCTGGCGGTGTTCGCCCGCCGGTTGACCGCCGCCCAGCTGGCCAGGGTGAGGGTGACCATGGCGAAGCCGAACAGCAGGTCCTCGACCGGCGCGTAGGCGATCCGCGGGCCCCAGACGGTGTCCGGGTCGTAGGTGACGACCCCCAGGCCGGTGAGCACGCCGTTCATCAGCAGCTGGAAGGTCACGATGATCGCGTAGGCCACCCAGAACACCGGCCGGGTGACCATGCGGGTGCGGTAGACGGCCAGGTCCACGACGAGGACGGCGGCCACGGCCAGCACGGCCAGCGCGGAGTAGCTCACGGCCGCTCCCCTGACACCCGGCTCTGCCGGCGGGTTCCGCGCTCCTCCGGCGACATGTCACCGGCAGAGCGGGGAGGACGCCGGCACAGCGGGACGGCCGGGCTCACCGCTCGGTCTCCTCGGCGGGGTAGCCGGCGTCCCAGCCGGTCACCTTCCGCACCGCCTCCAGCGCGAGCACCGAGCACAGCGGGACGACGAGGAAGAACAGCACCTCCTCGACCGGGATGCCCCCCGGCAGCCGGACGCCGAGGGTCAGCTCGCGGGAGTAGTCCCAGTGGCCCTGGGCGATGGCGTAGAGCACCCAGGTCACGAACACGGCGAACTCCGGCGCGACCGCCACCAGCAGCCGCCGCCAGCGGGCGTACACCCGCACCCGCAGCAGCAGTTCCAGCGGCGCGGTGACGAGCAGGCAGCCGGCCAGCAGCGCGAGGTAGGTCAGCTGGCCCACGCCACCCGCTCCCTCCGCCCGCCCCGGCTCAGAACGCCAGCGCCTGGGCCCGGCGGGTGACCTCGCCGTGCCGGTCGCCGCGCAGCGCCTCGACCGGCGTGCCGGGCAGTGTCTCGTCGGCGCGGAACAGCCACTCGAAGGCCTCCTCGTCGCTGAACCCGCCGTCCTTGAGGACGGTGATCAGCCCCGGCAGGTGCTTGAGGACGGCGCCGTCCTGGAGGAAGTCGGCCGGGATGCGGCTGTTGCCGCTGCCGGGGACGGCCATGAGCTTGTGCTCGCGCAGCAGCTGGCGGACCCGGTTCGGCGAGACCCCCAGTACGTCGGCCACCTCCGCGGGAGTGAGCGTCTCCATGGCGTCCCAGCCTATGGTCCGCAGGGCCCGCCGTCCGCCGGGACGCCGTCGTCCCGGCCGACCGCCCTCGCTACGATCGGACGCAGGCCGTGACTGGCGCTGCAGAGGTGGACCACCACCGGGGAGCGGCCCGCACCACCCCGCCGGGCGCCTGGGCACCTGTCTCGTCGTCCCCTCGCGCTGGAGCCCTGCCATGACCGACGCAGCCATGACCGACGGAACCGCCGCCACCGTCTCCGCCGCCTACCGGAGTGCCCTGCAGGTCATCGGGGCCGTCGAGCCCCGGGTGGCCGACGCGATCGGCGCCGAGCTCGCCGACCAGCGGGCCTCGCTGAAGCTGATCGCCAGCGAGAACTACGCCAGCCCCGCCGTGCTGCTCACCATGGGCAACTGGCTCTCCGACAAGTACGCCGAGGGCACCGTCGGGCACCGCTTCTACGCCGGGTGCCAGAACGTCGACACCGTCGAGGCGCTGGCCGCCGAGCACGCCCGCGAGCTGTTCGGCGCCCCCCACGCCTACGTCCAGCCGCACTCGGGCATCGACGCCAACCTGGTCGCCTTCTGGGCGGTGCTGGCCTCCCGCGTGGAGTCCCCGGCGCTGGAGAAGGCCGGTGTCCGGCACGTCAACGAGCTGACCGACGCCGACTGGTCGGCGCTGCGCCGGGAGCTCGGCGACCAGCGGATGCTCGGCATGTCCCTGGACGCCGGCGGCCACCTCACCCACGGCTTCCGGCCCAACATCAGCGGCAAGATGTTCGAGCAGTCCTCCTACGGCACCGACCCGGGGACCGGCCTGCTCGACTACGCCGCGGTGCGGGATCGGGCGCGGGAGTTCCGGCCGCTCGTCCTCATGGCCGGTTACTCCGCCTACCCCCGGCGGGTCGACTTCGCGGCGATGCGGGAGATCGCCGACGAGGTGGGCGCCACCCTGGTCGTCGACATGGCCCACTTCGCCGGCCTGGTCGCCGGCAAGGTGTTCACCGGCGACTTCGACCCGGTGCCGCACGCCCACGTGGTCACGACGACGACGCACAAGTCGCTGCGCGGCCCCCGCGGCGGCATGGTGCTGGCCCAGCCGGAGTTCGCCGACGCCGTCGACCGCGGTTGCCCGATGGTGCTCGGCGGCCCGCTGCCGCAGGTCATGGCCGCCAAGGCGGTCGCCCTCGCCGAGGCGCGACAGCCGGCCTTCGCCGGGTACGCCCAGCGCGTCGTCGACAACGCCGTCGCGCTGGCCGAGGGGCTCACCCGCCGGGGCGCCACGCTGGTCACCGGGGGCACCGACAACCACCTGGTGCTCGTCGACGTGTCCGGCTTCGGCCTCACCGGCCGGCAGGCGGAGTCCGCGCTGCTGGACGCCGGCATCGTCACCAACCGCAACGCCGTCCCGGCCGACCCGAACGGCGCCTGGTACACCTCCGGCATCCGGCTGGGCACGCCGGCGCTGACCACCCGCGGCTTCGGGGCCGAGGAGTTCGACCGCACCGCCGAGCTCGTCGTCGACGTGCTGTCGCACACCACGCCGACCGCCAGCCGCGACGGCTCGCCGTCCAAGGCCCGGTACGCGACGGCCGACGGGCTGGCCGACCGGACCCGCGACGCGGCCACCGAGCTGCTCGACCGCCACCCCCTCTACCCCGGCCTCGAACTCGGCTGAGCTCGCGCGCTCGGGCGGGCGCACGGGCCCGGGCTCGGCGTCCCGCACCACGCACCCGCCCACGTGTCGATCCGGTGACCTTGCCGTGACCGGCGTTTTTCGGCACGGCCCCCGGGCACCCGGCCTCGGCGTCGACCTGGGCACGCCGGGTCGGTCGGAGCACTGTGCTGCCCGACGCCGATCTCCACCCGCCGGAGGCTCCGATGGACGTCCTGCAGACCCTTCTCCTCGGCCTGGTGGCCGGCGCGATCGCCACGGTGCTGTTCACCGCGGTGGAGTACGCGGAGATGGCGGTGACCCGACGTCCGACCAGTCTCGTGCCGGGGAAGGTCTTCGTCGCCATGACCGGCGGGAATCCGCAGACGGACACCGAGCGCGCCCGGAAGTGGAACCTCCCGACGCACCTCATGCACGGCACCGGCCTGGGGTTGGTCTTCGCGGCCCTGTCCCTGCTGGACCTGTCGGCCACGCTGACCACGGTGCTCTTCTACGTCGTGCTCCTCGGCGGCGACTGGCTGCTGTACAGCGCGCTCGGCGTCACCAAGCCCGCCGAGTGGAGCGGCGCCGACTGGGCCCGCGAGGTCGGTCTGAAGGCGGTCTTCGCCTTCCTCCTCGGCATCGCCTTCTACACGCTCATCGAGCTCTTCTGAGCCTCCCGCTCCGGTCGTGACCGGCGTCCGGCTCCGGGTCCGGACGCCGGCCGCCCCACGGTCGTGACCGGTGTGACGGGTGAACCCGTTCCACCGGTCACCGCCCCGCGTGTGCGGACCGCGCAGCCACGGGGCGCTCCTACACTCGGCCGGGTGGACACCGCCGTGACCGACCCCGTGGTCGGCCTCGTCCTCGAGGGGCGCTACCGCCTCGAGGAGCGCCTGGCCCGTGGCGGCATGTCCACCGTCTACGCCGCCACCGACCTGCGGCTGCACCGCACCGTCGCGGTCAAGCTCATGGCCGAGCACCTGGCGCACGACCCCGCCTTCGTCGGCCGGTTCACCCGCGAGGCGCGGGCCGCGGCGATGCTCAGCCATCCCAACGTCGTCTCGGTCAGCGACCAGGGCAGCGACCAGGGCCTGGTCTTCCTCGTCATGGAGCTCGTCCGCGGCCGCACGCTGCGCGACCTGCTGCAGGCCCGCGGCCGGCTCACCGTCGGTGAGGCCTTCGCCGTCCTCGAACCGGTGCTCTCCGGGCTCACCGCGGCCCACCGCGCCGGCATCGTGCACCGTGACATCAAGCCCGAGAACGTGCTCATCGGCGCCGACGGCGTGGTGAAGGTCGCCGACTTCGGTCTGGCCCGTGCTCTCACCGGCACCGGGCAGACCAGCCACACCGGCGGGGTGCTCATCGGCACGGTCGCCTACCTCTCCCCCGAGCAGCTCGAGCGCGGCAAGGCCGACGCCCGCAGCGACGTCTACGCCGCCGGGGTCGTGCTGTTCGAGATGCTCACCGGCCACCCGCCCTACGGGGGTGACACGCCGCTGGCGGTGGCCTACCAGCACGTGCACCACGACATGCCCACGCCCTCGGACGAGGTGCCGGGTCTGCCCTGGGAGGTCGACGAGCTGGTCGCGCGCACCACCCGCCGCGACCCCGCCGTCCGGCCGCTGGACGCCGGCGCGTTCCTCGCCGACCTCGAGGACGTGCGCAGCGACCTCGGCATCGAGCGGGTACCGGTGCCCACCGGGCGCAGCACCGCCGGCCCGGACACGCTGCGGCCGACCAACCGGCCCACGCGCCCGCGGCACCCCAGCGACCCGGTCAACCCGCGCACCGAGGTGCTCGGCGCCGGCGGCACCCGGCCCGGCCGCGGTGCGCGCACCTCGATGCTGCCGGGCACGGTCCCCGGTCCGACCACCGACGTCGGCGGACGGCGGCCCGCGCTCGAGCGGCCCCGGCCCGGCGTCCCCCAGCACATCCGCCGGCGCCGCGCCCGGCTCGCCGTCGCCCTCGTGCTGCTCACCGCGATCACCATCGGCGCGGTCGGTTGGTGGCTGGGCTCCGGGCGGTGGACGACGGTGCCGCAACTGGTCGGCAAGGAGCAGGCCGCCGCCATCGACCTGCTGCAGGAGGCGGGGTTGGACCCCGACTGCTGCGCGGAGCAGTTCAGCGAGGAGGTCGCCGCGGGCGTGGTCCTCGCCGCCGAGCCCGGGGGCGGCGAGGCGATCCGTGGCAGCGACGTCCGGCTGACCGTCTCCAAGGGCCCGGAGCGGTTCGAGGTCGACCCCGCGCTGGTCAGCCGGCCGCTGGACGAGGTGCGGGCCGCGCTCGCCGGCATCCCGGTCGTGCCCCGCGAGGTCCAGGACTACGACAACGACGTCCCGGTCGGCCACGTCACCGGCTTCGAGCCGGAGGCCGGCACCGCGCTCAAGCGCGACCAGGAGCTGGTCGTCTACGTCAGCCGCGGGCACGAGCCGGTCACCGTCCCCGCCGTCGTCGGGCTGTCGCCGGAGGAGGCGACGGCGAACCTGGAGGCCCTCGGCTTCACGGTCGAGCGCGCCGAGGGACGCAGCGCCGACGTCGACCCCGGCGAGGTCATGGCGGTCACCCCCGCCAGCGGCCAGCAGGCGCCCTACCGGAGCACGGTCACCCTCCAGGTGTCGGCCGGGCCGCCGCAGGTCACCGTGCCCGACGTGGTGGGCAAGAGCCAGGCGGAGGCGACCGCGCTGCTCGAGGCCGCCGGGCTGCAGGTGCGGGTGAGCCAGTTCTTCGGCGACCGGGTGTTCCGGCAGAGCCCGGCCGCCGGCGAGGTGGTCGAGATGGGCACCCCGGTGACCATCCTGGTGACGTTCGGACAGGACTGAGGACGCTGCGCACCGCTGCGGGCGAGCCGCCGATCGGCGCGCACATCCAGATCAAGGGCGGGCTGGCCACGGGCGGGCTGGCCTACACCGACGCCGTCGCCGCGCGGGCCGTGCAGGTCTTCGTCGGCAACCCGCGCGGCTGGAAGCTGTCCCCGGGCGACCCGGGGCAGGACGCTCGGTTCACCGCCGGCTGCGTCGAACGCGGGGTGCCCTCGTTCATCCACACGCCGTACCTGGTCAACGTCGGCTCCCCCACCGAGGCGACCGTCGAGCAGTCGATCGCGACCATCGCGCACAACCTCGCCCGCGGCGCCCAGCTCGGCTGCCAGGGCGTGGTCGTGCACGCGGGCTCCGCCGTCGGCGAGGACCGCTACGAGGACGCGCTGCGCCAGCTGCACGAGCGCCTGCTCCCCGTGCTGGAGGCCGCGCCGGACGACGGCCCGCGGCTGCTGGTCGAGCCGACCGCCGGCGGCGGGAGGTCGCTGGCCGCCACGGTCGAGGACCTCGGCCCGTACTTCGCCGCGCTCGAGCACCACCCGCGGCTCGGCGTCTGCTTCGACACCTGCCACGCCTGGGCGGCCGGCCACGAGCTGACCAGGCCCGGCGGGATGGCCGCGACCCTCGACGCGCTGGAGGCCACCGTCGGCCCGGGCCGGCTGGGCCTGGTGCACGCCAACGACTCCCTCGACGAGTGCGGCTCC
Source organism: Geodermatophilus sp. DF01-2 (assembly GCF_004571065.1). Taxonomy (GTDB): domain Bacteria; phylum Actinomycetota; class Actinomycetes; order Mycobacteriales; family Geodermatophilaceae; genus Geodermatophilus. Next base: position 25,132 of record NZ_SPQN01000040.1, read on the forward strand.
AAGCGGGACCGGCACACCACCATCGGAAAGGGCTCCCTCGGCGTGGCACCGTTCGCGGAGCTGCTGGCCCACCCGGCGATGGCCGGCGTCCCGGTCGTCGTCGAGACGCCCAGCGAGGACGGCGGCGTCCCCTGGGCCGGCCACGCCCGCGACATCGCGCTGCTGGGCACGCTCCGGGACGTCGGTCTGCCCGGCGCCGACGCCGCCGCCTGACGCCTCGCCCCACCTCGGGCGCCGTCCCCAGCCCAGCCCCGGGCACCGGACGGCCCGCGGCGGAACTCGACGACCCCGTGACCCTTGGCACTGAGGTGAGGCTGGGCTAACTTAGGGGAACCTCTCACATCCTCGCCCCCTGGGAGCTGCCCGTGTTCGTCTGCATCTGCTTCGCGGTGAGCGAGGCCCGGCTGGCCGAGGTGATCGACGGGGGCGCGCGTACCGAGGAGGAGGTCGGCGACGCCTGCGCGGCCGGCACGGGCTGCGGCAGCTGCCTCGACCGCATCTGCGACCGGCTGCGCGCGGCCGACCCGCTGCACGGTCTGGAGCTCCGCGAGCCCGCCGCCTGAGCACAGGCTCACCTCAGCGAGGTCAGCCTCAGCAGGACCGGCCCTGCCGGCCGCCGCTAGCCTCGGCTCCAACCGAGTCCGAGGAGGAACGCCATGCAGGGTGACGCGCGAGTGATCGAGCTGCTCAACGAGCAGCTGACCAGCGAGCTGACCGCCATCAACCAGTACTTCCTGCACGCGAAGATGCAGGAGAACTGGGGCTACAACAAGCTGGCCGCCTACACCCGCAAGGAGTCCATCGAGGAGATGATCCACGCGGAGCGGCTCACCGACCGCATCCTCTTCCTCGAGGGCCTGCCCAACTACCAGAAGCTCCTGCCGCTGCGGATCGGGCAGACGGTCCGTGAGCAGTTCGAGTCCGACATGGCCATCGAGGTCGAGGTCGTCGCCCGGCTGCGCGAGGCGATCCCCTACTGCGAGTCGGTCGGCGACCGCACCAGCAAGAACCTCTTCGAGGAGATCCTCGCCGACGAGGAGCACCACATCGACTACCTCGAGACCCAGCTGCACCTGCTCGACACCCTCGGGGAGCAGCTGTACCTGGCCGGGCAGATCGAGCACCCGACCACCGGCGCCACCTGATCCGTCGTCCTACCGGACGGCACCGCTGCCACGTGCCGTCCCCCAGCTGCGCTGAGCCGCTGCCCGTGTCCCCGTCGGGAGGCCTCCGGCCTCCGCGACGGGTCCACGCGGACCGCACGGCGCAGGTGCGCGACGGGCCCGCACCCCTCGGGTGCGGGCCCGTGGTCATCGGCCCAGCAGCTCCGCCAGGACGTCGGCGGCGCGTTCGGTGGCCGTCCGGTCGACGCCCAGGTTGGTGACCAGCCGCAGCCGGTGCGCGCTGGTCTGGCTGACCAGGACGCCCTGCGCCTTGGCGGCCTCGGCGACGACCGGCGCCGGGACGTCGTCCAGCCGGACCAGGTTGGTCTCGACGCTCGCCGGGTCGAGCCCCAGCCGCTTGGCCAGCAGCTGCGCGTGCTCGTGGTCCTCGGCCAGCCGGTCGAGGTGGTGGTCCAGCGCGTACAGCCCCGCCGCGGCCAGCACCCCGGCCTGGCGCATGCCGCCGCCGAGCCGCTTGCGCCACAGCCGGGCCGCGGCGATCCGCTCGGCCGAGGCGACCACGACCGAGCCGACCGGCGCGCCCAGCCCCTTGGACAGGCAGACCGAGGCGGTGTCGGCCAGCCGGCCGTAGGTCGCCAGGTCCACCCCGGTGGCGACCGAGGCGTTCCAGATCCGCGCGCCGTCGAGGTGCACGTCGACGCCGGCCTGTCGCGACCACTCCCAGAGCGCCTGCAGCTGGTCGAGCGGCTGCACCAGGCCGCCGCCGCGGTTGTGCGTGTTCTCCACCGCCACCGCCGCCGTCGCGGTGAGGTGCCAGTTCCCGTGCGGGCGGACCTGGTCGATCAGCTGCGCCGCGTCGAGCCGGCCAGTCTCCTGCCCACCCCACCGCCCCCGACCGGACGACACCACGGTGCGGGTGGAGATGCCGAACAGCACCGCCGCCGCGCCCATCTCGTAGGTGACGATGTGCGCCTCGGAGTCGCAGAGCACCTCCTGGCCCGGCTCGCAGACCAGGCGCAGGCCGATCTGGTTGCCCATGGTCCCCGACGGCACGAACAGCCCGGCCTCGTGCCCGAACATCCCGGCGACCCGCTCCTCGAGGGCGCGGATCGTCGGGTCCTCTCGGTAGACGTCGTCGCCGACCTCCGCCTCGGCCATCGCCCGGCGCATGCCGGACGTCGGCCGGGTGACGGTGTCGGACCGGAGGTCGATCAGCTCACCCACGGAGCATCTCCGCCACGAGGAAGGCCAGCTCCAGCGACTGCCCGGTGTTCAGCCGCGGGTCGCAGGCGGTCTCGTACCGGCTGTTGAGGTCCTCGTCGCTGATCTCCATCGCGCCGCCGAGGCACTCGGTGACGTCCTCGCCGGTGAGCTCGACGTGGATGCCGCCGGGCCAGGTGCCCAGCGCCCGGTGGACGTCGAAGAAGCCGAGCACCTCGTCGACCACCCGGTCGAAGTGCCGGGTCTTGTAGCCGGTCGACGACTCGTGGGTGTTGCCGTGCATCGGGTCGCACTGCCACACGACTTGGTGGCCGCTGGCGGTGACCTTCTCCACGATCGCCGGCAGGACGTCGCGGATCCTTCCGTTGCCCATCCGGCTGATCAGGGTCAGCCGGCCCGGGACACCCTCCGGGTCGAGCCGCTCGACGAGCTCCACCGCCTGCTCGGGTGTCGTCGTCGGGCCGATCTTGACGCCGATCGGGTTGGCGATGCGCGACATGAAGTCGACGTGCGCGCCGTCGAGCTGGCGGGTGCGCTCCCCGATCCACACGAAGTGCGCCGACGAGGCGTAGGCCCGGCCCTCGTGCACCCGCAGCAGGGCCCGCTCGTAGTCGAGGATCAGCCCCTCGTGGCTGTTGTAGAGCTCGACGCCGCGCAGCGCGGTGTCGTCGACACCGCAGGCCTTCATGAACGCCAGCGCCCTGTCGATCTCGCGGGCGATCACCTCGTAGCGCACGCCCGCCGGGGAGCTGGCCACGAAGTCCTTGTTCCAGTCGTGCACCGCGTGCAGGTCGGCCAGCCCGCCGCGGGCGTAGGCGCGGATCATGTTCATCGCGGCCGCGGAGTTGGCGTAGGCGCGCAGCAGCCGGCTCGGGTCCGGTATGCGCTGCTCCAGCACCGGCTCCAGGGAGTTGACCATGTCGCCGCGGTAGGAGGGCAGGCCCAGAGCGTCGGTGTTCGACGACCGCGGCTTGGCGTACTGCCCGGCCACCCGCCCCACCTTCACCACGGGCACGCTGGCGCCGTAGGTCAGGACGACGGCCATCTGCAGCAGCGTGCGCGTGGTGCTCTGCAGGTGCGCGTCGGTGTTGAGGTCGAACGTCTCGGCGCAGTCGCCGCCCTGCAGGAGGAAGGCCCGTCCCCGGGCGACCTCGGCCAGCCGCCCGCGCAGCTCGTCGACCTCGCTGGGCGCCACGATCGGCGGCACCGAGGACAGGGTGGAGAGGACGGCGTCCAGCGCGGCGCGGTCGGGCCATTCCGGCTGCTGGGCGGCGGTCAGCTCCCGCCACCGGTCCAGATCGGGGACCAGCTCGGCGGCGTCGGGAAGGGTCACGCCTCCAGAGGGTACCGGCGGCGCGTGGGGCCCCCGCCTAGCCGAAGAAGACCTCGACCTCGGCGTAGCGCTCGACGGGGACGAGCTTCAGCTGCGCGGTCGCCCGGGCCAGCGGCACGCGCACGATGTCGGTGCCGTGCAGCGCGACCATGACCCCCGACTCGCCGTCGTGCACGGCCTCCACGGCGGCCAGCCCGAACCGGGTCGCGAGCACCCGGTCGAACGGGGACGGGGTACCGCCGCGCTGGATGTGCCCGAGCACCACCGCGCGGGCCTCCCGGCCGGTGCGCTCCTCGACCAGCGAGGCCAGCGCGGTGCCGATGCCGCCCAGCCGCACGTGCCCGAAGGCGTCCCGCTCCCCCGTCGCGAGGACCAGGTCGCCGTCCTTGGGCTTGGCGCCCTCGGAGACCACCACGATCGGCGAGAAGCCGGAGTCGAACCGGTGCTGGCAGTGGGCGACGACGGCGTCGACGTCGAAGGGCTGCTCCGGGATGAGGACGACGGTGGCGCCGCCGGCCATCCCGGCGTGCAGCGCGATCCACCCCGCGTGCCGGCCCATCACCTCGACGACGAGCGCGCGGTGGTGGCTGTCGCCGGTGGTGTGCAGCCGGTCGATGGCCTCGGTGGCCACGCCGAGGGCGGTGTCGAAGCCGAAGGTGTAGTCGGTGGCGTCGAGGTCGTTGTCGATGGTCTTGGGGACGCCGACGACCCGCACGCCGGCCTCGGCGAGCTTGGTGGCCACCCCGAGGGTGTCCTCGCCGCCGATCGGGATGAGCGCGTCGATGCCGAGCCGCTCCAGGGTGGCCAGCACGCGGTCGGCACCGCCCTCCAGCGCGTAGGGGTTGGTCCGCGAGGTGCCGAGCACGGTGCCGCCGCGGGGCAGGATGCCGCGGACCGCGGCCAGGTCCATCGGCACGGTGTCGGCGTCGAGCACCCCGCGCCAGCCGTCCCGGAAGCCGACCACCTCGTCGCCGTTCTGGACGCTCTTGCGCACGACCGCCCGGATGACGGCGTTGAGGCCGGGGCAGTCGCCGCCGCCGGTGAGGATGCCGATGCGCATGGATGCCGTCCTCCGGGAAGGGTGGGCCGCTGCCGGTCGTTGGCGGTCGCCATGATGCCGCAGGTCGGGGCCGAGCGACTGGTCGGGATCACAGGTGCGAGCGGGAGCCTCGGCCGCCGCGTCGTCGACCGGCTCGCCGGCCGGCCGGGGGTCCGGCTGCGGCTGGTGGTGCGTGACCCCCTTCGCGCCCCGCGGGTCCCCGGGGCCGAGGTGACCGCGGCCCCGGGCGGCCACGCCGACGGCCCGGGCCTCACCGCCGCCCTCGACGGGTGCACACGCTCCACCTGGTGTCGGCCGCCGAGTCCGCCGACCGGCTGCAGCAGCACCTGACCGCCGCGGCCGCCGCGGCCGGCGTGCGGCGCGTCGTCCCTAGAAGGACCCTTTCCCCCACGCCTCGTAACAGGACCCCGTCCTCCGCACCGCTCGCAGGCTCGCGGCGAGCCTCTGGACGGGGCCGGCGGGACCCTGAAGGGTGGCCATTGCACGCCGCCACCGGGGTCCGTGCCACGGTCCTGCGGCACGGCCTGTACGCCGACTGGGAGGTCGAAGGCTGGGTCGGCAGCTACCGGGCGATCACCGGAGGCGAGATGGCCGCGGGCACCGACGTCGTCCCCAGGCTCACCGGGCTCCCGGCGCGGACGGTCGCCCAGCACCTGCGTGCGCACCCGGAGGACTGGGCCCACCTGCGCGGCTGAACCCGGGGCGGCTGCGCCGCACGGGGCGATTGGGGTGCCCAACCCGGCATGGCGCCGTTCCGGTTCACCCCCGGCCACGCCCTGCCGATGTGCGTCCCGACGGCCGATGGGAACCGTCCGGACGAACGGAGGACCCGCCATGCGCTGGGACATCAGGACCAAGGTGGTGGCACTGGCCGCTGCCAGCGTAGCGGCGACCGGGATCGCGCTGGCCGGTGTGAGCGCCTGGCAGAGCGGTCGCTTCGCCGACGCGGCCCGCACCGACGTCGAGGCCCTGGTCGCCGCGGACATCTCCCGGACCGCTCACGGTGTCCACGACGTGGTCGCCACCCAGGGAGCCTCGATCTCGGCCAAGGTGGACGCCGACCTCGCGGCCGCACGCTACGTCCTGGCCGAGTCGGGCGGCTTCCGCGTCGCCGGGTCCCGAGAGGGCTTGGTCCGCTGGGAGGCCGAGAACCAGTTCTCGGGTGAGGTGACGTCGCTGGAGCTGCCTCGAGCGCTCGTCGGCGGGACCTGGTTCGGGCAGAACCCCGACCTGTCGGTGCCCACTCCGGTGGTCGACCAGATCAAGTCCATGGTCGGGGCGACCGTGACCATCTTCCAGCGCACCGGCCCGGCGGGGGACATGCTCCGGGTGGCGACCAACGTGGAGAGCGCCGCCGGGGCCCGCGCCATCGGCACCTACATCCCTGCCATCAACCCCGACGGCGCGCCCAACCCGGTGCTCGCCCAGGTGCTCGCCGGCCAGACCTACCGGGGTAACGCCTTCGTCGTCGACTCCTGGTACGTCTCGGCCTACGACCCGATCGTGGACGCGTCCGGCGAGGTGGTCGGCATCCTCTACGTCGGCGTGAAGCAGCAGAGCCAACCGGCCCTGCGCCGGAGCCTCGAGCAGACCGCGGTGGGTGACAACGGCTACGTGGAGGTGCTCGGCGGCACAGGTGGCCAGCGCGGCACGGTACTGGTGAGCCCGGGCGGCGCGCGCGACGGCGAGTCGCTCATCGACGCCACGGACCAGAACGGCGCCGCGTACGTGCAGCAGATCGTCGACGCCGCGGTCGACCTGGAGCCAGGAGAGCAGGCCACCGTCCGCTACGTCGACCCCGACGCCGGCCCGACGACCGTGCAGGTCATGTACTACGCGCCCTGGGACTGGGTCATCACCACCGTCGCCCGCGACGGCGACTTCGCCGGCCCGGTGGAGCAACTGGCCGAGGGACGCTCGGCGATGCTCACCGCCATCGTGGTCGCCGTCCTGCTCGTCGGCGTGGCCGGTGGCGGCGTCGCGTGGCTGGTCGGCCGGCGGCTGACCGCCCCGCTGGAGCGGCTCCGGGCGCGGATGGCCGAGATCGCCGACGGCGAGGGCGACCTGACCCAGCGGATGGACGAGTCGGGCCGGGACGAGGTGGGCGACCTGTCGCGAGCCTTCAACCGCTTCGTCGACAAGGTGTCCGCCACCATCCGCGACGTCGGCGAGTGCGCGCGCACGCTGGCGACCTCCGCCGGCAACGTGGCGACGGTGGCCGACGCCCTCGCCGAGCGGGCCGCCCGCAGCCGCGACCAGGCGCGCAGCGCGCAGGAGGCGGCCGGCGACATCAGCGCGGGCGTGACCTCGGCGGCGGCCGGCGCCGAGCAGATGGGCGCCTCGATCTCCGAGATCGCCCGCAGCGCCAGCGAGGCAGCCCGCGTGGGGCGCAGCGCCGCAGACCTCGCCCGTTCGACCGAGACCACCGTGGCCACTCTCGGCGCCAGCTCGGCCGAGATCGGCGACGTCGTCAAGGTGATCGCCGCCGTGGCCGAGCAGACCAACCTGCTGGCCCTGAACGCGACCATCGAGGCGGCGCGGGCCGGCGAGGCCGGAAAGGGCTTCGCCGTCGTGGCCAACGAGGTCAAGGAGCTGGCCCAGGAGGCCTCCCGGGCCAGCGAGGAGATCGCCCAGCGGGTCCACGGCATACAGGCCGACACGTCCGCGGCGGTGGGCTCCATCGCCCGGATCGCCGAGGTCGTGCGCGACATGAACGACCACCAGACCACGATCGCCAGCGCGGTCGAGGAGCAGACCGCGGTCACCAACGAGCTCACCCGCAGCGTGGGCGCCGCGGCGGACGGGGCCAACGCGTTCACCGGTACGCTCACCGCGGTCAGCGCGGACGCCGAGCGCAGCGCGGAGGACGTGGAGACCGCCCGCACCGCGGCCCGTGAGCTGGACCGGCTCTCGAACGAGCTGACCCGCCTGCTCGGGGCCTTCACCGTGTGAGGACCCCCTGCCCCCTCACGAGCCCTGCGGCGGCCCCGTCCCGGGCCCCGCCCCGAGCTTGCGAGGGGTGGAGCAAGGACCCCTTGCCCCCCACCGCTCACGAGCTCGCGGCGGGACCCTGCAAGGGAGCCGGGTCCTTCGTCAGCGACGGGCGCCCTCCATCGCCCGCCAGCGGGCCAGGTTGTAGCGGGCGTCGACCAGCGCGTCGTGCGTGCCGTCCGGCTTCGGTGGCAGTGGCGGACGGCCGAGGTCGTCCCAGCGCTGCCGCAGCTCCCGGGTGAACCGCGGGACGGGCCGGGGCAGTGCCGGCATCGCCCCCCACAGCTGGCACAGCGCCACGTGGTCGTAGGCGGCGAACCAGGCCCACAACTCGATCTCCTCGCCGGGGCCGGTCAGGAACGCCAGCAGGTCGTCGCGGATCCGCTGCCGGCTGCGCCACGCCCCGTCGGCCGGGGGCGGCAGCTGGTCGAGCACGTTGCGCCGCACCCAGGGGATCGCCCGGCGCTCGTCGAACTCGGTGCTGACCGCGTAGAACTCGCGCCCGGTCTCGTCCACGACCCCGATCGAGACGAGGTCGATGGTGGTGCCGTCCTCGATGAACTCGGTGTCGTAGAAGAACCGCCGCACGCTCTCACGGTAGGCGCCGCCACCGGCGTCCTCCCCGGCCGCGGTGCTGGCCGGACCACCCCCGGCTAGCGTGATCCTCCATGCCGGTGCTGGCGATCGATGCGGGGACGACCGGGGTGACCGCGCTGGTCGTGGGCGAGGACGGCACGGTCCTCGCCCGCGGCTACCGTGAGTTCGCGCAGCTGTTCCCCCGCCCGGGGTGGGTCGAGCACGAGCCCGAGGACATCTGGACGGCGACCCTCGCCGCGTGCCGGCAGGCGCTGGCCGGCACCGACGAGCAGCCGACGTGCGTGGGGATCACCGACCAGCGGGAGACCGCCGTCGTGTGGGACCGGCGCACCGGTCGCGCGCCGCGGCCGGCGATCGTCTGGCAGGACCGGCGCACCAGCGGCATCTGCGACCGGCTGCGCGAGGCCGGGCACGAGGAGCGGGTGACCGTGCTCACCGGGCTGCGGCTGGACCCGTACTTCACCGGCACCAAGTACTGCTGGCTGGCCGCCGAGGAGCCGCAGCTGTGGGCGGGTGTGCGCGGCGGCGAGCTGGCGCTGGGCACGGTCGACTCGTTCGTCGTCTCGCGGCTGACCGGCGGCGCCGTGCACGTCACCGACCCGAGCAACGCCAGCCGGACCCTGCTCTACGACCTCGAGCAGGGCGGCTGGTCCGACGAGCTGTGCGAGCTGTTCGAGGTCCCCCGCGCGGCGCTGCCGGAGGTGGCGCCCAGCTCCGGCGTCGTCGGCACCACCGACCCCGAGGCCTTCCTCGGCCTGTCGCTGCCGGTGGCCGGCATCGCGGGCGACCAGCAGTCCGCGCTGTTCGGCCAGGCCTGCTACTCCGCCGGGATGAGCAAGTGCACCTACGGGACCGGGTCGTTCGTGCTGACCAACACCGGGGTGACGCCGGTGCGGTCCGGCGCCGGGCTGCTCACCACCGTCGCCTGGGACCTCGGCGGCGGGCTGGTCTACGCGCTCGAGGGGTCGATCTTCGTGACCGGCGCCGCCGTGCAGTGGCTGCGCGACGGGCTCGGGCTCATCGACTCGGCCGCCGAGATCGAGGGGCTGGCCCGCACCGTGCCCGACTCCGGCGACGTCGTCTTCGTGCCGGCGCTCACCGGCCTGGGCGCCCCGCACTGGGACCCGCACGCCCGCGGCGCAGTCCTCGGCATCACCCGCGGGACGACCCGCGCGCACCTGGCCCGGGCCACGCTCGAGGCGATCGCCTTCGAGGTGCGCGACGTCGTCGACGTCATGGTCTCCGAGGCCGGGCTGGACGTGCCGGAGCTGTCCGCGGACGGCGGCGCCAGCGCCAACGACCTGCTCCTGCAGCTGCAGGCCGACCAGCTCGGCGTCCCGGTTCGCCGGCCGGTGGTCACCGAGACCACCGCCCTCGGCGCGGCGTTCCTCGCCGGCCTCGGCACCGGGGTCTGGGCCGGCTGCGACGAGCTGGCCGCGACCTGGACCCTGGACCGCCGGTTCGAGCCCGAGGCCGGACGCCGGGACGACGGCCGGCACGACCGCTGGCGCACCGCCGTGGCTCGCGCCGGGGGCTGGGCCTCGTGACCGGGCTCGCGAGGTCACGAACCAGTGGAGCAGCCCGGGCCACGGGGCCGACGAGCGCCGGCGGGGAGGCACCGTGAGCCCGCCGCACCCCGACCTGCCGACCAGCATCCGCAACGAAGACCTCGTCGACTTCCTCCTCACCCGCTTCGACGAGGACGAGGAGGCCGCGCGCTTCGTCGCGCTCAGCCCGTCGCGGTCCGACGCCTCGCTGTTGGCGCACGTGCTGCGCGACGTCCAGGCCAAGCGGCAACTGGTCCGCTACTTCCGCGACCTGGAGCGGCTGGGGCCGCGGGGCGCCACCATGGAGCACGCGCTACGGCTGATCGGGCAGACCTACGCCGATCATCCGCACTACCGCGAGGAGTGGCGCGCCTGAAAGAGGAGAAGGATTGTCCTCCCCACCCCTCGCAGGCTCGGGGCGGTGCCCGGGACGGGGCCGCGGCGGGACCCTGCGGAGGGCTTCTTCAGCCGGCGAGGGTGTCGGGCAGCCGGTCGCCGGCCTCGTCGGCGGGCGGCTGCATCCGGCTGACGACCTCCGAGGCGCTGGCCCCGGTCGCGTCCATCGACTTCTTCACCCGGGCGCCGTAGACGTCGACGTACTCCTGGGCCGAGAGGGTCATGATCTCGTACATGATCTCGTCGGTGATGGAGCGCTCGACGAACCGGTCGCCGGCCAGGCCCTCGTAGCGGGAGAAGTCCAGCGGCGCACCGAATCGCACGCACACCTCGGGCAGGTTCCAGCCGACGAGCGGGACCCGCCGCGGCCGGTAGGTCATCGCGACGGGCACCACCGGGACGCCGGTCTCCAGTGCCATCCGGGCCACGCCGGTCTTGCCGCGGAACAGCCGGCCGTCGGGCGACCGGGTGCCCTCCGGGTAGATGCCCAGCAGCCGGCCCCCGCGCAGGATGCGCAGCCCGGTGCGGATGGCGTTCTCGGCGGCGGAGGCGTTGGTCCGGTCGATCGGCACCTGGCCGGCGCCGGTGAAGAAGGCCCGCTGCAGGAAGCCCTTCACGCCCTTCCCGGTGAAGTACTCGGCCTTGGCCAGGAAGGTGACCCGCCGGCGCAGCGACAGCGGCATGAAGATCCAGTCGGCCGCCGACAGGTGGTTGCTCGCGAGGATGGCCGCCCCCGTGCGAGGCGCGTTGTCCACGCCCTCGACCTGTGGCCGGAACACCAGCTTCACGACCGGGCCGATCGCCACGAACTTGAGGAACCAGTAGAACAACATGCCTCCCTCTGGGGCTGCCAGACTAAGGAGCCCGGAGGCATCAGGACAATCGGCCTCCCCGAGCACCCGTTCTGCGCCGGCTGCGTCGCCGGACGTCGAGGAGGACACGTGCCGATCCCCGACCCTGTGCCCGGTACCGGGCAGCCCGCCTCGCCCGGCACGGGGACCGGGTCCCTGCCCGTCGAGGCGCAGGCGTGAGCGGCCGCGGCCGACGCGACAACGGCCTCGACGCCACCCTCTGGGCGCCGCTGCGCGACGTCGACCCGCGGGTCGGCGAGCACCTGCTCGACGTGCTCCGCGACGCCGGGGTGGCCGCCTATCTGGAGCCCTCGGCCGACGTCGAGCCCTACACCCGGAGCGTCTCGCTGCCGAGCCCGCCGACCGACCGGCTCTTCGTCGACCGCGCCCGCACCCGGGAGGCCCGCGCCCTCGTCGAGCAGCACGTCGACGAGCACCTGCAGGAGCGCACCCGCGCCCCGCGGACCGTCCGGCGGGACGTCGACGAGGACGCCGAGTGGGCGCGCATCGTCGCCGCCTTCGAGGCCGAGCACGGGCGCACCGTCGTCGGCGAGGGCCCCGCCGACCTCGCGCGGCCGGCACCGGCCGAGCCGGAGGTGCTCGACCGCCCCGAGGAGCACTACGAGCCGCCGCCGGCCCCACCGGTGCCGGCGCCGGCACCCGCCTCGCTGTACGCGGTCCTGCTCATCGCCGCGGGTGCGGTCCTGGTCGCGGCACCCCGGGTGCTCGGGCTCTCCGCCGACCTCGGGCTGGCGCTCGGCGTGGCCGCCATCGCCGGTGGGTTCGGGGTGCTGGTGTCGCGGATGCGCGAGCGCTCCACCGACGACGGCGACGACGGCGCCGTCGTCTGAACCGGAGGCCCACGGGTCGCACCGACGACGGCCGCACCGACCGGTCACCTCGTGGACACCGGCGTCCCACCTGAGCGGAGTCGCTGGAGCGCGAAAACCGCTCCCCAGCGACTCCGCTACGCCTGGCCCTCGACGACGGCGCGGCGGGCCAGGTCCGCGGCGCCCACCAGCCCGGCCTGCACGCCCAGCCGGGCGGCGACCACCCGCGGGCCGGGGCGGAAGCCCCGACCGGGCAGCGCCCGCTCCAGCCGCTCGCGCGCCGGACGGAGCACCATCTCGCCGAGCATGCTCACGCCGCCGCCGATGACGACGACCTCGGGGTCGAGGACGGCGGCGAGGTCGGCGATCCCCTGCCCGAGCCACGAGCCCACCTCGGCGAGCAGCTCCAGCGCCAGCGGATCGCCCTCGGCGGCGGCGGTCGCGACGTGCTCGCCGGTGAGCCGGTCGGGGTCTCCGTCGACCCGCTCGAGCAGGAGCGCAGCGGCCGCCGGCGAGCTCCGGGCCACCTCCCGCGCGGTCTGACCGAGCGCGGTACCGCTGGCGTACTGCTCCCAGCAGCCGCGGTTGCCGCACGCGCACAGCCGCCCGTCCGGGACCACGCGCATGTGCCCCCACTCCCCCGCGACGCCGTGCGAGCCGCGCTGCAGCCGGCCGTCCATGACGATCCCACCGCCGATGCCGGTGCCGAGGGTGATCGTCAGCGCGAGGTCGGCCCCGCGTGCGGCGCCGTAGCGGTACTCGGCCCAGGCGGCGGCGTCGGCGTCGTTGCCCACCCACATCGGCCGCTGCAGCCGCGCCGCGAGGTCCTTGCGCAGGGTCGAGTGCCGCCAGGCCAGGTGTGGGCTGAACAGCACGGTGTCGCCGGTGCGGTCGAACCAGCCGGCCGCGCCCACGCCGACGCCGACCAACGGGCCGCCGTGCCCGCGGGCCAGCACCTCGACCACCGCGGCGATCGCGTCCTCGGTCTCCACCACCGACGACCCGGGGGTCGCCCGGCGCGCGGTCGCCAGCACCGTGCCGTCCGGGGCGACGACGCCACCGGCCACCTTCGTGCCCCCGATGTCGATGCCCAGTGCCGGCAGGTCGGCGGCTCCGGTCGGGGCGGCCACTCAGGCGATCTCGATGTGCTGGACCGGCGCCGCCGGGCGGACGCGCACCGGGGGCTCCTCCTCCGCCGCCTCGTCGGAGACCGCGCTGCCCCGGCTGATCGCCAAGATGGAGCACGCCGGCGTGAGCCAGCCGGTCGCGGGCATCGTCGTCCCGACCGGGTACTCGTTCAACCTCGACGGCACCGCCATCTACCTGA
>NZ_SPQN01000041.1 GCF_004571065.1 Geodermatophilus sp. DF01-2
TCCCGGTGGGCGCTCGTCGCCGCGCTCGGCGTCCAGCTGGCCCTGGCCGCCTACTGGGCGGTCCGCCTGCTGGCCCTCCTCGGCGAGATCAGCGGCCCGGACCCGTCGGGTGCGCTGCTGGTCGGCGTCCTCTGCTTCGCCGCCGCACCGGCGGTCGCGCTGGGGCTCGCCGTCGGCCGCCCTGCCCGCGCCTGGTTCGCCGGCGACACCGACAGGGGGACGACGCCGCACCGGTGACCCGGCGGGCCGGCGCCGGGTGGGACCATCGGGCCCATGTCCGCCGTCCCCGCCGCCGAGTCCACCCTGGACCCCGCGGTCGCCGCGCTCCTGCGCCGCGACCCGGCCGGGTTGGTCGCCGCCGTCGTCCAGCAGCACGACACCGGCGAGGTGCTCATGGTCGCCTGGATGGACGACGAGGCGCTGCGCCGCACCCTCGCCACCGGCCGGGCCACCTACTGGTCGCGCAGCCGGCGCGAGTACTGGGTGAAGGGGGAGACCTCCGGCCACCGCCAGTGGGTCCGTGACGTGCGGCTCGACTGCGACGGCGACGCGCTGCTGGTGCTCGTCGACCAGGAGGGGCCGGCCTGCCACACCGGCGCGCGCAGCTGCTTCTCCCGGCCGCTGGAGGTTCCCCGTGCGGCTCGGTGAGACGTCCCCGTCGCGGGAGGAGTTCTCAGGCCTCGACCAGCCGATGGTCCCGGTCACCCGCCGGCTGCTCGCCGACGGGGAGACCGCGGTCGGCACCTACCGCAAGCTCGCCGGCAACCGGCCGGGCACGGTGCTGCTGGAGTCCGCCGAGCAGGGCAAGCAGTGGAGCCGGTACAGCTTCGTCGGCGTCCGCAGCGCCGGGGTGCTCACCGAGCGGGACGGCGCCGCGCTGTGGCTGGGCGAGCAGCTGCCCGGCCTCACCGACGACCTGCCGGCCGACCCGCTGGCCGCCGTCCGGACGCTGGCCCGGCGGTTGCGCTCCCCGCGCCGCCCCGACCTGCCGCCGCTGACCGGCGGCCTGGTCGGCTACCTCGGCTACGACGTCGTCCGGCGGCTGGAGCGGCTGCCGGTGACCAGCGCCGACGACCTCGGCATGCCCGAGCTCGCGCTCCTGCTGGTCACCGACCTCGCCGTCCTGGACCACACCGACGGCACGGTGCTGCTCATCGCCAACGCGCTGCGGGGGAGCAGCGGCTACGACGACGCGGTGACCCGGCTGGACGCGATGGCCGCCGACCTGACCAAGGCCGCGCCGCCGGGGGTGGCCACCTTCGCCACTGCGCCGCCACCGGCGGTGCAGAGCAACATGGCCCCAGGGGTCTTCGAGGACGGCGTGGAGCGGGTGCGCGAGCACATCCGCGCCGGCGACGCCTTCCAGGTGGTCCTGGCCCAGCGCTTCGAGATGGCCACCCACGTCGAGGCGCTCGACCTCTATCGGGTGCTGCGGGCGACCAACCCCTCGCCCTACATGTACCTGCTGCGCTTCGCCGGCCGGGAGTCGCCGTTCGACGTCGTCGGCTCCTCGCCGGAGGCGCTGGTCACGGTGACCGGCAGCTCCGCCGTCGTCCACCCGCCGGCCGGCACCCGCCCGCGCGGCGCGACCCCCGAGGAGGACGCGCGGCTGGCCGAGGCCCTGCTCGCCGACCCCAAGGAGCGCGCCGAGCACGTGATGCTGGTCGACCTGGCCCGCAACGACCTCGGCCGGGTCTGTGTCCCGGGCACGGTCGAAGTGCCCGACCTCATGCGGATCGAGCACTACAGCCACGTGATGCACCTGGTGTCGACCGTCGCCGGGGAGCTGGCCCCCGAGTGGGACGCCCTCGACGTCTTCGACGCGACGTTCCCGGCCGGCACCGTCTCGGGGGCGCCCAAGCCGCGGGCGATGGAGATCATCGAGTCGCTGGAGCCGACCCGGCGGGCGCTCTACGCCGGCACCGTCGGCTACGTCGACGCCAGCGGCGACCTCGACATGGCCATCGCCATCCGGACGGCGGTGCTGCACCAGGGCCGCGCCTACGTCCAGGCCGGCGCCGGCATCGTCGCCGACAGCGACGCCGCCACCGAGGAGGCCGAGACCCGCCACAAGGCGCGGGCGGTGCTCTCGGCGATCGCCACGGCGGAGGGAATGCGGGAGCTGCCGTGAGCGCGGCCGGAGAGCAGCCGGCCCGGGCCGGCGAGAGGTCCGGACGCCGGGAGCTGGCCGTCGCCGTCCTCGTCGCCGTCCTCGCCGCTGCGCTGGCGCTCACCGCAGGCGGGCAGGAGTGGGCCGAGGTGACCGCGCAGCGGACGGCACCCCTGCCGCCGGTCAGCGCGGTCATCACCGGCAGCGAGGCCGCGCCGCTCGTCCCGGCCGCGGGCCTGGTGCTGCTCGCGGCGGCCGGTGCGCTGCTCGCGGTGCGCGGTGTCGGCCGGGTCGCGGTCGGGGTGGTCATGGTGCTGGCCGGGGCCGGGCTGGCGTGGTCCAGCGGGCGCGTGCTCACCGGGCTGGACGTGGTCACGGCCCGGCTGCGGGCGCTCGGCGTCCCGGCCGGCGAGCTGAGCACCGACGTCGCCGCGGCGTTGCCCGCCCTCGTCGTCGTCGCCGGCGTCCTCGGGGTGGCGGCCGGGGGCCTCGCCGTGGTGCGCGGGCGCCGCTGGCCGGGTCTGGGCCGCCGCCACGAGCGCCCGGCTGCGGCTTCGGCGCCGGTCCCCGCCCGTGCGCGGACCGAGGAGGACCGCGCCCTCGACGCATGGCGCGCCCTCGACCGCGGTGAGGACCCGACCGACCCGGCGTCGGGAACGACGGAACAGCGCTGACTACCCCGGACCGCGCCGTCCACACGCCCCGGCGGGGTGGCGCCCGCACCCGCGGGGAGCGCGGCGGTCCGCCGCCTCTAGAGTGGATCCACGGATCGGGTCCCGGCCGGGGCCGCGCCCGGTGGGCGGACGACGAGCCCGTGGGCGGAGAACGAGCAGCAGCGGGGAGGACTCGTGTCCGTGCTCGACGAGATCGTCGCCGGAGTTCGTGAGGACCTGGCCGCGCGGGAGGCGGTCACCCCGTTGGCGGAGGTCAAGGCCGCCGCCCGGGACGCCCGCCCGCCCCTCGACGCGCTGACCGCGCTGCGCGCCCCCGGCGTCGGCGTCATCGCCGAGGTCAAGCGGCAGAGCCCCTCGAAGGGCGCGCTGGCCGACATCGCCGACCCCGCGGTGCTGGCCCGGCAGTACGCCGACGGCGGCGCGCGGGTGATCAGCGTCCTCACCGAGCGGCGCCGCTTCGGCGGGACCCAGGCCGACCTCGCCGCCGTCCGCACGGCGGTCGACGTGCCCGTGCTGTGCAAGGACTTCGTCGTCACCAGCTACCAGGTGCACGAGGCGCGCGCCCACGGCGCCGACGTCGTCCTGCTCATCGTCGCCGCCCTCGAGCAGAACGCGCTGGTCGGCCTGCTGGAGCGGGTGGAGTCGCTGGGCATGACCGCGCTGGTCGAGGTGCACACCGAGGCCGAGGCCGACCGGGCGCTCGCTGCCGGCGCCGCGGTGATCGGCGTCAACGCGCGCGACCTGACCACGCTGGAGGTCGACCGCTCCACCTTCGAGCGGATCGCGCCCGGCCTGCCGTCGGAGGTGGTCAAGGTCGCGGAGTCCGGCGTCCGCGGCCCGCACGACCTCATCTCCTACGCCGCGGCCGGTGCCGACGCCGTCCTCGTCGGCGAGGGCCTCGTGACCGCCGGCGACGCGCGCCAGGCGGTCGCCGACCTGGTCACGGCCGGCGCTCACCCGGCCACCCCGCACACCCCCCGCTGACGCCGCCGCGCGACTCCTGCGGTCCTCCTCCCGCTCTGGTGGTGCTGCACCACCGCAAGAGCGCAGGGACGAGCGCAAGAGCACTCGGCGAGGGCTGGTGCAGCACCCGGCGGTCCGCCGCGCCGACCCCCGGCACCAGTGTGTTGCCGACCCACCCCACCACCCCGGCGCCCGGACGCGGGACACTGGGCCCATGACGACGAGCGCCGTCTCCCCGCCGGAGGACCGACTCGAGCCGGCGCGCCCGAGCTGGCCCGACGCCACCGGCCACTTCGGGGTCTTCGGCGGCCGCTTCGTGCCCGAGGCGCTGGTCGCCGCCCTCGACGAGCTCACCGAGGCCTACCGCGCGATGCGGGTCGACCCGGCATTCGCCGCGGAGTTCGCCGCGCTGCAGCGCGACTACACCGGCCGCCCCAGCCCGATCACCGAGGTGCCGCGGTTCGCCGAGCACGCCGATGGCGCGCGCGTCGTGCTCAAGCGCGAGGACCTCAACCACACCGGCTCGCACAAGATCAACAACGTGCTGGGCCAGGCGCTGCTGACCAAGCGGATCGGCAAGCAGCGGGTCATCGCCGAGACCGGCGCCGGCCAGCACGGCGTGGCCACCGCGACGGCGGCGGCGCTGATGGGGCTGTCCTGCACGATCTACATGGGTGAGGAGGACACCCGTCGCCAGGCGCTCAACGTCGCCCGCATGCGGCTGCTCGGCGCCGAGGTCGTCCCGGTGACCACCGGCTCGCGCACCCTCAAGGACGCCATCAACGAGGCGTTCCGCGACTGGGTCACCAACGTCGAGACCACCAACTACGTCTTCGGCACCGTCGCCGGGCCGCACCCGTTCCCGGAGATGGTCCGCGACTTCCAGCGGGTCATCGGCGACGAAGCTCGGGCACAGGTCCTCGAGCGGGCCGGCCGGCTGCCCGACGCCGTCCTGGCCTGCGTGGGTGGCGGCTCCAACGCGATCGGCATCTTCACCGCCTTCGTCCCCGACGAGGGCGTCCGCCTGATCGGCCTGGAGGCCGGCGGGGACGGCGTCGACACCGGCCGGCACGCGGCCACCATCACCGGCGGGACGCCGGGGGTGCTGCACGGCGCCCGCTCCTACCTGCTGCAGGACGAGAACGGGCAGACGATCGAGTCGCACTCGATCAGCGCCGGCCTGGACTACCCCGGCGTGGGCCCTGAGCACTCCCACCTGCACGACATCGGCCGGGCGGAGTACCGGGCGGTCACCGACGCCGAGGCCATGGAGGCCTTCGCCCTGCTCTGCCGCACCGAGGGCATCATCCCGGCGATCGAGTCGGCGCACGCCCTGGCCGGGGCGCTGACGCTCGGCAAGGAACTCGGACCGGACGCGCTGCTGCTGGTCAACCTCTCCGGCCGCGGCGACAAGGACGTCGAGACGGCGTCGCGCTGGTTCGGCCTCGGCGACCGCGAACACGCGGAGCCCGGCGCCGGCCTGGACACCGATCAGCAACCCACCGAGGGCGCCGTGAGCAACGACGAGGCCGTGGCCGGGCAGAACGCGGGGGAGTCGTCGTGAGCGAGCTCGCGAGCTCACGCATGGACATGGCAGCCCGGCGAGCGAGGTCGACGAGCGTTAGCGAGGAGGCATCGTGAGCCAGTTGCAGCGCAGGATCCGGGCCGCCCGCGCCGAGGGGCGGGCGGCCCTCATCGGCTACCTGCCGGTCGGCTACCCCGACGTCCCGGGCTCGATCGAGGCAATGGTGGCGCTCGTCGAGGGCGGGGCGGACGCCGGTGGGGTGGGTGGGGCTGACATCGTGGAGATCGGCGTCCCGTACTCGGACCCCGGCATGGAGGGGCCGGTCATCCAGGAAGCCATGGATGTCGCGGTTCGCGCAGGTGTGGGGCTGCGGGACGTCTTCGCGGCGGTTCGCGCAGTCGCCGACGCCGGCGCGGTCCCCGTGGTGATGACCTACTGGAACCCGGTCGAGCACTACGGCGTCGACCGGTTCGCCGACGACCTGGCCGCCGCCGGGGGAGCGGGCGTGATCACCCCCGACCTGATCCCCGACGAGGCGGCCCCGTGGCTGGCCGCCACCGATCGAACGGACCTGGACCGGGTGTTCCTCGTCGCGCCGTCGTCGACCGACGCCCGGTTGGCGGCCACGGTCGCGGCCTGCCGTGGCTTCGTCTACGCCGCCTCGACGATGGGCGTCACCGGCACCCGTGCGACGGTGAGCGATGCCGCCGAGCGGTTGGTCGCCCGCACCCGCCCGGTTGCCGGAGACCTGCCGGTGTGCGTCGGGCTGGGCGTCTCGAACGCCGACCAGGCCGCGGAGGTGGCGGGCTTCGCCGACGGCGTCATCGTCGGCTCTGCCTACGTGCGGCGGATGCTCGACGGGACGGGTCCGGCAGGCGTCCGAGCGCTCTCGGGCGACCTGGCCGAGGGCGTCCGCCGTCCGGTGGCCGTGCAGTGAACGTCCTCGCCGCGATCCCCAGCCCCACCCAGGGCGTCTGGGAGCTGGGCCCGTTCCCCATCCGCGCCTACGCGCTGTGCATCATCGCCGGGATCGTCGCCGCGATCCTGATCACCCAGCGCCGCTGGGTGGCCCGGGGCGGGGCGTCGGAGGACGTCCTGGACATCGCCGTCTGGGCGGTGCCGTTCGGCATCGTCGGCGGGCGGCTCTACCACGTCATCAGCAGTCCCGATCCCTACTTCGGCGAGGGCGGCGACCCCCTGCGGGCCTTCGCCATCTGGGAGGGCGGCCTCGGCATCTGGGGCGCCATCGCCCTCGGCGCGGTCGGCGCCTGGATCGCCTGCCGCCGCCGGGGCATCCCGCTGCCGGCCTTCGGCGACGCGCTGGCCCCCGGGCTGCTGGTCGCCCAGGCCATCGGCCGGCTGGGCAACTGGTTCAACAACGAGCTCTACGGCGGCCCGACCGACCTGCCGTGGGCCCTGACCATCTACGAGTGGACCGGCACCCGGGCGGTCGTCGGCCCGGCCGGCGAACCCGTCGTCCTCGGCACCTTCCACCCGACCTTCCTCTACGAGCTGCTGTGGAACCTGGCCGCGGCGGCCGTCGTGGTGTGGGCCGACCGCCGCTTCCGGCTCAGCCACGGGCGGGCCTTCGCGCTCTACGTCGCGCTCTACTGCGCCGGCCGCTTCTGGATCGAGCTGCTGCGCACCGACCCCGCGGAGACGATCTTCGGCGTCCGGCTCAACGTCTACACCGCCGTCGTCGTCGGGCTGCTCGCGGCCGCGTACATGGTCTGGCAGCGCGGGCGGCCCCGTGAGGTGATCACGCGGGGACGTGACGCTGCCGACACCGCGGCCTCCCGCGACCACGCGGCCCCCGCGGTCGCCCCCGGCACGGAGGGGCCCGGCGACGGCGAAGAGCCTGGTGAGGGCCCCCGCCGGCGACACGAGGAGACCTGAGGGAGACGCGTCCTCGGGCGGTGTTCCGGCGGTGCGAGAACCGGGTCACCTCTGTGTACCCTTCTGGCCGGGCCCCACAGCGATCCTGGCGGGGTCGCACGCGTCGGAACCGGGCCAGCGCCGCCCCGCGGACGACAGCACCGGGGCACCACCTCCGGTGCTCGCCCAGCCGGGTCGAGCCCGACGGTCAGCGAACCGTCGTCGACCGGCCCTCCCGCAGTGCCCCGCTCCTCTGCCCTCTGACCACCGGCCGGGCCCCACGCCCCCCGCCCCGCTCCCGTCACCGCCGACGGCGACGCAGGCGGCCTGCCGACGACGGGAGTGACATGTCCGAGTCCACCGCCCCCGCCGCGACCCCCACCGCCGTGCCGTTCTCCGCGGTCCCCGCGGCGCACGGCCTGTACGACCCGGCCAACGACAAGGACGCCTGCGGTGTCGCCTTCGTCGCCGACGTCCAGGGTCGCGCCAGCCGGGAGATCGTCGCCGCCGGGCTCACCGCCCTGCACAACCTCGACCACCGCGGCGCAGCCGGCTCCGAGCCCAACTCCGGGGACGGCGCGGGCATCCTCACCCAGGTCCCCGACGCCCTGCTGCGCGCCGAGGTCGACTTCGACCTGCCGCCGCTGGGCGAGTACGCCGTCGGCATCGCCTTCCTGCCGGTGGACGAGACCGAGCGTGCCGCCCGGCGCGCGGACGTCGACCGCCTCGCCGCCGAGGAGGGCCTGACCGTCCTCGGCTGGCGCGAGCTGCCGGTCGACCCGGACGGCGCCGACGTCGGGCCCACCGCCCGCGCGGTCATGCCCCACTTCGCGCAGCTGTTCGTCGCCGAGACCATCGGCGCCCGCGCCGACGCCACCGCCTTCGGCGGCAGCGTCGTCTGCAACGGGGTCACCCGGCTGGAGCGGCGGGCCTTCGTGCTGCGCAAGCGCGCCGAGCGGGCCGCGACCGAGGCGGGCAGCTCCCTCTACATCACCTCGCTGTCGTCCCGGACGATCACCTACAAGGGCATGCTCACCACCGACCAGCTGCCCGCCTTCTTCCCCGACCTGCGCGACGAGCGCTACGCGTCGGCGATCACGCTGGTGCACAGCCGGTTCTCCACCAACACCTTCCCCAGCTGGCCGCTGGCCCACCCGTTCCGGCTGATCGCGCACAACGGCGAGATCAACACCATCAAGGGCAACCGGAACCGGATGCGGGCCCGCGAGGCGAAGCTTTCGACCGAGCTGTTCGACGGCCCGGCCGGCCCGGCCTCCGAGTTCGGCCTCGAGCGGATCTTCCCGGCCATCGCCAGCGACTTCAGCGACTCGGCGACCTTCGACGAGGTGCTCGAGCTGCTGCACCTGTCCGGGCGCTCGCTGCCGCACGCGGTGCTGATGATGATCCCGGAGGCGTGGGAGAACCACGACGAGATGGACCCGGCCCGCCGGGCCTTCTACCGGTTCCACGCCTCGATCATGGAGCCGTGGGACGGGCCGGCCGCGGTCGCGTTCACCGACGGCACGCTCATCGGTGCCGTCCTCGACCGCAACGGGCTGCGCCCGGGCCGCTGGTGGCACACCAAGGACGACCGAGTGGTGCTGGCCAGCGAGGTCGGCGTCCTGGACATCCCCGACGCCGACGTCGTCGCCAAGGGCCGGCTGCAGCCGGGCCGGATGTTCCTCGTCGACACGGCGGCGGGGAGGATCGTCTCCGACGAGGAGGTCAAGGGCGCGCTGGCGGCCGAGCACCCCTACGAGGACTGGCTGCACGCCGGCCTGGTGCACCTGCCGCAGCTGCCCGAGCGCCGCCGCGCCCGGCCCAGCCACGAGTCCGTCGTCCGCCGGCAGCAGCTGTTCGGCTACACCGAGGAGGACCTGCGCGTCCTGCTCACCCCGATGGCGTCCACCGGCGCCGAGCCGATCGGCTCGATGGGCACCGACACCCCGGTCGCCGCCCTGTCGGACCGCTCGCGGCTGCTCTACGACTACTTCGGCCAGCTGTTCGCGCAGGTGACCAACCCGCCGCTGGACGCCATCCGCGAGGAGCTGGTCACCAGCCTGGGGCGCACCTTCGGGCCCGAGCAGAACCTGCTGCACGCCATGCCGGCGTCCTGCCGGCAGGTGCACCTGCCCTACCCGGTCATCGACAACGACCAGCTGGCCAAGATCCTGCACATCGACGACGACGGCGACCTGCCGGGCTTCGCCGCCGTCCGGATCACCGGCCACTTCGACGCGACCGGTGGCGGCAAGGCGCTGGCCGAGGCGATCGAGCAGCTGCGCGGCAAGGTCAGCAAGGCCATCGCCGCCGGTGCCCGGATCATCGTGCTCTCCGACCGGGACTGCGACGAGACGCGTGCGCCGATCCCGTCGCTGCTGATGACCGCCGCGGTCCACCACCACCTCGTGCGGGAGAAGACCCGCATGGAGGTCGGCCTGGTCGTCGAGTCCGGTGACTGCCGCGAGGTGCACCACGTCGCGCTGCTGCTCGGCTACGGCGCGGCCGCGGTCAACCCGTACCTGGCGTTCGAGTCGATCGAGGACCTCATCCGCGACGGCGTGCTGACCGGGATCCAGCCGGCCCAGGCCAACCGCAACATGGTCAAGGCGCTGGGCAAGGGCGTCCTCAAGGTCATGAGCAAGATGGGCATCAGCACCGTCGGTTCGTACACGATGGCGCAGATCTTCGAGGCGGTCGGCCTCTCCCAGGAGATCGTCGACGAATACTTCACCGGCACCTCCTCTCCGCTCGGCGGCGTCGGCATCGACGTCCTCGCCGAGGAGGTGGCCATGCGCCACCGCCGCGCCTACCCGGAGAACCCCACCGAGCGCGCGCACCGCCGGCTGGAGACCGGGGGCGAGTACCAGTGGCGCCGCGAGGGCGAGGTGCACCTGTTCAACCCCGAGACGGTGTTCCTGCTGCAGCACGCCACCCGCGCGCGGCAGTTCGACGTGTTCCAGCGCTACACCGACACCGTCGACCAGCTCTCCGAGGAGGCCGCGACGCTGCGCGGCCTGTTCTCGCTGAAGACCGGTGTGCGCCCGCCCGTGCCGCTGGAGGAGGTGGAGTCCGCCAGCGAGATCGTCAAGCGCTTCCAGACCGGGGCGATGAGCTACGGCTCGATCTCCCAGGAGGCGCACGAGACCCTGGCGATCGCCATGAACCGGCTGGGCGGCAAGTCCAACACCGGCGAGGGCGGCGAGGACCCCGACCGGTTCTTCCCCGACCCGAACGGCGACCTGCGCCGCTCGGCGATCAAGCAGGTGGCCAGCGGCCGGTTCGGCGTCACCAGCGAGTACCTGGTCAACGCCGACGACATCCAGATCAAGATGGCCCAGGGCGCCAAGCCCGGCGAGGGCGGCCAGCTGCCCGGCGCCAAGGTCTACCCGTGGGTGGCCCGCACCCGGCACTCGACGCCCGGCGTCGGCCTGATCAGCCCGCCGCCGCACCACGACATCTACTCGATCGAGGACCTCAAGCAGCTGATCCACGACCTGAAGAACGCCAACGACGCAGCAAGGGTCCACGTCAAGCTGGTCAGCGAGGTCGGGGTCGGGACGGTCGCGGCCGGCGTGAGCAAGGCCCACGCCGACGTCGTCCTCATCTCCGGCCACGACGGCGGAACGGGTGCAGCACCCCTGACCTCGCTCAAGCACGCCGGCTCGCCGTGGGAGCTGGGCCTGGCCGAGACGCAGCAGACGCTGCTGGCCAACGGGCTGCGCGACCGCATCGTCGTCCAGGCCGACGGGCAGATGAAGACCGGCCGCGACGTGATCATCGCCGCGCTGCTGGGCGCCGAGGAGTACGGCTTCGCCACCGCTCCGCTGGTCGTGTCCGGCTGCGTGATGATGCGCGTCTGCCATCTCGACACCTGCCCGGTCGGCGTCGCGACGCAGAACCCGGAGCTGCGCAAGCGGTTCATCGGGCGGCCGGAGTTCGTGGTCACGTTCTTCGAGTTCCTCGCCGAGCAGGTCCGCCAGTACCTCGCCGAGCTGGGCTTCCGCTCGCTGGACGAGGCGATCGGCCACGCCGAGCTGCTCGACACCCGCAGGGCGGTCGACCACTGGAAGGCCGCCGGACTGGACCTGTCGAAGATGCTGGCCGTGCCGGAGCAGACCTCGGGCGCCGCCCGGCACAAGGTGCGCGACCAGGACCACGGCCTGGACGTCGCCCTCGACCAGACGCTGATCCAGCTGTGCGAGGGCGCGCTGCTCGACGCGCGGCCGGTTCGTCTCGAGCTACCGGTGCGCAACGTCAACCGCACCGTCGGCACGATGCTCGGCTCGATGGTCACCCGGCGCTTCGGCGGCGAGGGTCTGCCCGACGGCACGATCGACCTGACGTTCACCGGGTCGGCGGGGCAGTCCTTCGGGGCATTCATTCCCCGTGGGGTCACGTTGAGATTGTTCGGCGACGCCAACGACTACGTCGGCAAGGGGTTGTCCGGCGGGCGGATCGTCGTCCGCCCGGCGCGTGAGGCGACCTTCGCCGCCGAGGACAACGTCGTCGCCGGCAACGTCATCGGCTACGGCGCCACGGCGGGCGAGGTCTTCCTCCGCGGCCGGGTCGGCGAGCGGTTCTGCGTGCGCAACTCCGGCGCGCTGGCCGTCGTCGAGGGCGTGGGCGACCACGCGCTCGAGTACATGACCGGCGGGCGCGCGGTGATCCTGGGCCCGACCGGCCGCAACATCGCAGCCGGCATGTCCGGCGGCATCGGTTACGTCCTCGACCTGGCCCGGCGCCGGGTGAACGGCGAGATGGTGGACGTCGAGCCGCTGGACGGCGAGTCCGCGCAGTGGCTGCGCGACGTGCTGGTCCGCTACGCCGCGGACACCGGGTCGCCGGTGGCCGCCGCGCTGCTGGCCGACTGGGGCCGCTGGTCCGAGCGGTTCAGCGTGATCATGCCGCGCGACTACCGGCGCGCGCTCGAGGCCCGGCGGGCCGCGGAGGCCGCCGGAACCGACGTCGACAGGGCAGTGATGGAGGCCGCACGTGGCTGACCCGGTGCTGTTCCACGACCCGCGAGATCTGCACACTCGTGCCCTTCAGGTCGCTGAGGACCACGAATGTGCAGATCTCGCCACGACCATGGAGGCCGCACGTGGCTGACTCGACCGGATTCCTCAAGCACGAGCGGGCGCTGCCGCCGCGGCGCCCGGTCAACGTCCGCATCCTGGACTGGAAGGACGTCTACCTCTCCCGGCAGAACGGTGAGGACGCCGTCTTCCCGGTTCCCGCGGTGCGCCAGCAGGCCGCCCGGTGCATGGACTGCGGCATCCCGTTCTGCCACCACGGCTGCCCGCTGGGCAACCTGATCCCGGAGTGGAACGACCTCGCCCGCCGCGACGACTGGACCGAGGCCATCGAGCGGCTGCACGCGACCAACAACTTCCCGGAGTTCACCGGGAAGCTGTGCCCGGCGCCGTGCGAGGGCTCCTGCGTGCTGAACCTGCAGGAGTCGCCGGTCACGATCAAGCAGATCGAGTGGGAGATCATCGACCAGGCGTTCCAGCGCGACCTGGTCAGGCCGGTGCCCCCGCAGGAGCACACCGGCAAGAAGGTCGCCGTCATCGGCTCCGGGCCGGCCGGACTCGCCGCCGCCCAGCAGCTGACCCGTGCCGGGCACGACGTCACCGTCTTCGAGCGGGCCGACCGCGTCGGCGGGCTGCTCCGCTACGGCATCCCCGAGTTCAAGATGGAGAAGGCCGTCCTCGACCGGCGGCTGGACCAGATGCGGGCCGAGGGCACCCGGTTCGTCACCGGCGTCGAGGTCGGCAGCGGCCGGGACGGCGACCTGACCGTCGAGCAGCTGCGGTCCGAGTACGACGCCGTCGTCCTGGCCGGTGGCG
This sequence comes from Geodermatophilus sp. DF01-2, assembly GCF_004571065.1. GTDB lineage: Bacteria > Actinomycetota > Actinomycetes > Mycobacteriales > Geodermatophilaceae > Geodermatophilus. Next base: position 13,000 of record NZ_SPQN01000041.1, read on the forward strand.
CCACCATCGGCCGTGACCTGCCGGCTCCGGGCCGGGAGCTCGCGGGCATCCACCTGGCGATGGAGTACCTGCCGTTCGGCAACCGGCAGGCGCTCGGCGAGCTCGACGAGCCGCCGATCGACGCCAAGGGCAAGCACGTGGTGATCATCGGCGGCGGTGACACCGGCGCGGACTGCCTGGGCACCGCCCACCGGCAGGGTGCGCTCTCGGTGACCCAGCTGGAGATCATGCCGGCGCCGCCGGACCGCCGGGCCGACAACAACCCGTGGCCGACCTACCCGATGGTCATGCGGGTCTCCAGCGCCCACGAGGAGGGGGGCGAGCGGCTGTACTCGGTCAACACCGAGCGGTTCCTGGGCGACGAGCAGGGCAACGTCCGCGCGCTGCTCATCCACGACGTCGAGCGGGTCGACGGCCGGTTCCAGAAGGTGGAGGGCACCGAGCGCGAGCTGCCGGCCGACCTGGTGTTCCTCGCCATGGGCTTCACCGGCGCGCAGCGGGCGGGCCTGGTCGACGCATTGGGCGTGGAGCTCGACGCGCGCGGCGGCATCGCCCGCGACGGCGAGTTCATGTCCACCGTCCCCGGCGTCTTCGTGGCCGGCGACATGGGCCGCGGCCAGTCGCTCATCGTGTGGGCGATCGCCGAGGGCCGGGCCGCCGCCGGTGCCGTCGACACCTGGCTGACCGGCTCGTCGATGCTGCCGCGCCCGGTGACGCCCACCGCGGTGGCGCTGCACTAGGACATCGCGCTCCTCCGGAGGACCGCCGTCACATTGCGGTCCTCCGGAGGGCCGCCGTCACATTGCGGTCCTCCGGAGGGCCGCCGTCACATCGCGGTCCTCCGGACCGCACCGCGGCCAGGTCCGGTCCCCTCGTCGGGCAGACCCCGTCCCGCCACGCTCCGGGCCCCGCGTGGCGGGACATGCGACATGGGCTCGGCCCCGGCCGCGTGGACAGGTCCGCCCCGCACGGACGACGGAGTTCACAGGGAGCCCTCCCCGTGTCCGGCGGGCCACCCCACTAGCGTTCCTGTCATGTCCCGTCGCGCCAAGATCGTCTGCACGCTGGGTCCGGCGACCAGCTCCCTCGAGCAGGTCACCGCTCTCGTGGAGTCGGGGATGGACGTCGCCCGGCTGAACTTCAGCCACGGCGCGCACCCCCACCACGAGCGGGCCTACCGCATGGTCCGGGAGGCCTCGGACCGCACCGGTCACGCCGTCGCGATCCTCGCCGACCTGCAGGGCCCGAAGATCCGCCTGGGCACCTTCACCGACGGCCCGGTCCACTGGGAGACCGGCAGCCGGGTCTGCATCACCGTCGACGACGTCGCGGGCACCGCCGAGCGCGTCTCGACGACCTACAAGGGCCTCGCGGCCGACGTGAAGGTCGGGGACCGGCTGCTGGTCGACGACGGCAAGCTGGCCCTGTCCGTGGTCGGCGTCGAGGGCCCCGACGTCTGGTGCCTGGTCGTCGAGGGCGGCGAGGTGTCCAACAACAAGGGCCTGTCGCTGCCCGGCGTCGCGGTCAGCGTGCCGGCGCTGTCGGACAAGGACGAGGAGGACCTCCGATTCGCCCTGCACCTGTCGGTCGACTTCATCGCGCTGTCCTTCGTGCGCTCGCCGCGCGACGTGGAGCTGGTGCGCGACGTCATGCGCCAGGAGGACGTCTACGTCCCGGTCATCGCCAAGCTGGAGAAGCCCGAGGCCGTGGAGAACCTCGAGGCGATCGTTGAGGCGTTCGACGGGATCATGGTGGCCCGCGGGGACCTGGGCGTGGAGCTGCCGCTCGAGCGGGTGCCGCTGGTGCAGAAGCGGGCGGTGCAGGCCGCCCGCGAGCGCAACAAGCCGGTCATCGTCGCCACCCAGATGCTCGAGTCGATGATCAGCTCGTCGCGGCCCACCCGGGCCGAGGCCTCCGACGTCGCCAACGCCGTCCTGGACGGCGCCGACGCCGTGATGCTCTCCGGGGAGACCTCGGTGGGCCGCTACCCGATCGCCGCGGTGCGGACCATGGAGCGGATCATCTCCGCGGTCGAGGGTGACCACATGCGCGCGCCGGAGCTCGTCCGCCGGTCCCGGTCCCGGTCCGGCGCGATCGTCCGTGCGGCGCGGGACATCGGCGAGTCGCTGGACGTCAAGGCGCTGGCCACCTTCACGCAGACCGGCGACACCGCCCGCCGGCTGGCCGCGCTGCACCCGCAGATGCCGCTGCTGGCCTTCACCGTCGACGCGCGGGTGCGCAGTCAGCTGGCCCTGTCCTGGGGCGTGGAGACCTTCCTCGTCCCCGAGGTGTCGCACACCGACGACATGGTCCGGCAGGTGGACTTCTCACTGCTGTCCATCGGCCGACTCCGGGAGGGCGACCGGGTGGTCGTCGTCGCCGGCAGCCCGCCCAACACGGTGGGCTCCACCAACCTCATCCGGGTGCACGAGGTGGGCACCGACTCATGAGCGAGGTCGCGAGTCCACGCGCGGGCACCGCACGGCGGCGGATGCCGACGAGCGTCGGCGAGGAGCCGGCGTGAGCGGCGCGACGATGGACGGCGGCAGCCAGGCCGCTGCCCTGATGGAGGTCCTCGACCTCGACGAGCGCGCGCCGGACGTCTTCGTCGGGCAGACCCCCAGCACGCGGATGCAGCGCATCTTCGGCGGACAGGTGGCGGGCCAGGCGCTCATGGCGGCCGGTCGCACCGTCCCGGCCGACCGGGGCGTGCACTCCATGCACGCCTACTTCCTGCGCCCGGGTGACCCGCACGAGGAGATCCGCTACGCGGTCGACCGGATCCGGGACGGGCGTTCGTTCACGACGCGGCGGGTGGTCGCCTGCCAACCCCGCGGAGGCGAGGACGTCGCCATCTTCGCGCTGACCGCCGACTTCCACGGCCCGGAGCCGGCCGTGGTCGAACACTCCGTCCCGATGCCGGATATGCCGCGGCCGGACGAGCTGCCTTCGCTGGCCGACGTCGCCGCCCGGCACGGTCAGGTGGCCGCCGGGGCGCTGGAGATCAGCCGGGCGGTCGAGCAGCGGCTGCTCCACGACCCGTTCGACGGCCGGGCGAAGGAGCCGCCCACCCGGGTGTGGATGAGGGTGGCCGGCCGTCTGCCCGACGATCCGGCCGTGCACGCCGCCGCGCTGACCTTCGTCAGTGACCTCACGCTGCTGGGTGCGGGACTGGTGCGGGTCGGCGGCTGGGGAGGCGGCTACGCCGGTGCGAGCCTCGACCACGCGGTCTGGTTCCACGCGCCGGTCCGGGCCGACGAGTGGTTCCTCTACGAGACCGAGAGCCCGGCCGCCTCCGCCGGTCTGGCCCTCTGCTTCGGACGGATCTGGTCGGCCGACGGCACCCACGTGGCGACCGTGGCGCAGGAGGGATTGCTGCGAGCCGTCGAGCGCTGACTCAGGAGCCCGTGCCGCGGGCGGCCTCGGCGTCCTCCGGAACGGCCGCGTCGGCCTCCGGGGGCGCCGTCCGGCCCGCATCCTCTGCCGGCGTGCTCTCCGGGGACAGGCCCTCCAGCGCCGTGCTCTCCGGGGCCGTGCTCTCCGGGGCCGTGCTCCCCGGCGCCGTCGCGCTCCCGGCCGGGACCGCCTCCGGTGGCGTCAGCTCCTCCTGGGCGCGCGCCTGGGCCGCGGTCTCGTCCTGCGCGGCGGGCGTCTCGACCGGGGCCGGCCCGGCCACGGCGCGGGCCCGCTCGGCCTCCTCCCGGGACCGCTCGGCCGCGGCGCGGCGTTCGGCCTCCTCCCGGGCCCGCTCCGCGGCGGACTCGGCGAAGTCGGCGGCCAGCCAGTCGTGGCCCTCGCACAGCAGCGCCCAGGCCCGCTCGACGTGCGCCCGCGTGGTCGCCGGCGCACCGATCGCCACCCGCAGCACCGCCTGACCGCGGACGGTGGTGTGGGTCAGGAACACCTCGCCGCCGTCGTTGAGCCGCTCCAACAGGGTCATGGTGGCGACGTCGGCGTCGACGTCGACGTCCCAGCGCGGCCGCAGGCACACCAGCGACAACGGGCGCGGGGTGACGACGTCGAAGCGGTCGTCGGCCTCGGCCCAGCCGGCCAGCTCCCGGGCGAGCGCGACGCCGGAGCGGATGTGCGCGCGCAGCCCCTCCGCGCCGTACCAGCGCAGCACGAACCACAGCTTGAGCGCGCGGAAGCGGCGACCGAGCTCGATCTGCCAGTCGCGGTAGTCGACGACGGCGCCGGCCTCGGTGGCGGCGTTGCGCAGGTACTCCGGGAGGATCGCCAGCGCACCCGTCAGGGCCGCCCGGTCGGCGACCCAGAACAGCGTCGCGTCGAAGCCGGTGAGCAGCCACTTGTGCGCGTCGGTCGTGTAGCTGTCGGCCCACTCGACGCCGGCCTGCAGCGCCCGCAGCTCGGGGGCCACGGCGCTGACCCCCGCGTAGGCGGCGTCCACGTGCAGCCAGACCCCGTGGTCGCGGCAGATCGGGCCGAGCTCGGCGAGCGGGTCCACGGCCGTCGTCGACGTCGTCCCCACCGTGGCGCAGACCAGCACCGGCCGGTGGCCGCGCGCCCGGTCCCGCTCGAGGCGGGCGGCCAGCGCCGCCGGGCGCATCGCCAGGTCGCCGTCGACCTCGACGACGCGGACGGCGTCGCTGCCCAGCCCGGCGATCCGCACGGCCTTCTCCATCGAGGAGTGCGTCTCCGCGGAGACGTAGACGGTGTACTCGTCGGGCCGGACGCCGCGGCGGACGGTCTCCCCGCCGCCGGCACGGTGCAGCGCCGCCAGCAGCGCGACCAGGTTGGCCCCGGAGCTGGAGTCCTGGACGACCCCGCCGCCGGGCCCGGTGGAGTGGAAGGACTCGGGCAGGCCGAGCAGCCCGGCGAGCCAGTCGAGGACGTGCTGCTCCAGCTCGGTGGCCGCGGGGCTGGTCACCCAGGACATGCCCTGGACGCCGAGCCCGGCCGACACGAGGTCGCCGAGCACCGAGGGGCCGGAGGTGTTGGCCGGGAAGTAGCCGAGGAAGCCCGGGTGCTGCCAGTGGGTGACGCCGGGCAGGACGACGCGGTCGAGGTCGGCGAGGACGGCGGAGAACGGCTCGCCCTGCTCGGGCGGCGCCGCCGGTAGCGCCTCGCGGACGTCGCCGGGGGAGACCTGCGAGCGGACGGGGAAGGAGCCGATCCGCGCCCAGTAGTCGGCGATCCAGTCGACGACCTCGTGGCCGTGCTGACGGAACTGCTCGGGCGTCATGTGCGGGGGCAGCGGCTCGGGCTCGTTCACCGCCTCACCGTAGTGGCCCGGTCCCGGGCCCCTGCCGCGGCGACCGGACGCCGGCAGCAGCGGAGCGGCACTCGGGGACGGCACCTGGCCGGGGGTGGACCGGTCGCGGGGGCCCGGAGGGTCTCCCGACCGGGACACGGGCAGCGGCTCAACGCTGCCGGGGGACGGCAGTTGGTGGCGGTGTCGTCCGGAGGACGACGATGTCATGGTGCCCCCGGTGCGACTCGAACGCACACTGCGCGGGTTTTGAATCCGCTCCCTCTGCCGATTGGGGTACGGGGGCGCGCCGGGGCGGGCCTCCGGCGTCGCCAGCAGCCTAACGGGCCGTCGCGAACGGTCCGGCATCGATAGGCTCCCGCGGGTGAGCAGCGAGCCGGTCCGGGTCCTCATCGCGGAGGACGAGGCGCTCATCCGCCTCGACCTCAGGGAGATGCTCGAGGAGGAGGGGTACACCGTCGTCGCCGAGGCCGGCGACGGACAGCAGGCCGTCGACCAGGCCGGTGAGCTGCGGCCCGACCTGGTCATCCTGGACATCCAGATGCCCGTGCTCGACGGGCTGTCGGCCGCCGAGCAGATCGCCTCGGCCCGGCTCGCCCCGGTCATCGTGCTCACCGCCTTCAGCCAGCGGGAGCTGGTCGAGCGGGCGCGCGACGCCGGCGCGATGGCCTACCTGGTCAAGCCGTTCTCCAAGAACGACCTGGTGCCGGCCATCGAGGTGGCCCGCGCGCGCTTCGCCGAGATGACCGCACTCGACGGCGAGGTGCGGACGCTCGAGGAGCGGCTGGAGGCCCGCAAGGTGGTCGAGAGGGCCAAGGGCAAGCTGATGGCCGAGCAGGGCCTGACCGAGGTCGAGGCGTTCCGGTGGATCCAACGGACGGCGATGAACGAGCGCACCTCGATGAAGGCGCTCGCCCAGCGGCTCCTGGAACCGCAGGCGGCCGGGGACCCGACCGCGGGCGGCTGACCTCCGTGGGACGCGCCGGTCGCGGCACGGGTCGCGGCGGGATCCGGCAGGTCACGACCTCATCACGGTCCAGCGAACCCGAGCGCCGGGCCCGGATCGGGCGGCTACCTTCCCTCCACTGACCGGTCGTCCGCCTGGGCGAGCCGGGTGCACGACTGACACCACAGTGGGAGTTGTTTGATGCGCACAGGCATCCTCGCGCGCAACGCCGCCGTCTCGGCCGCGGCCCTCCTCGTCCTGACCGCCTGCGGCGGTGGGGGCGATGACGGGGGCACCGCGGCCGAAGGAGAAGGCGGCGGCGGCGGCGAACAGCAGGTCAACGTCTACGGCACCGACGGCAACATGGGCAACGCGCTGGGCGAGTCGTTCACCCAGCCGGGGGCGCTGGCCGGCATGTCGGGCACGACGCCGCTCACCGAGCTGTCGTCGGACTTCCGGGAGCGGCTGGACGCGACCTACCCGGGTCTGCAGGACTACAACTATGCCGGCGAGACCTACGACGCGATCGTGATCACGGCGCTGGCGGCGCAGCTGGCCGGCACCAACGACGCCAACGTCTTCAAGGAGTACGTCAACGGCGTCACCTTCGGCGGCGAGAAGTGCACCGACTTCGCCAGCTGCTCGGAGATCATCGCCAACGGGGGCAACCCGGACTACGACGGCATCTCCGGTCCGCTGGCGTTCACCGAGGCGGGCGAGCCCTCCCTGGCCAGCTTCGGCATCCTCACCTTCGGCGAGGACAACACCATCGACGAGTCGCTGACCGACTACGTCCTCGCCGGTGACGAGGCCAACGCCGCCACCGACGAGGGGCCCGCGCCGGCGCCGCAGCCGGCCACCGGGGAGCAGCTGGTGATCGGCACCCTGCTGCCGCTGACCGGCAACCTGGCCTTCCTCGGTCCGCCGGAGGTCGCCGGGGCCCGCCTGGCGGTCCAGGAGATCAACGCCGCCGGTGGGGTCCTGGGGCAGGACGTGCGGCTCGTCGAGGGTGACTCCGGTGACGCCTCGACCGACACCGCCACCCAGACCGTCGACCGGCTGCTGCAGGAGGGCGTGAACGCCATCATCGGCGCGGCCTCCTCCGGCGTCAGCCTCACGGTCATCGACCGGATCACCGGTGCCGGCGTGCTGCAGTTCTCGCCGGCCAACACCTCCGACGAGTTCACGACGTACAACGACAACGGGCTGTACTTCCGCAGCGCGCCCCCGGACACGCTGCAGGCCCGGGCGCTGTCGGACCTGATCATCAACGACGGCAACAACACCGTCGGGATCATGGCGCTCAACGACCCGTACGGCGTCGGTCTCATGGAGAACACCCGGGAGAACCTCATCGCCGCGGGCCTGTCGGAGGACAGCATCCAGACGCTGACCTACGACCCCACGGCGGCCAACTTCGACGCCGAGATCCAGCAGATGGTGGACTTCAACCCCAACGCCATCGTGGTCATCGGCTTCGAGGAGTCGGCACGGATCATCGAGGGCCTCAACGCGCAGGGCATCGGCCCGGCGCGTTGATCCCGACCGGGTCCGGCACCCGGTAGGCGCCCTCCACAGTGGCCCGGCACCGTCCACGGTGCCGGGCCACCGTTCTGTCGGGCTCGGTGCTGTTCGGGTGCGGTTCAGCGCTGGAGGAGCTGTCCCGGCGGATGCCAGTCCGCGGGGCGGCCGGTGTGGTTGGAGAACTCGACCGACCAGCGCCACCAGCTGTGGTCGTCGGCGTGTTCCCAGGCGGTGAGGACGCCGACCTCGCCACCGGGCAGCAGGACCGGCAGCCCGAGCAGTTGCCGGTCCGGCCAGACCTCCGAGCGCCGGAGCCCGACGGGAGAGACCTCGAGCAGCGTCACCGGTGAATAGTCCCCGGTGCGGTCGGCGTCGCCGCGGATCACCACCGTGTCGTCGTCCGCCGTGACGCGGACCGACATCCGCGCCGGTGCGGCGTGCAGCAGCACCCGCGAGAACCCGCCGGCGGTGATCGCGCGGCAGTACTCCAGCCCGTTCATGCCCCCGTCACGGGAGCGGACGTCCCAGACCCAGTTCATGGCGAGCCCCTTACCCACGACGGCGCCGACTCCCGTGCGGGGAGCCGGCGCCGTCCTGGTGAGGTACTGGAACGGCCAGCCTTCAGGGACCCGCGCCGAGTGTGCGAGGCGTGGGGAGAAGGGTGGTCCTTTCTCAGTGGGCCTTGGCGAGCGTGCCGAGGTAGAGCTCGATGACCTTGGGGTCGTGCATGAGCGACTCGCCCGTGTCGGTGTAGGCGTTGCGACCCTGGTCGAGCACGTAGCCGCGGTCGCAGATCTGCAGGCACCGGCGGGCGTTCTGCTCGACCATGATGATCGACACGCCGGTCGCGTTGATCCGCCGGCAGCGGATGAAGACCTCGTCCTGGTAGGCGGGGGAGAGGCCGGCCGACGGCTCGTCGAGGAGCAGCACCGACGGCTCCATCATCAGCGCGCGCCCCATGGCCACCATCTGGCGCTCACCGCCGGACAGCGACCCCGCCTTGACCTTCCGGCGCTCGCCGAGCATGGGGAACAGGTCGGCCACGTAGTCGAAGCGCTCCCGGAAGACCTTCGGCCGGAGGTACGCGCCCATCTGCATGTTCTCCTCGATGGACAGCGAGGGGAACACGTTGTTGTTCTGCGGCACGTAGCCCACGCCGAGCGAGACCAGCCGGTGGGCGGGTGCTGCGGTGATGTCCTCCCCGCGGAGGGTCACCGACCCCGAGCGCACCGGGATCAGCCCGAACAGCGTCTTGAGCAGGGTCGACTTCCCGGCCCCGTTCGGACCGATGATGCCGACCAGCTCGCCGTCCTGCAGGTGGAAGTCGCAGCCGTTGAGGATGTTGACGCCCGGGACGTAGCCGGCCACCAGCTCGTCGGCCCGGACCAGCGCCCCCTCCGCCAGGCGCTGGTGCTCTTCCCGCGTGGCGGCCTTCTCGGCCGGGGACAGCTCCCCGGCGATCGCCCGCTCGTCGGGCGTGCCACCGTCCCCGGAACCGACCTGGAAGAGCGGGTCCTCCATGGCCGGGTCGTCCATGGTGCTCATCGGTCCTCCTCGCGGCGGGTGTCGGAGCCGATGACCTCGCCGTCGGCATGTTCCTGGCGCGCGATGCTGCGCTCGGCCTCGGCGAGCACGCGGTCCTCCTCCTCGACGGTGAGCGGGGCGTCGTGGTGGGCGCCGAGGTAGGCGTCGACGACCGCCTGGTTCTGGCTGATGGACTCCGGTGGGCCCTCGGCGATGACCTCGCCGGCGGCCATGACGACGACCCAGTCGCTGATGTCCCGGACGACGTCCATGTCGTGCTCGACGAAGACGACCGTCATGCCCTGCTCGCGCAGGTCCTTGACGTGCCCCAGCAGGCTCTGGGTGAGCGCTGGGTTCACACCGGCCATCGGCTCGTCGAGCATGACCACTTTGGGGTCGCTCATGAGCGCGCGGGCCATCTCCAGCAGCTTGCGCTGACCACCGGAGAGGGTGCCGGCGAAGTCGTCCTTCTTCCGGTCCAGCTTGAACCGGGTGAGCAGCTCCATCGCCTTCTCGGTGTTCTGCCGCTCCTGCGTCCGCCAGGTGCCGGGCACGAGGGCCCGCCAGAAGCTCTCCCCGCGCTGGCCCTGCGCGCCGAGCAGCATGTTCTGCAGCACGGTCAGCCGGGACAGCGCCTTGGTCAGCTGGAAGGTCCGGACGACGCCCAGCCGGGCCACCTGGTGCGGTGCCAGCTTGCCCAGCGGGCGACCGTCGAACGACCAGGTGCCGGAGTTGGGCTGGTCGAAGCCGGTGAGCAGGTTGAACAGCGTCGTCTTGCCGGCTCCGTTGGGACCGATCAGGCCGGTGATGCCGCCGCGCTGGACCTCCAGGTGGTCGACGGAGACGGCGGTGAGGCCACCGAAGGTGCGGGTCACCCCGTCGACGACGATCGCCGGGTCGGGCTTGGCCACCCCGACCTCCCAGGGGACGTCGCGCAGTGCCGCCCGGGCGACGAGCCGGGGCGCGCCGCCGGACGCGGCCGGGTCGAGGGAGGCGGCGTGCGCGCCGGCGGAAGCCGGCTCGCCGGGCGTCGGATCAGCGGGCATCGAGCATCACCTCTCGTCGGTCGCCGAAGATGCCCTGCGGTCGGAAGACGAGCAGCAGGATGAGCCCGAGCCCGATCAGCACGAACCGGATCTGCGCCACGTCGGTCGCCGAGAGCAGCCCCTCGGGGATGACCCCGTTGGTGATCAGCGTACGCAGGCCGGTGTCGGCGAACTGGATGATGAAGTACATCAGCATGGCGCCGACGACGGGACCGAGCACGCGGGCCGCGCCGCCGAGGATGAGCGCGGCGTAGGCGAGGAAGGTGTTCGCGTTCTGGTACTGGTCGGGGATGGCCGATCCGGTGCCCAGGGCGTAGATCATCCCGCCGAGGGCGCCGAGGATGCCGCCGAGGACGAGTGCCTGCATCTTGTAGACGTAGACGTTCTTGCCCAGCGCGCGCACGGCGTCCTCGTCCTCGCGGATGGACTTGACCACCCGGCCCCAGGGGCTGCGGACCAGCAGCCAGATCAGCAGGCAGGCCAGCGCGACCAGCACCCAGCCGACCGCCGTGACCCACAGCTCCGCGCCGCTCCACCGGGTGCCGAGCAGGGAGTAGCGGCGGGCGGTGTCCCACGGCGCGAGGGCCACGAACTCGTTGTTAAAGCCGGCCAGCCCGCGGGTGGCGTTGGTGACCGGCGTAGCCGAGACCGACCGGAACAGCAGGCGCAGGCCCTCGGCCGCTGCGATGGTCGCGATGGCCAGGTAGTCCGCGCGCAGGCGCAGCGTCGGCAGGCCGAGCAGCAGGGCGAGGACGACGGCCGCCAGGATGCCGACGGCCACGCCCACCCAGAAGTTCAGCCCCCACTGGCTCACCGAGATGGCGATCCCGTACCCGCCGAGCATGGCGAAGGCGATCTGGCCGAAGTTCAGCAGCCCGGTGTACCCGAACTGCAGGTTGATGCCGATCGCCAGGAGGGCCAGGAAGATCGCCTGGAAGCCGAGGCCGGCCTTGAGCGCGACGGCCAGGGCGTCGATCAGTTCAGCCACGGCTCAGCCCACCCGGACCCGGCTGCCGAGGATGCCCTGCGGCCGCACGATGAGGATGACGATCAGCAGGAGCAGCCCCCCGACGTACTTGACGTCGTTGGGGATGACGAGGGTCGACATCTGCACGAAGACCCCCACCACGATGCTGCCCACCAGGGCTCCGTAGGCGGTGCCGAGCCCGCCGAGGGTGACGCCGGCGAACATGAGCAGCAGCAGCCGGAAACCCATGTCCCACTGCACCTCGTCGGACAAGCCCAGCAGGACGCCGCCCAGGGCCGCCAGCGCGCCGCCCATCATCCAGACGACCAGGATGACGCGGTTGACGTTGATGCCCGAGGACGCCGCGAGGTCGCGGTTGTCGGCGACCGCCCGCATCGCCTTGCCGATCTTGGTGCGCTGCAGCATGACGGCGACCAGCAGCAGGACGGCGAGCGCGATGACGAGCGACGCGAGGTCCTTGTCGGTCAAGGTGAACGGGCCGTAGTCGACTGCCCGCTGGCCTCGGTAGTCGACGTAGGCCTCCGAGCGGCCGCCGAAGATGATCTGGTACAGGTAGCGCAGCAGCAGCGACAGGCCGATCGAGATGACCAGCGCGGCGATCAGGCCGGTGCCGCGCCGTCGCAGCGGCCGCCAGATGCCCAGCTCGTTGAGCGCGCCGACGCCGGCGCCGATCACCATGGCGATCACCGCCGCCGGGATCAGCGGCACTCCGCCCTCGACGTTGATGAACCACGCGGCGATCGCGCCGATGGTCACCAGCTCGCCGTGCGCGAAGTTGGTCAGGCCCGTGGTGCCGAAGATGAGCGAGAGCCCGACCGCGGCCATCGCGATGAGCAACCCGAAGCGCAGTCCGTCGACGAAGAGTTGCACCCAGCGGACGGTGCCGCCCCCGGAGTTCCGGCTCCCGTCGCTGAGCCCGATGATGACGCCCTGGTTGCGGCCGGCATCCACGGTGACCGTGCGGCTGTCGGCGCCGTTGAGGACCACGCCCTCGGGGAGGGCCTCCTCGTCGATGGTGACCGTGTACTGGCCGGGCCCGGGCAGGGGCACGACCCACCGGCCGTCCTCGTCGGTCTCCACGGTGTCGATCTCCGTGCCGTCGGGGGTCGTGACGACGACCTCGACGCCCTCGATCGGACCGCTGAGGGTGGTCTGGAGGGTGCCGGACACCTGCTCGGACGCCGCGCTCTCCTCGGGTTGTGCGTGGGCGACGCCCGGGGCCAGCGTCAGCGCCACGCCGCCGAGGACGCTCAGCAGGAGCAGACGGAGCAGCATCCGGCCACGGGACACCCGGGATCCCCGTGCGGACCGGCGCCCGGTGCGGGCGGGTCCGATGGGTACACCGTGTCCCGGTACACGGCCTGGTGCGTGCGTCACTCGACCTCCCATGGCGCTGTGAGTGATGGGGGACCGTAACCCAGCTGTGTTTCGGTCCGCTGTCGTCGCGGCGAGCTGTGACCTTTCCGCGACACGCCGCACCTCTCACCCCTGTCCCCCTGCGGCGCGCCGTCGTGATCACCGGGGTCCGGAGGTGCAGGCTCTGGCCGCCACCGTCCAGGGGAGGGTTCCTGTGTCAGGATCCGGTTCTCGGTCCCGCGTCACGGCGCGCGCCGCGCGTCCCGACGACCTGCCCGCCGTGCTGGCCCTGGTGCGCCAGCACCGGGCCGAGGCCCACGCCGAAGGCGTGCTGACCGGTCAGACCCCCGGGGCGGCGGCCGCCGCCGGGTTCCGCCGGCTCCTGGTCGATCCGGCGCACCGGGTCGTGCTGGCGGTGCTGCCGGGCCCGAACGCGCCGGACGGCGGGGGCGTCGGCGGAGAGCTGGTCGTGGGCCTGGCCGTCCTCGGCGTCGACCCGCTCTCGGTGGTCCTCGGTGTCCCGCAGGTGACCGTGGACAACCTCGTCGTCCACCGCGAGCACCGCCGGTGCGGTGCCGGCGCGGCGCTGCTCGCGGCCGCCGTGGCCCATGCCGCCGAGGTGGGTGCGGCGCACGTCGTCGCGGCCGTCGGTGGGCACGAGGCCGAGCGCCAGCGGTTCTTCGCTCGGATGGGGTTCGCGCCGCTGACCACCCGGCGGATCGTGCCGCGGGAGACCCTCGGACGGACGCTGACGGCCTGGCAGCGCGGCGGGGTGACCGTCCCGGTGCCGCGGCGGCCGCTGGTGCGCCGCCGGCCGCCTGCCCGGCTGGTGCCGGCGCTCGACGTCGCCGAGGGCTGAGCCGGCCGGCTCAGGCCGACTGCAGCATGCAGGTGAGCCGGGCGGTGGCGGTCAGCCGACCCCGCTCGTCGGTGACCTCGATGCCGAAGGTGGCGAGGGTCCGGCCGCGGCGGACCGGTGTGGCGACCGCGGTGACGACGCCCTCGGTCGCCGCCCGCAGGTAGCTGACGTTGAGCTCGACCCCGACGGCCTGCCGGCCGGGGCCGGCGCCGAGCGCGGCCGCCCAGGAGCCCACGGTCTCGACCAGCGAGCAGGTGGCGCCCCCGTGCAGCAGGCCGAAGGGCTGCTGGTTGCCGTCCACCGGCATGGTGGCCACCACGTGGTCGGGATCGTGGTCGGTGATCCGGATGCCCAGCTTGTCGTCGAGCGGGCTCATCTGCCCGGCGTCCAGCCAGGCGGGGCGGTCCACGGTCACCCGGGCACCGTAGCCGGCACCGGCCCCGGCCCCGGCGCAGGTCGAAGGACCCCCTGCCCCCCACCGTGGAAGGACCCCGTCCTCCCGGCCCCGTCCCGGAGGCTCACCCCGAGCTTGCGAGGGGTGAGGGGGGACGGGGTCCTCTCGGGGGCCGCGGCGGGACCCTGCAAAGGGCCGTGGGCCTCCGGCGTCGTCGGTGGGCGCACCTAGGATCGGCGGCGATGTCCGCTCCGGTCTCCGCCCCCGCGTCCAGCCCCGTCGCCCGCACCGGGGGCGCCGAGTCCAGCCCGGCCGGCCCGCGGCTGCTGCTGCTCGACGGGCACTCCCTGGCCTATCGCGCCTTCTTCGCCCTGCCGGTCGAGAACTTCTCCACCACCACCGGGCAGCCGACCAACGCGGTCTACGGCTTCACCTCGATGCTGATCAACGTGCTGCGCGACGAGCAGCCCACCCACGTGGCGGTCGCCTTCGACGTCGGCCGCACGACCTTCCGCAGCGAGATCTACGCCGCGTACAAGGCCAACCGCAGCGAGAGCCCGACGGACTTCCGCGGCCAGGTCAGCCTCATCCAGGAGGTGCTGGCCGCGCTGCACGTCCCGGTGATCACCGCCGAGGGCTTCGAGGCCGACGACGTCATCGCGACCCTCACCGTGCAGGCCGTCGAGCAGGGTATGGACGTGCTGATCTGCACCGGCGACCGCGACGCCCTGCAGCTGGTCGACGAGCACGTCACCGTGCTGTACCCGCGCAAGGGCGTCTCCGACCTCACCCGGTTCACCCCCGGGGAGGTCGAGGCCAAGTACGGCCTGTCCCCGGCGCAGTACCCGGACTTCGCGGCGCTGCGGGGCGACCCCAGCGACAACCTGCCGAGCATCCCGAGCGTGGGGGAGAAGACCGCGGCCAAGTGGGTGCGCGAGTACGGCTCGCTCGACGCGCTGGTCGACCAGGTCGACACCGTGAAGGGCAAGGTCGGTGACAAGCTGCGCGAGCACCTGTCCTCGGTGCTGCAGAACCGGCGGCTGACCGAGCTCGACCGGGCCGTGCCCCTCGAGCTGGGGCCGGTCGACCTCGCCGTCCGGGCGTGGGACCGCAACGAGGTGCACACGCTCTTCGACAACCTCCAGTTCCGGGTGCTGCGCGACCGGTTGTTCGCCACGCTCACCAGCGCCGAGCCCGAGGTCGAGGGCGGCTTCGACGTCAGCCTCGACGAGGTGCAGGCCGGCGGGCTGGGGGCGTGGCTCGACGCGCACGCCCGCACCGGCCGCACGGGAGTGATCTTCCACGGCACGTGGGGACGGGGCACCGGCGAGCTGACCGGTCTGGCGCTGGCGGCGGCAGACGACCACACGACCTTCGTCGACCTCGGCCCGTCCTTGGACCTCGCCGACGAGCAGGCGCTCGCCGCCTGGCTGGCCGACGCCGAGCGACCCAAGGTGGTGCACGAGGTCAAGGGC
Source organism: Geodermatophilus sp. DF01-2 (assembly GCF_004571065.1). GTDB lineage: Bacteria > Actinomycetota > Actinomycetes > Mycobacteriales > Geodermatophilaceae > Geodermatophilus. The sequence continues at coordinate 28,342 of NZ_SPQN01000041.1, forward strand.
CCGCTGCTGGCGATCTGGGCGCGCGGGTGGGAGCTGGCCGGCGTGGACAGCGACACCGCACTGGCCGCGTACCTGGCGATGCCGGGGCAGCGGTCCTTCGACCTCGGGGACCTGGCCGTGCGCTACCTGCGCCGGGAGCTCAAGGACGCCGCAGCCGAGGAGGCCCAGCTCACCCTCGACGGCCTGGGGCCCTCCGAGGAGGACCTCGCCCGCGAGGCCGCGCACGCCGACGTCCTCAAGGCCGTCGCGGTCAACGACCTGTCCGACGCGCTGGAGTCCGTGCTCGGGCAGCGCGGCGGTGACCACCTGCTCGGCGAGATCGAGCTGCCCCTGACCTTCGTGCTGGCCCGCATGGAGCAGCGCGGCATCGCCGCCGACCTGGAGTTCCTGCAGGAGCTCCAGCGCGAGTTCGCCGAGGGCGTCGCCGCCGCGGCCGCCGAGTGCCACGCGGTCATCGGCCGCGAGGTGAACCTCGGCTCGCCCAAGCAGCTGCAGGCGGTGCTCTTCGACGAGCTGGGCCTGCCGAAGACCAAGAAGATCAAGAGCGGCTACACCACGGACGCCGAGGCGCTGACCAACCTGCTGGCGCAGACCGGGCACCCCTTCCTCGAGCACCTGCTGCGGCACCGCGACGTCACCCGGCTGCGCACCGTCATCGACGGCCTCATCCCGATGGTCGACGACGCCGGCCGCATTCACACCACGTTCCAGCAGACGATCGCCGCCACCGGCCGGCTGTCCTCGACCGACCCGAACCTGCAGAACATCCCGATCCGCACCGCCGAGGGACGGCGAATCCGGCAGGCGTTCGTCGTGGGCGCGGGCCACGAGTCGCTGATGACGGCGGACTACAGCCAGATCGAGATGCGGATCATGGCGCACCTCTCCGGCGACGAGGGGCTGATCGAGGCGTTCACGTCGGGGGAGGACCTGCACTCCTTCGTCGCTTCCCGGGCGTACGACATCCCGATCGGGGACGTCGACCCGGAGCTGCGCCGGCGTATCAAGGCGATGAGCTACGGCCTGGCCTACGGGCTGTCGGCCTACGGGTTGGCCGGGCAGCTGCGCATCTCGGTCGAGGAGGCGCGCGAGCAGATGCACGCCTACTTCGAGCGCTTCGGCGGCATCCGCGAGTACCTCGACGGCGTCGTCGAGCACGCCCGGCAGACCGGCTACACCGAGACCACGCTGGGCCGGCGGCGCTACCTGCCCGACCTGACCAGCGACAACGGGCAGCGGCGCCAGATGGCCGAGCGGATGGCGCTCAACGCTCCCATCCAGGGCTCGGCGGCCGACGTCATCAAGGTGGCCATGCTGCGCGTGGAGCACGCGATCGTCGCCGAGGGGCTGCGCTCGCGGATGCTGCTGCAGGTGCACGACGAGCTCGTGCTCGAGGTGGCGCCGGGGGAGCGGGAGGCGCTGGAGGCCCTCGTACGGCGGGAGATGGCCGGCGCCGCCGAGCTGTCGGTGCCGTTGGAGGTCTCCGTCGGCTTCGGCCGGACCTGGGACGAGGCCGCGCACTGAGGCCGGCGTCAGCGGCGACGGTGTGCGCGTATGCGCGGTTTTTTTCCACGGCCCCCCAGACCTGCGCATCCGCGCACACGGTCAGCCCTCCGGCCTCCGGCTCGACCTGAGGTGGAGGGTCGGGCTGCGAGGATGCCCGCGTGGTCACGGTGGAGCTGCTGCACACCGCACACGTGCCCGCGGGGACCCTCGTGGCGGCCCGGCGACTGCTCGACGGGGCGTTCGGCGGCGACTACGACGATGCGGACTGGACGAAGGACCCCGATGCCCCCCCACGCCTCGCAGGCTCGGCGCGGGACCCTGCATCGGGGCCACGCCGTCGTCCAGCGCCGACTGCTGCACGGCGGCCACGCATTGCGCGCCGGCTACGTCGAGGCGGTCGCCGTGTCCCCGGCGCACCGGCACGGCGGCGTCGCGTCGGCGGTCATGGTCGAGCTCGAGGACGTCGTCCGCGGCGCCTACGAGCTCGGCGCGCTGGGCGCTTCGGACGACGGCGCCGGGCTCCACGCCGCCCGCGGCTGGGAGCGGTGGCGCGGTCCGACGTCCGTGCTCAGCCCGGCCGGCACGGTCCGCACTCCGGAGGACGACGGGGCGGTGTTCGTCCTCCCGGGCCCCGTGGCCCTCGACCTCGACGGGAGCCTGAGCTGCGACTGGCGGGACGGCGACGTCTGGTAGCGAGGCGGCCTCAGGCCGGTCGGTGGCAGACCAGGATCAGCGTCCCGGGGACCAGCGCCCCGCGGCCCGGCGACCACTGGCCCCACTCCTGCGTGCGGCCCGGCGTCCACTCGGGCTCGACGAGGTCGTCGAGGACGAGCCCCGCGCCGACGACGGCACGCACCCAGTCGCCGACGGTGCGGTGGTGCTCGACGTAGACGGTCCGTCCGTCCTCGCCGGTCTCGACGTACGGCGTCCGGTCGAAGTAGGAGGAGACAACCCGCAGGTCCTCCGGATCGGGGGAGTCGGGCAGCGGCCAGCGGAACGGGTGGTTGACCGACGCCACGAACCGCCCGCCCGGGCGCAGCACACGCGCCACCTCGGTCAGGGCGCCCTCGACGTCGGCCACGAACGGCAGCCCACCGAAGGCCGAGCAGGCCAGGTCGACGCTCGCCGACGCCAGCGGCAGCGCGCCGACGTCGGCCTGCACCAGCGGGACGGCGATGCCGGTGGTGCGACCCTGCTCGGCAGCGTGGGCCAGCATCCCGGCCGAGAGGTCGAGCGCGACGACGTCGGCGCCCTCGCGCCGCAACCACCGCGAGCACGGGGCCGATCCGCAGCCGACCTCGAGGATCCGCCGTCCGGCGACGTCCCCGAGCAGGCGCGCCTCGGCCTCGCGCAGTCCCTCGGGACACCACAGGAAGTCGACGTCGCCCAGGTCGGCGCCGTGCTCGGCCAGGTACGCCGGCGCCGCGGCGTCCCACCACCGCCGGTTGGCCCGGGCCGACTCCACCGCGCCGGCCGGCCGGCGGGCGACCCCGCCGAGCGCCGGGTAGCCGTCCTCCGCCAGCGTCAGGCCGGGTGGGGGCGACGGGATGTCCATGACACGCCGATCGTGACACGCCGGGGTGCCGGGACGGGGTGCTACCCAGGTGGACCGGCCGCTCGCCGGCTCCGTACCATGGGAATGCGCCAGAGGTCTGTCAGTGCTGAGCCCACCAGGGGATCGGCGCGCGCCGGCTCTCCCCGCTCCCCGCGGTCACCCGGCCGCGGGTCGTCCTGTCCCTACGCATCCCCCGTCCGGAGCACTCGACCACATGACCTCCACCCAGGTCCGTCCTAACAGCACCCCCCAGGTCGCCGTCAACGACATCGGCACCGCCGAGGACTTCCTCGCGGCGATCGACCAGACGATCAAGTACTTCAACGACGGCGACATCGTCGAAGGCGTCATCGTCAAGGTCGACCGGGACGAGGTGCTGCTGGACATCGGCTACAAGACCGAGGGCGTCATCCCCTCGCGCGAGCTGTCCATCAAGCACGACGTCGACCCCAACGAGGTCGTCACGGTCGGCGACGAGGTGGAAGCCCTCGTCCTCCAGAAGGAGGACAAGGAAGGCCGTCTGATCCTGTCCAAGAAGCGCGCCCAGTACGAGCGCGCCTGGGGCACGATCGAGGCGAAGAAGGAAGCCGACGAGGTCGTCACCGGCACCGTCATCGAGGTCGTCAAGGGCGGCCTGATCCTCGACATCGGCCTGCGCGGGTTCCTGCCCGCCTCGCTGGTCGAGATGCGCCGCGTCCGCGACCTGCAGCCCTACGTGGGCCGCGAGCTCGAGGCCAAGATCATCGAGCTCGACAAGAACCGCAACAACGTCGTCCTCTCCCGCCGGCAGTGGCTGGAGCAGACCCAGTCCGAGGTGCGCAGCGAGTTCCTCAACAAGCTCGCCAAGGGCCAGGTCCGCACCGGCGTCGTCTCCTCCATCGTCAACTTCGGTGCGTTCGTGGACCTGGGCGGGGTCGACGGCCTGGTGCACGTCTCCGAGCTGTCGTGGAAGCACATCGACCACCCGTCCGAGGTCGTCGAGGTCGGGCAGGAGGTCACCGTCGAGGTCCTCGACGTCGACCTGGACCGCGAGCGGGTCTCGCTGTCGCTGAAGGCGACGCAGGAGGACCCGTGGCGCCAGTTCGCCCGGACGCACCAGATCGGCCAGGTCGTCCCCGGCAAGGTCACCAAGCTGGTGCCCTTCGGTTCGTTCGTCCGCGTCGACGAGGGCATCGAGGGCCTGGTGCACATCTCCGAGCTGGCCGAGCGGCACGTGGAGATCCCCGAGCAGGTCGTGCAGGTCGGCGACGAGATCCTGGTCAAGGTCATCGACATCGACCTCGACCGGCGCCGGATCTCGCTGTCGCTCAAGCAGGCCAACGAGGGCGTCGTCGGCGACGAGGAGCAGTTCGACCCGGCCGCCTACGGCATGGCCGCGTCCTACGACGAGCAGGGCAACTACATCTACCCCGAGGGCTTCGACCCGGAGACCGGCGAGTGGCGTGAGGGGTACGAGGCGCAGCGCGAGGAGTGGGAGCGGCAGTACGCCGAGGCCCAGGCCCGCTTCGAGGCGCACCGCAAGCAGATCGCCGCGGCCCGCGAGGCCGACGCCGAGGCTGCCGCCGGTGGCAACTACTCGAGCGGCGAGTCCGAGGGGACCGACACCTCCGGGGGGACCCTCGCCAGCGACGAGGCGCTCGCGGCGCTGCGGGCCAAGCTGGCCGGCGGCGAGTGAGCCGCGCTCGGCGCAGCTGAGCAGCACCACCTGAGGCCGAGGCCCGGGACCCCGTGGGGTCCCGGGCCTCGGTCGTCCCTCCCATCCCCGTGGAGGGACGAATCGAAGGGCCCCCTGCAGGGTCCCGCCACTCGCAGGCTCGCGGCGGGACCCTGCAGGGGGGCCGGGTGGTCCTCCTTCAGAGGCTGAGGATGATGGCGAACGCGGTGCGCGGTCGGCCGCCGGAGTCGGCGAGGAACTGCCAGGTGTGCCGCCCGGCCGGCGCGGTGGCCGACAGCCAGCGCAGGAAGGCGTTGCGGGGACGCAGGGAACCGTTGCGCTCCAGCCGCTCGCGCACCGCCGGAAGGTCCGAGCACCGCACGCCGGTGGGGCGGTCGAGCCGGTGACGACCGGAACCGCGCCGGACGGCGGCGGGGGTCGGCGTGAGGACCGGCGTGGAAGCCGCGTGGGCGGGACGGGACATGGTCGGTTCTGCCTCTCTGGGGCGGGGAAGAGCGCCGGGGAGAGAGTTGCCCACGGGGCGCGTGTGACGGGAGCGACGCGCCGGGCAGGGTGGGCGGGTGTTACCTGTCCGTGACCGTCTCGGGCGCGCTGGCTACTGTCCGCACATGCTGCGCATCGGGCTGACCGGCGGGATCGGATCGGGCAAGAGCACGGTGGCCGGCCTGCTCGCCGCCCGAGGAGCACGGGTGGTGGACGCCGACCGCATCGCCCGCGAGGTCGTCGAGCCCGACACTCCCGGCCTGGACGCCGTCGTCGCGGCGTTCGGGCGCGAGGTGCTGGCCGCCGACGGCGCCCTCGACCGGCCGGCCCTGGCCGCCGTCGTCTTCGCCGACCCGGAGGCCCGGCGCCGGCTGGACGACATCGTCCACCCCCTGGTGCGGGCCCGCGCCGCCGAGCTGGTCGCGGCGGCCCCGCAGGACGCCGTGGTCGTGCAGGACGTGCCGCTGCTGGTGGAGACCGGTCAGGCGGCGTCCTACGACCTGGTGCTGGTCGTGGAGGCCGACCCGGAGACCCGCGTGCGGCGGCTTGTCGGGCGTGGCCTCACCGAGGCCGACGCCCGCGCGCGGATCGCCGCGCAGGCCACCGACGAGCAGCGCCGTGCCGTGGCCGACGTCGTGCTGGACAACAGCGGCGGCGTGGAGGAGCTGACGGAGCAGGTGGAGCGCTTCTGGGCCGGGCGCGTGGCCCCCGCGGTCGGCTGAAGGCTGCTTCACTCGGCCGGCGCCCGGCGCCCGGCGGCCCGGGAGCCCGCGAGGCTCGTCATGCAGCCGGCCGACGCACCCCGGCGCGGGTCCACGCGGGCCTGACGCCGCCGTGGGTCGTCCGCACGGTGGTGCAGTGGGTCACGGGGATCCGGCGGGGCCGAGGCCACCGGGGTGTGGGCGGGGAGCGGCGCCCTCGAGGTGCCGCCCGCCGGCCGGTCGACGGGGAGTCAGGACAGTCACGACGCACCTGACGCGGGGAGGGTCCGGTGGAGGATCGAGGCCCGGGTCACCGGACCCGGGCCTCTCGTGCTGTGGGCGATACTGGGTTCGAACCAGTGACCTCTACCGTGTCAAGGTAGCGCTCTACCACTGAGCCAATCGCCCGATCCGGCCCGCCGGCCGGTCCGCTCCGCCGTGCTCGGCGGGGAGCCGAGGTGGAGACGGGATTTGAACCCGTGTAGACGGCTTTGCAGGCCGTTGCCTCGCCTCTCGGCCACTCCACCGCGCACGGGCGCCGGTCTCGCGACCAGCGCCCGAGGTTCCGAGCGGACGACGGGATTCGAACCCGCGACCCTCACCTTGGCAAGGTGATGCTCTACCAGCTGAGCCACGTCCGCGTTGCTGTCGTGCAGGGAAAACCATACCCGACCCCGAGAGGGCGTTTCACGGGGGGCTCCCCCGGAGGTCACCGGGCCGTCGGGTCCGCCCCGCCGTTGGACAGCAGGGCGGCCAGTTCGTCGTCCACCTCGAGCACCGAGGACTCCTGCCCGAAGGGAACGAGGTTCGCCGTCAGCTGCAGGAAGCCGGCCACCGTGCCGCGGGAGACCTCGAACAGCGCCTCGCCCGAGGGTGCGCGCAGGTGGAGGAACAGGACGTCGCCCGAGGTCCGCGACGGCCACAGCCGCACGTCCCCCTCGCCCGCCGGCCGGTCGAGGCCGGCCTGCAGCAGGTCGCGACCGACCAGCCACGAGATGCCCTCGTCCTCCTCGGTGTTGTCTCCGAAGGTGATCCGGACGGCGAACGGATCGCTGACCTCGTAGCTGAGCAGCGCCGGGACCTCGGTCCACGACTGCGGGCCGACGAGGTACAGCGTCGTGGGGCAGGTGTACCCGGGCGTCGCGCGGTTGATCATGTCTCGAACAACGACCTTCCCTGACCGAGGTGACGCCCGGACGGTCTCCGGGCGTGTCGTTCCCCTGGGTGCCCCTTCCGGGCGCCGTCGAACCGCGTCCCCTGCCCGTTGCGAAGACCGCGTGTGACGATGGGACTCGTGAGCAGCCCGGCACGGCGCGTCGGAGACGGTCCCGCAGGCGCCGACCTCCTCCTCCGCATGCGCGCGGGCGACCGGAGTGCCGTCGACGAGCTCTACGACCGGTTCAGTCGCCCGGCCTTCGCGCTGGCCCGTCGCATCCTCTCCGACGACGTCCTGGCCGAGGACGTGCTGCAGGACGTGTTCCTGAGCGTCTGGCGCGAGCCGGGCGCCTACGAACCCGGCCGTGGGTCCTTCTCCTCCTGGCTGATGGCGATGGTGCACCACAAGGCCGTGGACGCCGTCCGCCGGGAGGAGTCCCACCGGCGCCGGCAGACCAGGGCCGAGGACGACCTGGCCCTGACCACCCCGACCTCCTCCCGCGATGTCGAGGACGAGGCGTGGAGCCGTGTCGTCTCCGAGCAGGTCCGCAGCGCGCTGGGTTCCCTGCCGGCCCCCCAGCGCGAGGCGCTGACCCTGGCCTACTACGGCGGGTACACCCAGCGGGAGGTCGCGGCGCTGACCAGCACCCCGCTCGGCACCGTGAAGACCCGCATGCTCGCCGGGATGCGCCGGCTCCGGGAGGAGCTCGGCAGCGCGGCGGGCGCCTCCCTGGGCGGTGCGCTGGGGGAGTCCGCGCCGATCGACGGGACCGGCCGGTGAGCCAGCCGCGAGAGCCACGGCGCGGGGACCACGAGTCGTTCGACGAGCTGGCCGTCGGCTGGGCGCTGCACGCCCTGGAGCCAGAGGATGAGAGCCTCTTCGCGGCCCACCTGCCCACGTGTCCCCGGTGCCGGCGGACGGTTGCCGAGACCGCCGAGGTCATGGGGGCCATGGCGAGCGACCTGCCGCCGGCCGCCCCCCCGGACCGGCTGCGCGGGCGGCTGCGGGCCGCGGTGGAGGACGTCGGGCAGGTGCCGCCGCCGGCCGACGGCGAGCAGCGGTCCCTACGGCCCCTGCCGCCCCCCGTCGGGGTCCCTGCGGACCGGCAGCGGTCCGCGGACCCGTCCCCCGGGCAGGGTGCGCACCGGGTGCCCTCCCCGTTCGGCCCCGCGAACCCACCGAGCAGCTGGCGCCGCGTGCTGCCCAACGCCCTCGTGGCGGCCGGGGTGGCGGCGATCCTGGCCCTGGGGACCTGGAACGTCGTCCTCAGCTCGGCCCGCGAGCAGGCGCAGGAGGCCGCCGCCGCGCGAGCCGAGGTGCTCGACGAGCTGCTGACCCCCGGCCGGGCCACCATCGCGCCGCTGTCCGACGACGGCACGCCGGTGGCCACGGTGGTGGCCCGCGAGGACCAGGTCCAGGTCGTCACCCAGGGGCTGCGGCCCAACGACGCCGAGGCGCAGACCTACGTCGTCTGGGGCCTCGACGGGGACGACCCGGTGGCACTGGGCACGTTCGACGTGGCCTCCACACAGACGAACCTGATCGCCGTAGGCTCTGCCTCGACCGAGGTCGACGACTACGGCGGCTACGGCGGCTACGCCATCAGCCTCGAGCCCGGTGGTGAGGCTCCGCCGGTACCGACCGACGTCATCGCGAGCGGGGAGGTGGCCAGCTGAGCGGCCCGGAGACGGTGGCCCGGTCGGGACCCGGGCGGCCCGGCCAACCCACGCGCGACGAGATGCAGGCGCGGTTCACCGAGGACGGCCACCGCAGCCTGCGCGAGCGCGTGGCGCAGACCTCGTGGCGGCGGCGGCTGGCCGCGCGGCGCACCGTCGACTCGACCTACCGGGTGGTGGTGGGGGTGGTCGGCGGTGTCATCGTGGCGCTCGGACTGGCCACCATCCCGCTGCCCGGGCCCGGCTGGCTGACCGTCATCGCCGGGCTCTTCCTGCTGGCCACCGAGTTCTTCTGGGCCGAGCGGCTGCTCGACTTCACCCGGCGGCACGTCCGGGCCTGGACCGAGTGGTTGGGCCGTCAGCGCGCGTGGGTGCGGGTGACCGTCACCCTCGCCACCGCGGCGTTCGTGTACGGCGTCCTGGTGGTCATGCTGCACATGATGGGTATCCCGGACTGGATGCCGGGGTGGATGCCACTCTGGCGCTGAGCGTCTGGCAGAATGGCGGGCGCACGGGCGATTGGCTCAGTGGTAGAGCGCTTCGTTCACACCGAAGAGGTCACTGGTTCGAACCCAGTATCGCCCACCGCAGGGAGGCCCGGGTCCGTCGACCCGGGCCTCCTCTCATCGGGAGCGGCCGAGGGGGACCATGGGGCAGATGTCCCGCCGCCGGCCGCCAGCCCCGCCCGTGCCGGCCCGGTCGCGGCAGCCGGGGCGCGCCGAACGCCTGACCGAGGTGCTCGAGCGCGACGGCGGCACCTGCATCTGGTGCGGCCGCGCGTTCGGCGGGCTGGTCCCGCCGACCACCGAGCACGTCGTCCCCCGCGTCAAGGGCGGCCCGTCGTGGCTGGCGAACGAGGTCGCTGCCTGCCGGCGCTGCAACGCCGAGCGCGGGCACCGGGCGCCGGTGGACTGGCTCGAGGAGTGCGAGCGGCGCGGCTGGCGACCCGACGCCGCCCGGCTCGCCCGGGCGCTGGACGCGCTGCAGGCCGCCATCGACCGCGAGGGCGGCCAGCGGCGCGCACGCCCCCACCTCGACGCCGCGCGGCGCAGGCTCCGCCGGCGGCTGCCCCCGGGGCCGGACCCACGTACGGTCGCCTCGTGAGCGAGCTCGCGAGCGAACGCATGGGCACAGCAGCGCCGCGAACGCGGCCGACGAGCGTCGGCGAGGAGGACCCGTGAGCGAGCTTGCGAGCGAACGCATGGGCACAGCAGCGCCGCGAACGCGGCCGACGAGCGCCGGCGAGGAGGACCCGTGAGCGAGCT
>NZ_SPQN01000042.1 GCF_004571065.1 Geodermatophilus sp. DF01-2
CGCCCGGGGTGGCCGCCGCCGCGCCGGCGCCCCAGGTCGCAGGCACGGACGGCGGGGGACCGGTGCTGCTGCCGGTCGGGCTCGCCGTCACGGCCGCGGGGATCGTCGTCGCCACGCTCGTCGGCCGTCGCCGGGCGGTCCGGGTGGCGTCCCCGGCCGAACCGTCGGCTCGTGCGCCGGGGGCACCACCGGCTCGGTCCGCTCGGTCACCACGTGGGCGTCCCCCTGCACCTGGGGCAGGGTCGCCGTCCACGCGGCCGTGAAGAACGCGAATCGGCAGACGAGGTTGATCCAGACCAGGATGCCGACGGCGCCCCCGAAGGCCGACGCGGTCACGCTGCCCGAGATCAGCGACAGGTAGAGGCTGCCGAGCAGCTTCATCACCTCGAAGCCGGCCGCGCCGAACAGCGCGCCGGGCAGCAACCGGCGCAGCGGGTGGGCGGTGGAGGGCACCACCTTGAGCAGCCACAGGAAGACGACGACGTCCGTGACGAGCGCGAGCGCGAGGCCGAGCGCGGTGGTGAGGAACGCCAGGATCGAGGCGTCCTGAATGCCCAGCAGTCCCGTCAGCCATCCGGTGGCCTGGGTTACGACGCCGGTGAACCCGAGGCTGAGCAGCCCCATCGCCCCGAGCGCCACCAGCGCCATCAGGTCCTGCAGGTTGTCGCGGAGGAACTCCGGCTCGTCGAGGCGCCCCTTCCAGATGCGCTCCATGCCCAGCCGCAGCTTGTCCATGGCCCGCAGACCGGCGTAGAGGAAGCCGGCCAGGGCGATGATCCCCACGACACCGGCCGAGCCCACCGCACCGCGCAGCTCCCGCACGATCTCGACGCCCGTGGGCCCGGGGAAGGAGTTCCGGATGGCCGAGTACAGCTCCTGCTGCAGCAACGCGTTGCCGGCGAGGACCAGCCCGATGACCGACGCGACGAGCAGGAGCACGGGGACCAGGCCGAGGAACACGAAGTAGGTGACGCCGGCGGCCATGAGGTCGCCCTGGGTGCGCTGGTAGCGGCCGCCGGCGCGGGCGAGGTGGTCGAACCACGAGAGGCGGTGGCGCAGCCGGTCGACCCGCTCCTGCCAGCGGCCGGGCAACTGGGTGACCCGCGACCAGCGGCCGCCGGGAGGCTCATCCTCGGCGCGCGCGGGAGCGGGCTGCTCGGTCCGGGTGGCGCTCACCCGCCCGAGTCTGCGGTCAGACCGCGCCACGCGCCCCCCGGCCCCTGGTGACGGACTGGAACGGCCCTCCTGCAGGGGCCCGCCCCGAGCGACAGCGAGGGGTGGGGGGAAGGAGGGTCCTTCTTCAGTGCGGCGGACCGGTGAGGGAGTACTCGCGGGCCACGGTCCAGGCGCCGTCGGGGGTCTGCTCGAACTCGGTGAAGTGCCGCACCCGGAACTCCGCCGAGAGGTCCGCGAGGCCGCAGTAGGCCAGGTCCAGCATGTCGGCCGCGACGTCGTGGGCGACGGTCACGTGCGGATGGTAGGGGTAGGACAGCGACCGGGCGAGCGGGCCGCTGCGGACGTCGTTGGCGATCAGCTCGCAGTTGCCGATGCCACGGGCCACGGCGACGAAGACGACCGCCGAGACCGGCGAGAAGGTGCCCGTGCCCGACAGGTGCATGTCGAACGGCGGGTGGGCGCGGGCGACCTCCGCCAGGTGGGCGGCGATGGCCGGCCGGTCGGCCGCCGCCACCTCGGTGGGCGGCAGCAGGGTGACGTGCGGGGGCACCAGGCTGGCCTGCGGGTCGCCGACCTTGGTCCGCCAGTCGACGAACAGCTGCGACCACGGCTCCGGTATGGGCACGACCACGCCGAGGACGGCGGTCTGCGCCGCGCTGCGGCTGCGCGGTACGAACGTGTCGTCGTTCACGCCGGCGCTCCCGCCGGTGGCAGGAAACCGACCTTGCCGTAGACGTCGGTGACCGTGCGGACGGCGACCTCGCGAGCCCGGGCCGCTCCCCCGGCCAGGGTGCGCTGCAGCTCGGCGGGGTCGTCGAGCAGCTCGTGGGTGCGCTGCCGGACCGGCGTCACGAAGTCGGCGACCACCTCGGCCAGCTCCTTCTTCAGGTCGCCGTAGCCGCGTCCGGCGAAGTGCTCCTCCAGCTCGGCGACGCTCCGCCCGGACAGCGCGCTGTGGATGGTCAGCAGGTTGGTCACGCCCGGCTTGCCCTCCGGGTCGGCGACCACCTCGCGGCCGGTGTCGGTGACCGCCGACCGGATCTTCTTGCTGGTCGCCTTGGGGTCGTCGAGCAGGTCGACGCAGCCGGCCGGAGGCAGGCTCTTGCTCATCTTCCTGTCCGGCGACTGCAGGTCGAGGATCTTCGCCGTCCCCTGCACGATGTGCGCCTCGGGCAGCGTGAAGGCCGTCCCGAACCGGTTGTTGAAGCGGGTGGCCAGGTCGCGGGTGAGCTCGAGGTGTTGCCGCTGGTCCTCACCGACGGGCACCCGGTTGGCCTGGTAGAGCAGGATGTCGGCCGCCTGCAGCACCGGGTAGGTGAACAGGCCGACCGAGGCGCCCGAGGTGCCCTCGCGCTGGCTCTTGTCCTTGAACTGGGTCATCCGGCTGGCCTCGCCGAAGCGGGCCAGGCACTCCATCACCCAGGACAGCTGCACGTGCTCGGGCACGTGGCTCTGCACGAACAGCGTGCTGCGCGCCGGGTCGACGCCGAGGGCCAGCAGCTGGGCCGCCGAGACCAGGGTGCGCCGGCGCAGCGCTTCGGGATCCCACTCGACGGTGATCGCGTGCAGGTCGACGACGCAGTAGAAGGCCTCGTGGTCCTCCTGCAGGGCCACCCACTGCCGCAGCGCACCCAGGTAGTTGCCGAGGTGGAAGGAGTCCGCCGTCGGCTGGATGCCGGAGAGCACGCGGGGAAGATCCACGGCGGCCATCAAACCAGCCGATCCTGGGCCTGCGCTCCCCGTCCCGGACACCCTCGTCACCGGCCGCGCGCCGCGCCGGCCGACCGCACCTGGTCGAGCGCGGCGAGGAAGACGTCGTCCTCCTCCGGGGTGCCCACCGTGACCCGGATCCCCTCGCCGGCGAACGGCCGGGTGATCACCGCCCGGGCCTCCAGCGCTGCGGCCAGCCCGGCGACCTCCTCCCCCACCGGCAGCCAGACGAAGTTGGCCTGGCTGTCGCTGACGTCGAGGCCGCGCTCGCGCAGCGCACCGGTGAGCCGCTCCCGCTCGGCGGTGACCGCCGCGCAGCGCCGGCGCACCTCCTCCTCACTGGCCAGTGCGGCGACCGCCGCGGCCTGGGCCAGGGAGGAGACGCTGAACGGCACGTGGGTCTTGCGCACCGCGTCGGCGACGACCGGGTCCTCGGCGACCAGGTAGCCGACCCGCAGCCCGGCCAGCCCCCATGCCTTGGAGAAGGTCCGCAGCACCGCGACGTTGGACCGGCCACGCATCAGCTCCAGCCCGTCGGGGACGTCGGGGTCGGTGACGAACTCGCGGTAGGCCTCGTCCAGGACGACGAGGGTCGTCTCGGGGACGACGTCCAGGAAGCGCTCGAGCGCGGCCCGGCGCACCGCCGTCCCGGTGGGGTTGTTCGGGTTGCAGACGAAGACCACGCGGGTGGTGTCGTCGACCGCGGCGGCCAGCCCCTCGAGGTCGTGGGTGTCGGCCGGCCCGCCCGGACGGCCGGGCACCAGCGGGACCTGGATGGACCGGGCGGCGGCCACCTGCGCCAGCAGCGGGTACATCTCGAACGACCGCCAGGCATAGGCGATGCTGGTGCCCGGGTCGTTGAAGGACTGCGCCAGCTGCTGGCAGAGCATGACCGCTCCGCAGCCGGTCACCACCTGGGCGGGGGCGACACCGTAGCGCTGCGCCAGCGCGGCGGTGAGGACGACGGCGCCGTTGTCCGGGTAGCGGTGGGTCTCCGCGGCCGCAGCGGTCAGCGCCTCGACGACCGCCGGCAGCGGCGGGAAGGCCACCTCGTTGCTGGCCAGCTTGACCGCCCGCTCGACGCCGATCTCGCGGGCGAGATCGGCGGGGTTGCGCCCCGGCCGGTAGGCGGGGAGCTGCTGCACTGCCGGTCGTGCGCTGACCACGTCCGCTGCCTCCTGACCGCGCCCCCCTGCGTCGCGCCGGTAGGGCCTGTGCGCGGATCTAGGGTGGGGCGCATGCGCGTTCTCGTCGCCGGTGGGGCCGGCTACATCGGCAGCGTAGTCACGGCCGCCCTCCTCGCGGGCGGTCACGAGGTGACCGTCCTCGACGACCTCTCGACCGGGCACGCCGACGCGGTCCCGCCGGGGGCCGGGTTCGTGCAGGCCTCGCTGCACGACTCGGCGCCCGTCCTGGCCGACGTCCGACCCGAGGCGGTGCTGCACTTCGCGGCCAAGAGCCTGGTCGGCGAGTCCCAGGTCGCGCCGCAGATCTACTGGGACACCAACGTGTCCGGGACGCTGGCACTGCTGGAGGCCATGCGCGCGGCCGACTGCCGCCGGATCGTCTTCTCCTCGACCGCGGCGACCTACGGCGAGCCCGAGCAGGTGCCGATCCGCGAGGACGCTCCCACCCGGCCGACCAACACCTACGGCGCCACCAAGCTCGCCGTCGACGCGATGCTGACCTCGTACGCAGCGGCGTACGACTTCGCGGCGGTGAGCCTGCGCTACTTCAACGTCGCCGGTGCCGCCTACGGCCTGGGCGAGCGGCACACCACCGAGACCCACCTCATCCCGATCGCACTGCAGGTGGCGGCCGGCCAGCGGGAGCACCTGACGATCTACGGCGAGGACTACCCCACGCCGGACGGCACCTGCATCCGCGACTACATCCACGTCGAGGACCTCAGCGACGCCCATCTGCTCGCGCTCACCGCCCCCGCGCCGGGCGAGCACCGCATCTACAACCTGGGCAACGGCACCGGCTTCTCGGTGCAGCAGGTCGTCGACGCCGTCCGCGAGGTCACCGGCCACCCCGTGCCGGTCGTCGTCGGCGAGCGCCGGGCCGGCGACCCGGCGCAGCTGGTGGCCTCGAGCGACCGGATCCGCGAGGACCTCGGGTGGACGCCGCGGCACACCGACCTGGCCGACATCGTCCGCGACGCCTGGGAGACCGCGCAGAAGCGCGCCTGACCGCCTCCGGCCCCCTGCAGCGGCCCCCGGTCGTCTCCTGACGTCGGGCCTCCTCCCGGGCACCGCGGCCCCGTCCCGGGCTCCGCTCCGAACCTGCGAGAGGTGGGGAGGGCGGGGTCCACCTACGAGGGGTGGGCAGGAGGAGGTCCTTCGACGAAGGGCTCGGGAAGAGGGACGCTTCCACGAGTGGCGGGGGCAGGCGGGTCCTTCTTCTCAGCCACCGATCGTGCCCGTGGGAACGGTCGCCGGATCGACCTCGGGCTCGGGTGCCCGGCTGACCGAGATCCGGGCGATCCGCCGTCCGTCGAGCTCGAGGACGGTGAGCGTGCGCCCCTCGACCTCGACGGTGTCGCCGACGTCGGGCAGCCGGCCGAGCTCGGCGAGCACGTACCCGGCGACGGTCTCGTACGGTCCCTCGGGCAGCTGGACCCCGGTCACCTCGCGGAAGTCGTCGAGGTTGAGCAGGCCGTCGACCTCGTGCGGGCCGTCGGGCCGCTCGGCATCGCCGTCGGCGACGTCCTCGTCGTACTCGTCGTAGATCTCCCCGATGACCTCCTCGATGAGGTCCTCGAGGGTGACGATGCCGTCGGTGCCGCCGTACTCGTCGACGACGATCGCCAGGTGCTGGTTCTCCCGCCGCATCTCCGACAGGGCGGTGAGGACGCCGGCGGTGCCCGGCAGCCGGTTCACCTCGCGGACGAGGTCGCCGACGGTCGCCGCGCGACCGGCCGGGTGATTGGGCAGGAACAGGTCCCGGACGTGCACGAAGCCGAGGACGTCGTCCTCGTCCCGGCCGACGACCGGGTAGCGCGAATGGCTGGAGTCGTGCACCTGCTTGGCCGCGCGGCTGGCGGTCATCGACGCCTCGAGGAAGTCGACCTCGGTGCGCGGTGTCATGACCTCCCGGACCTCGCGGTCGCCGGCCCGGAACACCTCGCCGATGAGCCGGCGCTCGTCGGAGCTCAGCGACTCGTGCGCCGTGACCAGGTCGCGCAGCTCCTCCTGGCTGATCGACTCGCCACTGGCGGTGGGGTCACCGCCCACGAGCCTGACCAGCAGGTTCGTGGACTTCGACAGCAGCCAGATGACCGGGCGGGACAGCTTGGCGATGGCGTTGAGCGGCGCGGCGACCAGGAGCGAGAAGCCCTCGGCCCGCTGCAGCGCGAGGCGCTTGGGGGTCAGCTCGCCGACGACCAGGGACAGGTAGCTGATCGCGATGGTGACCAGCACGAAGGCGAGCGGGTCGGCCAGGCCGGCGCCCATGCCGAGGGTCACGAACCACTCGGCCAGCGGCTGGGACAGCGTGCTGGCACCGAAGGCGGCGGAGAAGAAGCCGGCCAGGGTGACCCCGACCTGGACGGCGGCGAGGAAGCGGTTGGGGTCGCTGAGCAGCCGCTGGACCGCCTGGCCGCGGCGCCCCTGTTCGGCCAGCGCGCGCACCTGCGACTCGCGCAGGGACACCAGGGCGATCTCCGCTCCCGAGAACGCACCGCCGACCAGCACGAAGGCGACGACCATCACGATGTTGAGCCAGACGTCGCTCACCGGCGGCGTGCTCCTCCGAGTCGGGCTGCGGGACGTCGTCCATGCTGCCCGCTCACCGTCGCCGGGACACCACCCGGGCAGACCCGTGGGGAACTTCCTGTGACCTCCATCACACCTCGCTGCCGATCACACTCCGCGCTCGGCTACTCTCGCCAGAGTAACGATCCGCGATCTAGCACCTCGTGAGGGTCAGCCTCGTGCACCACATGCCGGCGGGTCCGCCGCTCTCTTCCCGCGTCGCCGCCGCCCTCTCCGGCTGGATCCGCCTCCTCGGGCGAGCCCTCGGGCCGCGGCGGGTGCTCCCCCTCCTCCTCGTCGTCGGTGCGGTCGCCGGTGTGACGCTCGGCGTCCCGATGGTGTCCGGGGCGGTGACCAGCTTCACCGACCCGGTGGCCCTGGAGTCCACCGCGGCCTCGGAGCGCACGGCCGCCGGTGAGGCACCCTCCGGTGGGCCGTCGACCGCCGCGGACCCCGCTCCGCAGGAGGGTCCGGTGGTGCAGATGGGCGTCGACGGCGCCCCACCACCGTCGGGGTCCGCACCGGTCCCCGGGACGCCGTCGGCCGAGGCGCCCGCCACGGCGACCCCGTCCGCCGCCCCGGCCGAGGACCCGGCGACCGCCCCGTCGTCCCCTGCCGAGGACGCCGCCGCGGCCGAGGAGACCCGGGAGACCCGTGCCGCCGAGGCGGAGGCCACGGCTTCCGCTCCCGATCTCGCTCCCGAGCCCACCGCGGGGCCGGCCCCGGAGCCGGCCCCGGTGGTGCGGGCCGCCGCGGAGGCCGACCCTTCCGCAGAGGGGCAGGTGCTGACCCTGGTGAACGAGGCCCGCGCCTGGGCCGGCTGCGCCCCCGTGGTCGCCGACGCGCCGCTGGCGGCGGTGGCACGGGCGCACAGCGCGGACATGCGCGACCGCGACTACTTCTCGCACACCAGCCCGGAGGGCCTCTCCCCCTTCGACCGGGCCGAGCAGGCCGGGGTCGACTACTCCCGGGCGGAGAACATCGCCTACGGCCAGGCCGGCGCCGATGCGGTGATGCAGGCGTGGATGGACAGCCCCGGCCACCGGGAGAACATCCTCGACTGCGAGCTGACCAAGCTGGGCGTGGGCGTCGCCGAGGGTCCCGGCGGTCCGTGGTGGACCCAGCTCTTCGGCGCCTGACGCCTTCGACGCCCCCGCCTCCTCGTCCCGCGCCCCGGCCCACGGCGCGGCACCGCGACAACACGCTGAGCGCCCTCTTCCGGCCGGTGAGCGGGCGCTCAGCGTGTTCTCGCGGGACTCGACCGACTCGACCGACTCGACCGCAAGGCAAGCAGCCCGCGAATTCGGAAGAGCAGCCGTTCGGGGTGCCGGAGGTCGTCCGCGGTCACGTGGACCACGACCCATCCCGCGGCAGTGAGCCGGTTGAGCCGACGTCGGTCGCCGATGAAGGCCGAACGCGCGCCGTGCCACAACCCGTCGTACTCGATCGCCAGCCGGAGTTCCGGATAGGCGAAGTCGACGCGCGCCACGAAGCCGTCCTGGTCGAACACCCGGTACTGCGCCACGGGCGCCGGTAGTCCCTCACGTCGCATCAGCAGCCGCAGCCGCGTCTCCTGCGGCGACTCGGCGAGCCCGTCTGCCTCGCGTGCGACCCAGGCGGCCTGCACACTGCCCCGGCAAGGCGGCATCCCGGCCACCGAGTCGCGCACGTCGGCCAGCGTGGTCAGTCCTCCCTGCAGTACCCGGTCGAGCAGGACGACCGCCTCGTCCCGGTCACCGTCGCGGATCATGGCCAGTGCAGCGTCCGCCCGGGACACGCAGTGCCAGAGCCCGCACCGGACCAGGTGCTGCTCGGGGAGGAAGCTGCGGACGCGGACTCCCGCGCCGGCGTTCCACCGACGTCCGATCGGCAGGACGACCTCGACCGGGTCGTCGGCCGTCGCGATGCCGGGAACTCCCCACAGGACGGCTGCGCTCCGCCCGGTGAACCCTGCACCGGAGGGCAGCACGAGACCGACGGAACTGACGAGCAGTCGGTGGGTGACCGGCAGTGCGGCGTCCGCGTACACGTCCTGACGGAGGCGCCGCCACGCCGAACTGCGCAGCTGTTTGGGGGTGAGGAGCCCTTTCCGGACGACGGTGGTCCCGCGGAACACGCGTCCCCGGAGAGCCGGTGGCCGTTCGGGCGTGATGGGCATCCGGCGACTCTGCCGCGCGCGAGGACGCGTACAGCCGTCGTCCACAGGCCGATGACACGTCAGTGGCCCCCTCGGACGCGCCGAGGGGGCCACTGACGTGCGATCGGCCACCCTTCAGGGTCCCGCGCCGAGCGTGCGAGGCGTGGGGGAAGGGTGGGCCTTACCCCATGGCCTTCTGCAGGTTGCCGTCGATGGCCGCCAGGAAGTCCTGGGTGTTCAGCCACGGCTGGTCCTTGGAGATCAGCAGCGCGAGGTCCTTGGTCATCTGGCCGCTCTCGACGGTGTCGATGCAGACCTTCTCCAGGGTCTCGGCGAACCGGGTCACCTCAGGGGTGCTGTCGAGCTTGCCGCGGTGGGCCAGGCCCCGGGTCCAGGCGAAGATCGACGCGATCGGGTTGGTCGAGGTCTGCTCGCCACGCTGGTGCTGGCGGAAGTGGCGGGTCACCGTTCCGTGCGCGGCCTCGGCCTCGACGGTGCGGCCGTCGGGGCTCATGAGCACCGACGTCATCAGGCCCAGCGAGCCGAAGCCCTGCGCCACGGTGTCGGACTGGACGTCGCCGTCGTAGTTCTTGCACGCCCACACGTAGCCGCCCTCCCACTTGAGGGACGCGGCCACCATGTCGTCGATCAGCCGGTGCTCGTAGGTGATGCCGGCCTCGTCGAACCGGTCCTTGAACTCGGTCTCGAAGACCTCGGCGAACAGGTCCTTGAACCGGCCGTCGTAGGCCTTGAGGATCGTGTTCTTCGTCGACAGGTAGACCGGATAGCCGCGCTGCAGGCCGTAGTTCATCGAGGCCCGGGCGAAGTCGCGGATCGACTCGTCGAGGTTGTACATCGCCAGCGCGACGCCGGCGCCGGGCGACTGGAAGACCTCGTGCTCGATCGGCGCGGAGCCGTCCTTCGGCGTGAAGGTGACCGTCAGCGTGCCCTCGCCGGGGAACCGGAAGTCGGTGGCCCGGTACTGGTCACCGAACGCGTGACGGCCGACGACGATCGGCTTGGTCCAGCCCGGCACCAGCCGCGGGACGTTCGACATGATGATCGGCTCGCGGAAGATGACGCCGCCGAGGATGTTGCGGATCGTCCCGTTCGGGGACCGCCACATCTTCTTGAGGCCGAACTCCTCGACGCGGGCCTCGTCGGGGGTGATCGTCGCGCACTTGACGCCGACGCCGTGCTTCTTGATCGCGTTGGCCGAGTCGACGGTGATCTGGTCGTCGGTCTCGTCGCGCTTCTCGATGCCCAGGTCGTAGTACTCGAGGTTCACGTCGAGGTACGGGAGGATCAGCTGGTCCTTGATGAACTGCCAGATGATCCGGGTCATCTCGTCGCCGTCGAGCTCGACGACGGTGCCCTCGACCTTGATCTTTGCCACGTGCACGTCCCTCTCTACATGCTCTGAGCCGGCTGGGCTCAGAGGTCGGCTACGTCGGCCTGCTTGGCGCGCACGGCCTCGGCCGCCTCGCGCAGCCCGGCCAGTTCGCTCTCGGTCAGGTCGCCCTCGACCACCCGGCGCACGCCCTCGCGCCCGATCTCGGCCTCGACCCCGAGGTAGACCCCGGAGATGCCGTACTCGCCGTCCACCCAGGCGCACACCGGCATGACCGCTCCGGAGTCCTCCATGACCGCGCGCGCCATGCGCGCTGCGGCCGCGGACGGGGCGTAGTACGCCGAGCCGGTCTTGAGCAGCGCCACGACCTCGGCTCCGCCGTTGCGGGTCCGGTCGACGAGGTGCTCGATGCGGTCGGCGGGCAGGACGTCGGTCAGCGGCTTGCCGTCGACGGTGCAGCGCGAGGGCACCGGCACCATGGTGTCGCCGTGCGAGCCGAGGGTCAGGGTGCGCACCGAGCCCACCGCGGCGCCGAGTTCGCCGGCGACGTTGTTGGTGAACCGGGCGGTGTCGAGCATGCCGGCCTGGCCCATCACCCGGTTCTTCGGGAAGTCGGTGGCCAGCTGAGCGAGCGCGGTCATCTCGTCCAGCGGGTTGGACACGACGATGACCACGGCGTCCGGCGAGGTCCGGGCGATGTTCTCGGCGACCGAGCGGACGATCTTGGCGTTGGTCTCGATGAGGTCCATCCGGCTCATGCCGGGTTTGCGGGGCAGCCCCGCGGTGATGACGACGACGTCGGATCCCTCGGTGCCCTCGTAGGACCCGCCGCCGACCCCGACGACCTCGGTCTCGAAGCCTTCGATCGGCCGGGACTGATTCATGTCGAGGGCCAGGCCCTCGGGCTTGCCCTCGACGATGTCGGTGAGCACGACGGTCTCGAAGATGTCGTACTCCGCTAGACGGAGGGCGGTGGTCGAGCCGTAGAACCCGGCACCGACGACGGTCACCTTGCCGTTCCTGGGCTGCTCTGCCATGGCGGTCAACCTATCGCTGGCGACGCCGGAGCGCCCGGGCAGGTGCGGCCCCCTCGAGGGCACCCGGCCCCCTCCTGGCGCACCCAGAGTCTGCGAAGGGCTCGGGGAGGGGGTCCTTCTCCGAGGGGTGGGCAGGAGGGGGTCCTCGTTCAGGTGGCCGGGATGGCCAGGGCGAAGGCGGTCAGCGTCACCCCGACGCCGGCCAGCAGGACGACGTCCACCGGCCGGCTGCGGACGGCGAGGAACCCGACCCGGCGCAGCGGGAGCAGCAGCCGCAGCAGCCCCCCGCCCACCAGTGCCAGCCCGACGACGACCAGCCCGCGCCGCCAGTGCTCGAAGGTCACCATGAGCAACCCGGCACCCACCGCCAGCAGCACCACCAGCAGCGGCAGCTGACGCAGCAGGCCGGCCAGGAAGGGTCGGCGGGTGTAGAGCGGGGGGCGGGTCACGTGTCCTCCTCGCTAGCGCTCGTCGACCACGTGCCCTGAGGTGCTCTGTCCCCGCGTAACCTCGCGAGCGCGGTCACGAAGCGGAGAGGACGTCCGCGGCGGCGGCCTGCTCGGCGGCCAGGACGACGTTCTGCAGCAGCATCGCCCGGGTCATCGGCCCCACCCCGCCAGGGTTGGGGGCGACGAACCCGGCGACGTCGACGACGTCCTTCGCGACGTCCCCGGCGATCCTGCCGTCGACCCGGCTGACGCCGACGTCGAGGACCGCGGCCCCCGGCTTGACGACGTCCCTGGTGACCAGGCCGGGGACGCCGGCCGCGGCGACCACGATGTCGGCGGCACGCAGGTGCGCGGCGAGGTCGCGCGTACCGGTGTGGCAGAGGGTCACCGTCGCGTTCTCGGAGCGGCGGGTGAGCAGCAGGCCCAGCGGCCGGCCGACGGTGATGCCCCGACCGACGACGACGACCTCGGCGCCGGCGATCGGCACGTCGTACCGGCGCAGCAGCTCGACGATGCCCACCGGGGTGCACGGCAGCGGCCCCGGCACGTTGAGGACCAGCCGTCCGAGGTTGACCGGGTGCAGGCCGTCGGCGTCCTTGGCCGGGTCCATCCGCTCGAGGACGATGCTCTCCTCGATACCCGCCGGCAGCGGCAGCTGGACGATGTAGCCGGTACAGGCCGGGTCGGCGTTGAGCTCGTCGACGACGGCGAGCACGTCGGCGAGCGTGGCGGTTCCGGGCAGCTCGCGCTGGATGCTCGCGATGCCGACCTGGGCACAGTCGGAGTGCTTGGCGTCGACGTACCAGCGGCTGCCGGGGTCGTCGCCGACCAGCAGGGTGCCGAGCCCGGGACGGTGACCGGCCGCGGTCAGGGCGGCGACCCGTTCGGTCAGCTCCGCCCGGATGGCCGCTGCGGTCGCCTTGCCGTCGAGGGTCGTCGCCTGCACGGTGCGACAGTCTGCCGGAAGAGGGGCCGCCGGACGCGACCGGCGCCCTAGGCTCGCGGGTGCGGGCGCCTTCCCGCCTGCCGTTCCGCGAGGAGTGGTGATGACCGAGCGCGAGCAGTCCCCGGCCGCCGGAGCACGGGGCCCCGACGACTGGCGCGAGCAGACGATCCCGGGCATGCAGCCGGTGCGGAGCCCGTGGGCGGACGGTGCCGCCGCCGACCCCCGGTACGCCCCGGGCCGTGGTCCCGGGCCCGTTCCCGGCTACGGCTCGCCCACGGCGCCGGACTACTCGACGAGGCCCGTGCGCGTCCGCCGGCCCGACAGCCTGGCCAGCCTGCTGCTGATCCTGGCCGGCATCGCGGCCGGGGTCAGCCTGCTGCTGCGCTGGCTGCCCGGCAGCGAGCTGACCGGGTGGGAACTGGTCCGCAGCGGGTTCGACGACCTCGGCGGGGGCGCCGGAGAGCTGCTGGGCAGCAGGCTCTGGCAGCCGATGGCGGTCGTCCTGGGCGGTGCCGCGCTGTTCGTGCTGGGCCTGCTGATGGTCCTGCCCGCCCGCACCCACCGCTTCCTCGGCGTCCTGGCGCTGCTGGTCAGCCTGGTGGCGGGGGCCGGGGTGCTGGTGCCGCTGGCCGACGTCGGTTGGGCCCCCGACACCACCGACACCGGTTTCTGGTTCGCCGTCGCCGTCCCGGTGTTCGGCCTGCTCGGCGCCCTCAAGGCGATGTTCACGCGGTGACGTCGTCGGCCTACCGGACGACACCCCCGCCAGGTGCCGCTCCCGGCCGGCACTGACCCCAGCCGTGACGTGGTCCGCGGTGACACTTGCGCTGTTCTGCCCGGTCCTGCGCTCGTGCAGGACCGCCAGTGTGGGTGGAACAGCGCACGAGCCGCCCGGCGGGATGAGGGAGACGCGGCCCCGTCCCGGGGCCCGCCCCGAGCCTGCGAGAGGTGAAGTGGACGGCGGCCTCCCTGCAGCGGCCCGCCACGAACCTGCGGGTGGCGGGGGCGAGGGGGTCCTTCATCAGTGCGCGAAGTGCCGGGTCCCGGTCAGGTAGACCGGGATGCCGGCGGCGGTCGCGGCCGCGATGACCTCGCCGTCGCGCACCGAGCCGCCCGGCTGCACGACAGCCCGCACGCCGGCGTCGAGCAGCACCTGCAGGCCGTCGGCGAACGGGAAGAACGCATCCGAGGCGGCGACCGACCCGGCGGCCCGCTCCCCCGCCCGCGCGACCGCCAGCCGGGCGGCGTCCACCCGGTTCACCTGACCCATGCCGACACCCACGGTGGCCTTGTCCTGCGCCAGGAGGATCGCATTCGACCGCACCGCGCGGACGCTGCGCCAGGCGAAGACGAGGTTGTCCAGGCCCGCGGCGTCCAGCGGCTCACCGGTGGCGAGGCTCCAGGTGGTGGGGTCGTCGCCGGGGGCGTCGATGCGGTCGGCGGTCTGGACCAGCAGCCCGCCGCTGACCGGGCGCAGCTCCGTGGCCGGCCGGCCGGCCTCGGGGAGCCGCAGCAGCCGGACGTTCTTCTTCGCGGTGAGCACCTGCAGCGCGTCCTCGGTGAACGACGGCGCGACGACGACCTCGGTGAACACCTCCGCGACCTGCTCGGCCATGGTCAGGTCGACCTCGCGGTTGGCCGCGATCACCCCGCCGAAGGCCGACACCGGGTCGCAGGCGTGCGCCTTGCGGTGCGCCGAGGCGATGTCGGTGCCGACGGCGATGCCGCAGGGGTTGGCGTGCTTGATGATCGCCACGCAGGGGTCGTCGTGGTCGTGCGCGGCCCGCCAGGCGGCGTCGGTGTCGACGTAGTTGTTGTAGGACATCTGCTTGCCGTGCAACTGCTCGGCGTGCGCCAGCCCGGACTGCCCGCTGCGGTACAGCGCCGCCCGCTGGTGCGGGTTCTCGCCGTAGCGCAGTACGTCGGCGCGCTCCCAGCCGGCGCCCACCCAGGCCGGGAAGCCGGAGTCGTCGTCCGGGGCGACGACGTTGCCCAGCCACGACGCGACGGCGATGTCGTAGGTGGCCGTGTGGCGGAAGGCCGCCGCGGCCAGCGACCGGCGCTCGGCGAGGGTGAACCCCCCGGCGGCGACGGCGGCCAGGACGTCGCCGTAGCGGGCCGGGGCGACGACGACGGCGACCGACGGATGGTTCTTCGCCGCGGCGCGCACCATCGCCGGGCCGCCGATGTCGATCTGCTCCACGCACTCGTCCGGGCTCGCTCCGGAGGCCACCGTCTCGGAGAACGGGTAGAGGTTCACCACGACCAGGTCGAACGGCGCGATGCCGAGGTCCTCGAGCTGCTGCACGTGCGCAGGGAGGCGGCGGTCGGCCAGGATCCCGGCGTGCACGGCGGGGTGGAGGGTCTTCACCCGCCCGTCCAGGCACTCGGGGAAGCCGGTGACCTGCTCGACGGGGGTGACCGGGACGCCGGCGTCGGCGATCCGCCGGGCGGTGGCGCCGGTGCTGACCAGCTCGACGCCGGCGTCGGCCAGCCCGCGGGCCAGCTCCTCGATGCCGGTCTTGTCGTACACGCCCAGCAGGGCCCTGCGGATGGGGGTGCGGTCGCTCATCGGGGGCTCTTCCTCGTCTGGGGCGGGCGGGTCGAGGGTGCAGTGACGAGCTCCGCCACCGTCTCCACCAGGAGCTCACGCTCCACGGCCTTGATCCGTTCGTGCAGCCGCGCCTCGTCGTCCCCCAGGAGGACGGGCACCTCGCGCTGGGCGATCACCGGGCCGGTGTCGACGCCGGCGTCCACCCAGTGCACGGTGCTGCCGGTGACCTCGGCGCCGGCCGCCAGGGCGTCGCGGACGGCGTGCGCGCCGGGGAACGCCGGCAGCAGCGCGGGATGGGTGTTGAGCAGCCGGCCCCCGAACGCCGCGAGCACGGCGGGGCCGACGATCTTCAGGAAGCCGGCCGAGACCACCAGGTCGGGCCGGTGCCCGGCGATGGCGGCGGCCAGCGAACGGTCCCACGCGGCGCGGTCGGGGTGGTCGCGCAGCACGCAGGTGAAGGTGGCGATCCCGCGTCGCCGGGCGTGGCCGAGCCCCGGGGCGTCGCGGTCGCTGCCGACGGCGACCACGGTGGCCGGATATCCCGGGTCCTCCGCGGCGGTCAGCAGGGCCTCGCACAGCGAACCTGTCCCGGACAGCAGGACGACGACCCGCGCCCGCGGGGACTGCTCGGAGGCGGGCACGCAGCGACCCTATAAGGACCCCGTCCTCCTCACGCCTCGCAAGCTCGGCGCGAGCCTCTGGACGGGGCCGGTCAGCCGAGGGAACGCCAGCGGGTCACGGCGGCGGCGAGCGCGGCGGCCACGCCCGCCTGGACGGCGACCGCGAGGCCGGTCGCCACGGGCGGTGCCCCCACCTCGGCCAGCGCCCCGTCCCCGAGGGAGCCGCCGGCCACCCACGCGAGCAGGCCGCACGCCACGCCGAGGAACAGCCCGGCCAGCATCCCCCACAGCCCCGCCACGACCGAGCCGCCATCGGCGTCGCCCATCCGCCGGCCCAGCGCCGCGCCGGTGACCAGGCCGGCGAGGGCCGGCACGACCTGCGAGGCGAAGGCCAGCAGCGGCACCGCCTGGGTGTCGGGCAGCGCGGCGAGCAGCGGCAGCGCGGGCACCGCGCCGAGGGTGACGCCGTGCACGGAGACGAAGGTCCCGCTGCCGACGGCGAACCCCGGGCCGGCGGCCAGCCCGATGGCGGCGGCCGCGGCGTTGGGCAGGAAGAGGAGGCCGAGCGCCAGGAGCCCGACCGCGCCGGCACCTGCCCCCCCGAGGGACCCGGACAGCGCGGCGTATCCCTCGGCGTCGGCCGCCAGCGCCGCGGCGACCATGAGCAGGCCGAGGGCGACGGCGACCAGCAGCCCGGCCAGCACCGCGCGCAGCAGCGGTTCCACCGGCCCCGGCGTGGCGTCGAGCAGGTCGTCGAGGAGGCCCGACTCGCGCGCGGTCCCCCACCCGACGGCGAGGGCGGCGAGCACCGCGCTGCCGACCGCCGTCCGCAGCAGGTCGACGTCCGCCCCGGGTGTGTCGACGAGGAGCCCGAGCAGGACGGCCAGGACCGTGTGCGTGCCGGTCGCCGTCGCCACGACGGTGATCGCCGGACGGGCGCCCGAGACGTCGCAGGTCCGGACGACGCCGCGGCCCGCGCTGGACAGACCCCAGGCGATGGCCAGGGTGAGCAGCAGCGGGGCGAGGACCAGCGGACCCGACCCGAGGGTCAGGCCGCCACCCTGGGCGAGCAGCCACAGCTGGCCGGCCAGGCGTGCCGAGCCCGCGACCGGCAGTCCGCCGGCCGGGTCGAGCGTCTGCACGACGACCGACGCCAGGCCCAGTCCCAGCAGCCCGAGCACCGACACGGCGGCGGTGGCCAGCGCGGCGAGGACGAGGGCGCGCCGGGGCCGGTGGGCGCCCGGGTCCGGCTGCGCGGGCAGGCTCAGGCGGGCGAGCAGGGAGGCCACGCCCCCACTGTCCCAAGGCGGGGCCGGGATCGCCGGACCACGCGCCCGAAGTTCTCCAGGAAGCTACGAGGACTGGTCGGACCCGGCGCCGGACGCGGTGGAGCCGCCCGGCCGGCCCGGGGTGTTGCCTTCGTCGGCCCCCGGCGGCGGCGTCGCGGAGCCCGGCGGAGCCGGGGGCGGCGGAGGCGGAGGGGGCGTCGGATAGGGCTGCTCCGGCGCGGACGGCGGATGCTCGGCGGCCTGCCCGTAGGAGGTCTGCTGGCCCGGGGGCTGCCACGGCCCGCCGACCGCGCCGCCGGACTGCCGGCCCTGTGGAGCCGGCCAGGCGTCGCCCGCCGAGCCCTCCGCGCCCTCGGACCGGGGTCGCAGCCGGTGGAGCAGGCCGAGCACGGCAGCCGTCACGGCCGCGGCCGCGGCGAGGAAGGTGAGCAGTGCGAAGAGGCTGAACCCGCCCTCGAAGGTGCTGAGCCACTCGACGAGGGTGAGCAGGAAGGCCAGCGACGTCAGACCCACGGTGACGAACCCGCGCGGGAAGGGCAGGTCCAACGCGACGACAGCGGGCACCAGCGCCCACACCGCGGCGGCGACGAGCAGCACGGCGGCGGTCGTGACCAGCCCGAAGTCGAAGCCGTTGATCGACTCGGAGAAGCCGAACCCGAAGTCGAAGGTGAACCACGGGAGGGCGGCGAAGAGCAGGAAGGCCACCGCGCAGAGGACCACGATCCAGTCACCTGGGCGTGCCCGGTGCAGGTCGAAGGCGACCGTGACGCTGGGCCGCTGCGGGGTGGGCTGTTGCCCGTAGGGCTGCTGACCGTACGGCTGCGCCCACGGCGGCTGCTGCGCGTACGGCTGCTGACCGTAGGGCGGTCCCCACGCCGGCTGCTGGCCGTACCCGGGCTGCCCGTAGGGCTGCTGGCCGTACCCGGGCGGCCCGTAGCCGGGCTGCCCGTAGGGCGGCTGACCGTACGGCTGCTGTCCGTAGCCTGGTTGACCGTAGGAAGGCTGCTGACCGTAGGGAGGCTGGCCGTATCCCGGCTGCCCGTAGGGCGGCTGCCCGCCGTGGGGCTGCTGACCGTGGGGCGGCTGCTCGCCGTAGCTCGGCTGACCGTGGGGCGGCTGTCCGCCGTGGGGCTGCTGACCGTGGGGCGGCTGCTCGCCGTAGCTCGGCTGACCGTGGGACGGCTGCACGCCGTAGCTCGGCGGCCCGTACCCAGGCTGGTTCTGCCCCTCCTGCGGATGATCCGGCCGGAGCTCCTCCTCGCCCGGCTGACGCTGCCCCGGCTGGCCCTCGCCCGGCTGCTGCCCGTACCCGCCCGGCGGCTGCGGCGGTTGACTGGTCATCGCGGGGCGCTCCTCGGTCGTGGCCTGGTGACTGCGCGGATGGTGGACACCGCCCGTACCGCTCGCAACCGCGGCGCGCCCGCCGTCCCCCGCCCGTGACGCTATCGAGTCCCCGAGACGCCGCTGCCCGGTGACCCCCGTACGGGGGACCACCGGGCAGTGGCGGCCTCCCTGCAGGGTCCCGCCGCGAGCCTGCGAGCGACGGGGGGCAGGGAGGTCCTTCTTCAGGCGCCGACGAGCTCCCGCATCAGGCGCGCGGTCTCCGACGGGGTCTTCCCCACCCGGACGCCGGCGGCCTCGAGGGCCTCCTTCTTCGCCTGCGCGGTGCCGGCCGAACCGGAGACGATCGCGCCGGCGTGGCCCATCGTCTTGCCCTCGGGCGCGGTGAAGCCGGCGACGTAGCCGGCGACCGGCTTGGTGACGTTGGCCTTGATGAAGTCGGCGGCCCGCTCCTCGGCGTCCCCACCGATCTCGCCGATCATGACGATCGCCTCGGTCTCCGGGTCGTCCTGGAAGGCCTGGAGGCAGTCGATGTGGGTGGTGCCGATGACCGGGTCGCCGCCGATGCCGACGCAGGTGGAGAACCCGATGTCGCGCAGCTCGTACATCATCTGGTAGGTCAGCGTGCCGGACTTGCTGACCAGTCCGATCCTGCCCTGCTTGGTGATGTTGGCCGGGATGATGCCGGCGTTCGACCGACCGGGGCTGATCAGGCCGGGGCAGTTCGGGCCGATGATGCGGGTCGAGCCGCCCTGGGCGTGGGCCCAGAAGGAGGTTGAGTCGTGCACCGGGATGCCCTCGGTGATGACGACGGCGAGCCCGATCTGGGCGTCGACGGCCTCGATGACGGCGTTCTTGGCACCGGCCGGCGGCACGAAGATGACGCTGACGTCGGCGCCGGTCTCCTTCATCGCCTCCGAGACGGAGCCGAAGACGGGCACGCCGGTGCCGTCGAAGTCGACGCTCTGGCCGGCCTTCTTCGGGTTCACGCCACCGACGATCGCCGTCCCCGAGGCGAGCATGCGCTGGGTGTGCTTGCGCCCCTCGGAGCCGGTCATGCCCTGGACGATGACCTTGCTGTTCTCGTTGAGGAAGATCGACATCTCTGTGGTGTCCTGTCGGGGTGTCGGGGCGATTACGCGGCGGCGAGCTCGGCGGCCCGGCGGGCGGCGCCGTCCATCGTGTCCACCAGGGTCACCAGCGGGTGGTTGGCCTCGGCGAGGATCCGCCGGCCCTCCTCCACGTTGTTGCCGTCGAGCCGGACGACCAGGGGCTTGGTCGCCTCGTCGCCGAGCAGCTGCAGGGCGTGCACGATGCCGTTGGCGACCGCGTCGCAGGCGGTGATCCCGCCGAAGACGTTGACGAAGACGCTCTTCACGGCGGGGTCGGACAGGATGATGTGCAGGCCGTTGGCCATGACCTCGGCCGAGGCGCCACCGCCGATGTCGAGGAAGTTGGCCGGCTTGACCCCGCCGAGCTCCTCACCGGCGTAGGCCACGACGTCGAGCGTGCTCATCACGAGTCCGGCGCCGTTGCCGATGATGCCGACCGCGCCGTCGAGCTTGACGTAGTTGAGGTCCTTCTCCTTGGCCGCGGCCTCCAGCGGATCGGCGGAGGCGGAGTCCTCCAGCGCCCCGTGGCCCTCGTGCCGGAAGCGGGCGTTGTCGTCGAGGGTCACCTTTGCGTCGAGCGCCAGGACCGTGCCGTCGGGCGCCTTGGCCAACGGGTTGACCTCGACGAGCGTGGCGTCCTCCTTCGCGAAGACGTCCCACAGCTGGACGGCGATGGCGATCACCTGGTCGCGCACCTCGGCGGGGAACCCGGCGGCGTCGACGATCTCGGTGGCCTTGGCGGTGTCGACGCCGGTGGTGGCGTCCACGGGGATGCGGGCCAGCGCCTCCGGGCGCTCGACGGCGAGCTGCTCGATCTCCATGCCGCCCTCGACGCTGGCCATGGCCAGGAAGGTGCGGTTGGCCCGGTCGAGCAGGTAGGAGAAGTAGTACTCCTCGGCGATGTCGCTGGCCTGCGCGACCATGACGCGGTGCGTGATGTGGCCCTTGATGTCCAGGCCGAGGATGTCCTGGGCCCGGGCGCGCGCCTCGTCCGCGTCGTCGGCGAGCTTGACGCCGCCGGCCTTGCCACGGCCGCCGGTCTTCACCTGGGCCTTGACGACGACGGGGGCGGCGATCTCCCGTGCGATCGCCTCGGCCTGCTCGGGGGTCTCGGCGACGCCGCCGGGGAGCACGGGGACGCCGTGCGAGGCCAACAGGTCACGGGCCTGGTACTCGAAGAGATCCACGAACAGGCACCGTAGCCCCCGCGTATCCGGGCCGCGCCACCGGCGTCGGGCCGGGTGCGCGGCATCACACCCGGTCGATCGGCGCCGGCCTCCTCGGCGCGGAGCCCCGGCCGTGCACCGATCCCCGGCCGTCCTCACGACGGCCCTGTCCACGGCCGGGGTGACCTCGACGGTCGCTCCCGCGGCGGCGGCTGCGGCGCGCAGCGCCACGTCGTCCTCCTGCACCGGCCCGGGCTCCGTCGACGAGCGGTGGGGTGCAGCGGCCGATCCTCCCGGTCACCGGCTGACCGCGCCGCCGACCTCCGCTCTCAGCCAGGCGGCGATCTCGTCGGGCGCCGTGTCGGCCGGGAAGACCCGGGTCAGCCCCGGCAGGCCGGCGTCCGACCCACAGCCGAAGACGACGACGTCGTCCACGCCGCGCTCGTCGAGCAGCGCGGCGAGCCGGGCGAGCAGCTCGGTCGCATCCGCAGGGAGCACCGGGAGGCCGACGGCGTCGGCGTCCTCCTGGACGACGGTGTCGGCGATCTGCTCCGGCGACTGCCGGCGGCCGGCGTAGACGACCTCCATCCCGGCATCGCGCAGGCCGCGGGCGACGGTCACGGTGGCGCGGTCCTCCCCGTCGTCCCCCGGCGCGGCGACCACGACCCGGATGCGCTCCTCGCCCACCCGGCCACCCTCGACCGCCGGGTCCGGGCCGGTCACCGGGCGGGAGCCCGGCGCAGCCGCCAGGCCAGGACGGTGAGGGCGGCGTAGCCGAGCCCGGCCACCAGGAGCCCGACGCCGGGCAGGGTCCACTCCAGCTCATCGGAGGCGGCCGCGTCCCGGAGGCCGGTCAGCCCGGCGGTGAGGACGACGACGGTGATCGCCAGCAGCCCGCCGACCGCGGCCAGCCGGGGCCGCAGCGAGGGGGCCAGCACCGAGCAGAGGACGACGGCGCCGGCGAGCAGCAGGCCCCCGAGCAGCGCCAGGCCGGGCCGCTCCAGCAGCCCCTGCGGGCCGTTCTGCTCGACGACGACCTGCAGCCCGGTCGTCGGGTCGGTGACGATCCGGGCGGGGACGTCGGCGGCCGGCAGGACCAGGCACAGGACCGCGCCGACGCCCAGCAGCGCGGCGGCGCCGGCCAGCGCCGGGCGGGCGGGGTCGAGCGCCCCGGCGTCGTCCATGACGGTGCGCCCCCAGGACGCCAGGGCCAGCGCGCCGGCCAGGACGGTGAGCCCGAGGGCGACGACGCCGAGCACCCAGCCGGGACCGACCTCGACCGAGCTGGTGAGCACCCGTTGGCCTGCGATCACCTCCACGCCCGGGCGGATGGTGGACGTGCTCGCCCGGTACAGCTCGATGAGGAGCAGGCCGAGCGCCAGCGCGCCACCCACTCCGGCGTAGGCGAGGCCGAAACGCGGCGTACGACCGGCCGCGAGGCCCCCGCCGACCGCCACCCCGACGAGGGGAGCCAGCAGGCCCACGAGCACGCTGCCCACACCACCGGCCTGGGTCACCTCCTCCCCGCCCACGACGAGGTAGGTCGGGAACAGACCGACCGCGCCGGTGAGGCCGGCGAGGACGAGCAGCACACCGGCGAGCCCCGCGGTGCGGGGCGGCTCGCCGACCACCAGCCCGTCGACCGGCACCGCGGCAGCCGGCTCGGGCGAACGCCGCGGGTCGGCACGGCGAGCAGCCGGGGTGCGCGCCGCGCCCCCGGCGGGCCGGGTGGAGCCATCGCGGCCGGCCACGGTTCCCCCTTCGTCTTGGTCACGAACTGGCCTCGGCTGGTGGCGTCGGTGTGACGACCACCACACGGTGGTCCTACCGTCAGGTGAACGGGGGCTTCACAGCGAGGCCCTGACCGCCGGGGATGCCCGAACCCGGGCTGCACCGGTGGTCACGGAACGGGGAGGGACGATGCAGTTGCTCGGCGACCCGGAGTCCGACCCAGCGTCGCACACCGACGCCCGACGGCCGGGAGCGCCACGGCACCCGGTGCGCTCGCTGCTGACCCGGGCCACGCTGACCGGCGGGATCGCCGAACTGGCTCTCGTCGGGGCCCACGTGCTCATGTACCCGCTGGGCACCCGCACCCAGCGACTGCGGCCCGACCCGCGCTGCCGCCCCGGCGAACAGCCGCCGGGGGCGCGGGCCCTGTTCGCCGCCGACCCGCTGGCCGCCCGCATCCCCGTCGTCCTCGTGCACGGCCTGATCGACAACCACTCGGTCTTCGCGGTGATGCGGCGCAGCCTCCGCCGCCGCGGGTTCACCTCCGTCTGCTCCTGGAACTACAGCCCGCTGCTGTCCGACGTCGCCCGCGGCGCGGCGGACCTCGGGGAGCACCTGCAGCGCATCTGCGAGCAGACCGGGCACGACCGGGTGCACGTGGTCGGGCACAGCCTCGGCGGGCTGATCGCCCGCTACCACGTGCAGCGGCAGGACGGCGACCAGCGCGTCGAGTCGCTCGTGACCCTGGGGACGCCGCACCAGGGGTCGTTGCTCGCGCACCTGCTGCCCACCCCGCTGGTACGCCAGTTGCGACCGGGGTCGGCGGTGCTGCAGGAGCTGGCGAAGCCCGCGCCGGGCGTGCGCACCCCCGTGACCGCGATCTACAGCGACCTCGACCAGATGGTCATCCCGACCAGTGCCGGGCGGTGCGACCATCCGGACCTGCAGGTCCGCAACGTCCTGGTCCGCGGGGTCGGGCACATGTCGCTGCCGTTCCACCGGAGCGTGGTCGACGAGGTCGCCACGACCCTGGCCGGGCTGCGGCAGCCCTACCCGGCCGCACCGGCGCCGGCCGCCGTCGCCTGAGCCGGCTTCCTCTCCCCGGCCCGCCGCACCGAGACGGTGTGGCGGGCGGTCGTGTCCTGCGGCACGGGGCCACGCCCGCGCCCAATGACCTCACGGACTGCAGACAAATAGATACGGAGTGTCGCTGACCGACCCCGGCCTGACCGATCGTTACGGTCCGATCACGGCACCGGCACCTCGCCGGCGGACGTCCCGGACGTCCCAGCCGCCGTCGCTCCCCCGACGGGCCGCCCCCGCGGCACCCGCTCGGAGACCGCTCACGAAGGAGGTGCCCCGTGGCCCGCTCGACCGGCCCCGCGCTGCTGGAGCGACCGCGCACCGACGGTGAGCCGGCTGCCGACGCCGTCCCCGCCTCGGCCACCTGCACGGGCGAGCTCGCCGACGCACCGGCGGCCGAGGCCGCCGACGAGCAGCCGGCCCGTGCCCGGCGCCGCAGCATCCCCCGCCCGCCCGGCCGGCGTGGGCCGCTGTGGCTGGCCGCGCTCGTCGCCGGCGCGGTCGTCGCCGCACTGCCGAGCACGCTGGGCACCGGGCCGACCGAACTGTCGCTCAGCGCCGCCGACTACGGCCTGGGGATCGCCTCCGACGTCGACTTCAGCGGCGACATGGAGGACGCCGGCGTGCGCCGCGGCATCAGCGAGGCCGAAGCGCAGGCCCGGCTCGGCGAGCTGGCCGCCTCCCGCGCCGCCCGGGAACCCAAGACGGCGCTGCCCACCGAGGGCCGGATGACCACCTGCTTCTGCATGCGCTGGGGCACGATGCACTACGGCATCGACCTCGCCGCCCCGTTGGGCACCCCGATCCACTCGGCCACCGACGGCGTGGTCATCCGCGCCGGGCGGGCCTCCGGGTACGGCAACGCCGTCTACATCCAGGACGCCGACGGCAACGTGCACGTCTACGGCCACATGCGCTACTACGACGTCGAGGCCGGCGACCTCGTGCACGCCGGCGACCAGATCGCGAAGGTCGGCAACGAGGGACAGTCGACCGGGCCGCACCTGCACTACCAGATCCACCGGGGCGCCATGAACGGGCGACCCATCGACCCCGAGGAGTTCCTCGCCGAGCGCGGCGTCCACATCTAGCCGCCGTCCTCCCGATCACTCCTGCGCTGCTTCGCCTGCTCCTGCGGTGTTGCAGGACCGCAGGAGCGCGTGCAGCACCGCAAGAGCTCGCTGTCCGAGCACGCGCCTGCGCCAGCGACTCCCCGAACCACACGAGGGATCGTGCAGCGGCCGTGCTGGGATGGATCCGTGGGAGGTCTGCGCGTGGTGCTGTTCGACCTGGACGGCACGCTGTTCGACCACCGCGGCGCCGTCACCACCGCGCTCGAGGGCTGGCTGCCCTCCTTCGGCGCCACGGCGTCAGCGGAGTTCGTCGACGCCTGGTTCGCCGCCGAGGAGCGTCACTTCTCCGCGTGGCGCCGGCGCGAGGTCACCTTCGCCGAGCAGCGGCGCCGTCGTCTGCGGGACGTGCTCCCACTCATCGGCCACCCCGTGGAGGACACGGACGGGCTCGACGACGTCTTCGCCGGCTACCTGCGTCACTACGAGGAGGCGTGGCAGGTCTACGACGACGTCGATGCGGCGTTGGCCGAGCTGACCGGACGCGGCCTACGCCCGGCCGTGCTGTCCAACGGGACGGTCGAGCAGCAGACGGCCAAGCTCGAGCGGACCGGCCTCGCGGGCCGGGTCGGGACCCTCGTCACCGCGGAGGAGCTGGGCGCGGCCAAGCCGTCCCGGTTGCGTACGCCTCGGCGTGCGAGCGGCTGGGCGTGACGCCGGCTGAGGTGCTGCACGTCGGCGACCTGTACGACCTCGGCGTCCTGGCCGCCCGCGCCGCGGGCCTGCACGCCCTCCATCTGGACCGGCAGGACGGCGGCCCGCACGACGAGCCGTGCCGGATCACGACGCTCCGCGACCTCGGCCGCGTCGTTCAGAGCTTGACGAGCGGGGCGTAGCGGAGCACGAGGCGCTTCGTGCCGCCCGAGCCGAAGTCGACCGTCGCCTGGGCCTTGTCCCCGACACCGGTGACCTCGACGACGGTGCCCAGCCCGAACGCGTCGTGGCTGACCCGGTCCCCCACGTCGACGGAGATGACCGGCCGGTTGCCCGCGCCGCCGCGCAGCCCGCCGGTGGACAGCCCGGTAGCGGCGACCCGCTGCTGCGCGGAGCGGTAGCCGGTGCTCGGGGCCGGCACCGGCTCCTTGCCCGCCCACTGCACGGTGTCGGGCGGCAGCTCGTCGAGGAAGCGGGACGGCGGGTTGTAGGCCGGCTGACCCCAGCTGGTGCGCACCGTCGCCCGCGAGATGAACAGCCGCTGCTGCGCCCGGGTGATGCCGACGTAGGCCAAGCGGCGCTCCTCCTCGAGCTCGCGCGGGTCCCCGAGGGCGCGCAGGTGCGGGAAGACGCCGTCCTCCATGCCGGTGAGGAAGACGACCGGGAACTCCAGGCCCTTGGCGGTGTGCAGGGTCATCAACGTGACGACGCCCGCCTCGTCGCCGGCGGTGTCGTCACCCGACCCCGCCGCCCCACCGGGAATCTGGTCGGCGTCGGCGACCAGCGACACCTGCTCGAGGAAGTCGGTGATCGAGCCGCCGGGGTTGGCCGCCTCGAACTCCGCGGCCACCGAGATGAGTTCCTTGAGGTTGTCGACCCGGCCCTCGTCCTGCGGGTCGGTGCTGGCCGAGAGCTCGGCGAGGTAGCCGGTGCGGTCGAGGATGCTCTCCAGCAGCGCGGCCGGACCCGACCCGGTCTCGACCAGCTGCTCGAACTCCTCCAGCAGCGCGACGAACTCCTGGATCGCCTTGAGGGAACGGGGCGCCAGCGTGTGGACCTCCGAGCAGCGGCGCAGCGCGCTGGCGAAGGCGATCCGCTCCCGGTCGGCGAAGGTCTCGATGCAGGACTCGGCCTTCTCGCCGATCCCCCGCTTGGGCACGTTGATCACCCGGCGCAGGCTCACCACGTCGGCCGGGTTGGCGACCACCTTCAGGTAGGCCAGCGCGTCGCGGACCTCCTTGCGCTCGTAGAAGCGCACCCCGCCGACGACCTTGTAGGGCATGCCGACGCGGATGAACACCTCCTCGAAGACACGGGAGGCGTTGTTGGTCCGGTAGAAGACCGCGATGTCGCGGGGCTTGACCTTGCCCTCGTCGACCAGCGCGTCGATCTGCTCGGCGGCCCACGCGGCTTCGTCGTGCTCGTTCTCGGCGACGTAGCCGCGGATCAGCGCGCCCTCGCCGGCGTCGGTCCACAGGTTCTTCGGACGGCGCCCGGTGTTCTTCGCGATGACCTGGTTCGCGGCCCTGAGGATCCGCTGGGTCGAGCGGTAGTTCTGCTCCAGCAGGATCGTGGTGGCCTGCGGGTAGTCGCGCTCGAACTCGTCGATGTTGCGGATCGTCGCGCCGCGGAAGGCGTAGATCGACTGGTCGGCGTCCCCGACGACGCACAGCTCGGCGGGCGGCACCGGGCCCTCACCCGTGCCGACCAGCTCGCGGACCAGCACGTACTGGGCGTGGTTGGTGTCCTGGTACTCGTCGACGAGCACGTGCCGGAAGCGGCGACGGTAGTGCTCGGCGACGTCCGGGAAGGCCTGCAGCAGGTGCACGGTCGTCATGATCAGGTCGTCGAAGTCCAGCGCGTGCGCCTGGCGCAGCCGCTGCTGGTAGAGCGTGTACGCCTCGGCGAGCACCTTCTCCGGGGCCGTGACCGGCGTGAACGACTCCTCGTCCACCAGCTCGTTCTTCAGGTTCGAGACCTGCGCGGCCAGGCTGCGGCCCGGGTAGCGCTTGGCGTCGAGGTCGAGGTCGCGGGCGACCATCGTCATCAGCCGCACCGAGTCGCCCTGGTCGTAGATCGTGAACGACGACTTCAGGCCCAGCTTGGCCGCCTCGGCGCGCAGGATGCGCACGCACATCGAGTGGAACGTCGACACCCACATGGCCCGGGCGCGCGGGCCGACCAGCGCGGCGACCCGCTCCTTCATCTCCCCGGCGGCCTTGTTGGTGAAGGTGATCGCCAGGACCTCGCCCGGTTGCACGCCGCGGGCCCCGAGCAGGTAGGCGATCCGGTGGGTCAGCACCCGGGTCTTGCCGGAGCCGGCGCCGGCGACGATGAGCAACGGGCTGCCCTCGTGGACGACGGCCTGCCGCTGGGGGCCGTTGAGACCGGCGAGCATCCGGTCCAGCTCCCGCCCCACCGATCCTGCGGCCGAGCGCTGGAGGGAGGCGGTACCGGGGAGGGCCTGCTGGACGCTGCTCATGACCACACCACTGTAGTTCGACCGGGTGACAGGCCCGGTTCGTCGGGAACGCCCGTCCCACGAGCCCCGCTGGCGCCCGCCGTCGTCCCTGTGGCAGACTCTGTCCCGTGCTCGCCTCCTTCAGCTTTTACTACGGCCACCGGGTTCCGGTGTCCGTCACCGCTGGCTGAGCACAGCCGCACACAGACGCCCCGGGCCCGAAGAGCCCGGGGCGTTTCTCGTCTCCGGGGTCCGACGGCCTCCTGCCCGCCCCGGAGGCCCCCCATGACCGCCACCCTCCCCACGACGTCCACCGCCGACGAGCGCATCGCCGAGCTCCGCGAGCAGATCGACGACTGCGACGCCGAGATCATCCGGCTGGTGCAGCGCCGGCTGGCCGTGTCGCAGGAGATCGGTGAGCTGCGCCGCGCCTCCGGCGGCACCCGGCTCTCCCTCTCCCGCGAGCAGCAGGTGCTCACCCGGTTCCGGACCGAGCTCGGCCCGGACGGCGCGACGCTCGGCATGCTGCTGCTGCGCCAGGGCCGCGGCCGCCTGTGACCATGGCCCTGTAGGGGCCCGCCGCCGGCCCCGTCCAGGGCACTGCCCTGAGCTCGCGAAGGGCGGGGAGGACGGGGTCCTGCTCCGGTGGGGGGCAGAAGGGTCCTTCTCCTAGGCTGCCGCGGGTGACCTCCCTGCAGCCCCGGAAGCCGGCCGAGCACGTCGAGCGCGCCCTGTGCGTGCTCGCCCACCCCGACGACGTGGACTTCGGCAGCTCCGGCACCGTCGCGACCTGGACCGCGGCCGGCACCGAGGTGACCTACCTGATCGTCACCGACGGGGACGCCGGCGGCTTCGACGACACCCCGCGTGACCGGATGGGCGCCCTGCGGCGGGCCGAGCAGGAGGCGGCGGCCAAGGCGGTCGGGGTGGAGGACGTCCGGTTCCTCGGCTACCCCGACGGCCGGCTCGAGCTGACCCTCGACCTGCGCCGTGACATCACCCGGGTGATCCGCCAGGTCCGCCCGCAGCGGGTGCTGACCAGCTCGCCGGAGCGGATGTGGGATCGGATCGGGGCCAGCCATCCCGACCACATGACCGTGGGCGAGTCCACGCTGCGCACCGTCTACCCCGACGCGCGCAACCCCTTCGCCTTCCCCGAGCTGCTCGCCGACGAGGGCCTCGCGGCCTGGACCGTGTCCGAGGTGTGGCTGACCGCCAGCCCGCGGGCCGACCACGTCGTCGACGTGACCGACGTCGTCGAGCTGAAGTTCGCGGCGCTGAAGAGCCACGTCACCCAGGTCAGCCACATGGACGGCCTCGAGCCGTTCGTCACCGACTGGATGCGCCAGACCGGGCGCCGCCTGGGCCTGCCGGAGGGCCGGCTCGGCGAGGCCTTCCAGGTCGTACACACTCTGTGATCTGTCGGCCTACCGGCCGACACCGCGGCCCGGAGCCGTCCCGACAGCTGCATCACCTCCCCCTCGCGGGCGCTGAGCAGGTCCAGGCCGGGGTCGGTGGCCAGGCCCTCCGGCTGCAGGGCGGACGGCGACGTCGCGGCGAACGCGTCGAGCACGAAGCCGGCCAGCCGCGGGCTGAACACGACGTCGCCGTCGGCGACGCGGGCGACGGCGTCCCGCAGGTCCGGCCCGGATGGTCTTGGCGCCTGGCAGGACGTCGAGCCGCTGGAGCTCGAGGACCCGCCGCCGCCTCGGCGCCGCGGGGGTGCTGACGGCCGGCGCGGTGCTGCCGCTGGGCCTGGTGACCGACGGCGGCCTGCTCTGGCTGGTGCTCATCGGCGGCGGGATCGCCCTGCTGGTGACCGAACTCCGCCGGGCCGGCCGTAGGCGCTGACCCGAGCGGACCGGAGGGCCCGGGGAGCGGATCGCTCCCCGGGCCCTCCGTCGCTGCGAACCTAGATGAGGCCGTGGGCGTGGACGGCCTCGGCCACGTCGAGGAAGCCGGCCACGTTGGCGCCGAGCACCAGGTCGCCCGGGCTGCCGTACTCCTCCGCGGTGGCGTGGCAGCGGGCGTGGATGCCCCGCATGATCTCCTCCAGCCGGGCCTCGCTGTGCTCGAAGGTCCAGCTGTCGCGGGAGGCGTTCTGCTGCATCTCCAGCGCGGAGGTGGCCACGCCTCCGGCGTTCGCGGCCTTGCCGGGGGCGAAGGCGATCCCGGCGTCCCGGAACACCCGCACCGCCTCCGGTGTGGCCGGCATGTTGGCGCCCTCGACGACGTAGCGGCAGCCGTTGCGGCCCAGTACCGACGCGGCGTCGCCGTCCAGCTCGTTCTGGGTGGCGCTGGGGATGGCGACGTCGCATGGGGTGTCCCAGATGCTGCCGCCCTCGACGAAGGACGACGAGGGCACTCGTTCGGCGTACGCGCCGATCCGCGCCCGCTCGACCTCCTTGACCTGCTTGAGGACCTCGAGGTCGATGCCCTTCTCGTCGACGACGTAGCCGGTGGAATCCGAGCAGGCCACGGCCCGGCCGCCGAGCTGGTGCACCTTCTCGATGGCGTAGACGGCGACGTTGCCCGAGCCGCTGACGGTGACCCGCCTGCCGTCGAAGGACTCGCCGCGCACCTTCATCATCGCGTCGGCGAAGAAGGCCGCGCCGTACCCGGTGGCCTCGGTGCGCACCTGGGCGCCGCCCCAGCCGAGGCCCTTGCCGGTGAGCACCCCCGACTCGTAGCGGTTCGTGATCCGCTTGTACTGGCCGAAGAGGTAGCCGATCTCGCGGGCACCGACGCCGATGTCGCCGGCCGGGACGTCGGTGTACTCACCCAGGTGCCGGTACAGCTCGGTCATGAACGACTGGCAGAACCGCATGACCTCGGCGTCGGACCGGCCCTTGGGATCGAAGTCGGAGCCGCCCTTGCCGCCGCCGATCGGCATGCCGGTCAGCGCGTTCTTGAAGATCTGCTCGAAGCCGAGGAACTTGACGATCCCCAGGTTGACCGAAGGGTGGAACCGCAGGCCGCCCTTGTAGGGCCCGAGGGCGGAGTTGAACTCCACGCGGAAGCCGCGGTTGATGTGCACCTCGCCGCGGTCGTCCTGCCAGGGGACGCGGAAGATGATCTGCCGTTCCGGCTCGCAGATGCGCTGGACGGTCTTCATCTCGGTGTACTCGCTGTGCCGGTCGAGCACCACGGCCAGCGACTCGAGCACCTCGCGCACCGCCTGGTGGAACTCCGTCTCGCCGCGGTTGCGCTGCACCACCTCGTCGTAGATGCCCTGGACCACCGCCGGGACGTGACCGTTCACGACTGCTTCCTCACTGCTCGTCCCCCGTCCGCTGACATGGGGATGTCTCCGGGTCGACCGTGTCATCGCCCGCGGGTCGCCGTCCCCGACCGTACGGCGAGGGGACGACGCCTGTACTACCGGGTGACCGCGACCGTCCGCGCCAGGAGCCGCACCGACCACGACGGAACGGGGACCGCTGACGCCTCCCCGCTCATCGCAGGGGAGCTCGACGCCCGGCCCGTCCGGACCGCACACGGTGAGGATCGGCCGGGACCGTCACGACCGGTCGGCCGCGACGACGTCGGAGAGCTGCGCTCCCCCGGCCGGCAGCGACACGAGCAGCCGCGACGCGCGCGGCGTCCGGGCGGGGACGAACACCGGCGCCCACACGCGTCGAGGGAGAAGGCGGCGACCGCGTCGACGTCGGACTCGGTCAGCGGGCGGATCACCACGTCGGCCTCCTGCAGGGCCCCGCCGTTGGCCCCGTCCAGAGGCTCGTCTCGAGCCTGCGACGTGCTGGAACGGCCCTCCTGCAGGGTCCCGCGCCGAGCGTCAGCGAGGGGTGGGGGCAGGAGGGTCCTTCGTCTTCTACTCCCACTCGATGGTGCCCGGCGGCTTGCTCGTCACGTCGAGCACGACCCGGTTCACCTCGGGCACCTCGTTGGTGATCCGCGTGGAGATGCGGGCCAGGACGTCGTAGGGCAGCCGGGTCCAGTCGGCGGTCATCGCGTCCTCGCTGGACACCGGCCGCAGCACGACCGGGTGGCCGTAGGTGCGCCCGTCGCCCTGGACGCCGACCGAGCGGACGTCGGCCAGCAGCACCACCGGGCACTGCCAGATCTCGCGGTCGAGCGTCGCGGCGGTGAGCTCGGCCCGGACGATCGCGTCGGCCTTGCGCAGCACGTCGAGCCGCTCGCGGGTGACCTCACCGACGATCCGGATGCCCAGCCCGGGGCCCGGGAACGGCTGCCGCCACACCAGCGACTCGGGCAGGCCCAGCTGCAGGCCGACCTCCCGCACCTCGTCCTTGAACAGCGTGCGCAGCGGCTCGACGAGGGTGAAGGTGAGGTCCTCGGGCAGCCCGCCGACGTTGTGGTGGCTCTTGATGTTCGCCGTCCCCGTGCCGCCGCCGGACTCGACGACGTCGGGGTAGAGCGTGCCCTGGACGAGGAAGTCGACCGTCTCCCCGTGGGCCTGCGCGTCGTGGACGACGTCGAGCGCGGCCTGCTCGAAGACGCGGATGAACTCCCGGCCGATGATCTTGCGCTT
This sequence comes from Geodermatophilus sp. DF01-2, assembly GCF_004571065.1. Taxonomy (GTDB): domain Bacteria; phylum Actinomycetota; class Actinomycetes; order Mycobacteriales; family Geodermatophilaceae; genus Geodermatophilus. Next base: position 32,219 of record NZ_SPQN01000042.1, read on the forward strand.
CTGCTCGGGATCGCTGACCCCCGCCAGCGCGCCGAGGAACTGCGACCGGGCGTCGACCACCCGCAGGTCGGCGCCGGTGACCGCGACGAAGTCCCGCTCGATCTGCTCGGTCTCGCCCTCCCGCATAAGCCCGTGGTCGACGTAGACGCAGGTCAGCCGGTCGCCGATGGCCCGCTGGACGAGCGCCGCGGCCACCGCCGAGTCGACCCCACCGGACAGCGCGCACAGCGCCCGCCGGTCGCCGATCCGGGCGCGGAGCCGCTCGACCTGCTCCTCGACGACGTTGGCCATCGTCCAGGTCGGCTCGAGGCCGGCGATGTCGAACAGGAAGTGCTCGAGCACGGTCTGCCCGTGCGCGGTGTGCCGCACCTCGGGGTGGAACTGCACACCGGCGAGCTTGCGGTCGACGTCCTCGAAGGCGGCGACCGGCGCCCCGGTGGACGTCGCGGTGACGGTGAACCCCGGCGGAGCGGCGCTGACGGCGTCCCCGTGGCTCATCCACACCGACTGCTCGACCGGCATGCCGCCGAACAGCCGCCCGGCGGTGGTGACCGTCAGCGGCGTCCCGCCGTACTCGCGGTCGCCGGTGTGCGCGACCGTCCCGCCCAGCGACTGCGCCATCGCCTGGAAGCCGTAGCAGATGCCGAACGCGGGGACGCCGGACTCGAACAGCGCCGGGTCGACCTGCGGCGCCTCGGGCGCGTAGACGCTCGACGGGCCACCGGAGAGGACGATCGCCGCGGGCTTGCGGGCGACGATCTCCTCGGCCGGGACGTCGGAGGGGACGATCTCGGAGTAGACCCCGGCCTCACGGATCCGCCGCGCGATGAGTTGGGCGTACTGCGCGCCGAAGTCGACGACGAGGACGGTCGGGAACTCCATCAGGACGCGCCGTCCCCCCGACCGCCGAGCACCAGATCCACCCGCTGGAACTCCTTGAGATCCCGGTAGCCGGTCTTGGCCATGGTCCGGCGCAGCGCGCCGAAGAGGTTGGTCCGCCCGTCGGCCGTCCGCGCCTCCCCGAGCAGCACGTCGTCCAGCGAGCCCGCCGGGGCGATCGGCGCCGACGTCCCGCCGCGGGGCAGCCGCGGGTGCGCGGCCACCGAGTCCCACCAGATGCCGCCGCCGGGGGCCTCGGCGGCCGCGCGCAGCGGCTCGCCGAGCTGGACGGCGTCCGCGCCGCACGCCAGCGCCCGGGCGATGGCGCCGCTGGTCTCGATCCGGCCGTTGGCGATGACGTGCACGTACCGGCCGCCGGTCTCGTCGAGGTAGTCGCGGCGGGCCGCGGCGGCGTCGGCGATCGCGCTGGCCAGGGGCACGCGGATGCCCATGACGGCGTCGGTCGTGGAGTAGGTGTCGGCGCCGACGCCGACGATCACGCCCGCCGCGCCGGTGCGCATCAGGTGCAGCGCGGTCTGGTAGTTGGCCGCGCCTCCGACGATGACCGGGACGTCGAGGTCGGCGATGAAGTCCTTGAGGTTGAGCGCGTCGCCCTGGGTGGTGACGTGCTCGGCGGAGACGATCGTGCCCTGGATGACGAGCAGGTCCACGCCGGCCGCCAGCACCGTCGGGGCGAGCTGGAGGGTGTGCTGCGGGGAGACGCGCACCGCGGTGGTCACCCCGGCGTCCCGGATCTCCTTGACCCGGGCGGTGACCAGGTCCGGCTTGACCGGCTCCGCGTAGACCTCCTGCAGCAGCGACACCGGCAGGGCACCGTCGTCGGCCACCTCCCGGAGCCGCCGGTACACCGGCGCGGGGTCGTCGTACCGGGTCCACAGCCCCTCGGCGTTGAGCACGCCGAGGCCGCCGGCCTGCCCCACGGCGACCGCGGTCGCCGGGCTCACCACGGCGTCCGACGGGCTGGTCACCAGCGGGATGTCGAACCGGAAGGCGTCGATCTGCCAGGCAGTGGAGACGTCGTCCATGTCGCGGGTGCGCCGGGACGGGACGATCGAGACCTCGTCGAGGTCGTACCCCCGGCGGGCGAAGCGGTTGAGGCCGATCTCGACGGTGTCGCGCGTGGGCATGCTCAGCGCCCCCTGCAGTTCGGGGCTTCGACGGTCTGACGGTCGCAAGGACCCGTCGCTGGCATACCACTCACCGTCCGCGGTAGTTCGGGGCTTCGACAGTCATCTGGATATCGTGGGGGTGGCTCTCCACCAGGCCGGCCGAGGTGATCCGCGTCAGCTGCCCGCGCTCCTGCAGGTCAGCGACGGTCTGCGCGCCCGCGTAGCCCATCGAAGCCCGCAGGCCGCCGACGAGCTGGTGGGCGACGCCGGACAGCGGGCCGCGGTAGGGCACCTGGCCCTCGATGCCCTCGGGGACGAGCTTGTCGTCGGAGAGGACGTCGTCGGCGAAGTAGCGGTCGCGGCTGAAGGACTGGTTGCCACGCTTCTGCATCGCGCCCAGCGACCCCATGCCGCGGTAGGTCTTGTACTGCTTGCCGTTGACGAAGACCAGCTCGCCCGGCGCCTCCTCGACGCCGGCGAACAGGCCGCCGATCATCACCGTGTCGGCGCCGGCGACCAGGGCCTTGGCGATGTCGCCGGAGTACTGCAGCCCGCCGTCGGCGATCACCGGGACGCCGGCCGGGCGGGCCGCCAGCGCCGCCTCGTAGATGGCGCTGACCTGCGGGACGCCGACGCCGGCGACCACGCGGGTGGTGCAGATGGAGCCGGGGCCGACCCCGACCTTGACCGCGTCCACGCCGGCGTCGACCAGCGCCTGGGCACCGGCGCGGGTGGCGACGTTGCCGCCGACGACCTGGACGCCGAAGTCGGCCTTGACCCGCCCGACCATCTCCAGCACCGCGCGCTGGTGGCCGTGCGCAGTGTCGACGACGAGCACGTCGACACCGGCGTCGACCAGCAGCCCGGCGCGCTTGTAGGCGTCGTCGCCGACGCCGAGGGCCGCGCCCACCACGAGGCGGCCGTCGTCGTCCTTGGTGGCGTTCGGGTACTGGTCGCGCTTGACGAAGTCCTTGACCGTGATCAGCCCGCGCAGCCGGCCGGCGTCGTCCACGAGCGGCAGCTTCTCGACCTTGTTCTTGCGCAGCAGGGCCAGCGCGGTGTCGGCGTCCACGCCGACGGGGGCGGTGACCAGCGGCATCGGCGTCATGACGTCGCGGACCAGCACCGACTGGTCGGTCTCGAAGCGCATGTCGCGGTTGGTGACGATGCCGACCAGGACGCCGTTCGCGTCCACCACCGGAGCGCCGGAGATGCGGTAGCGGGCCGACAGCGCGTCGACCTCGGCGAGGGTGTTGTCGGGCGAGCACGTGACCGGGTTGGTCACCATGCCGGCCTCCGAGCGCTTGACCAGGTCGACCTGCCCGGCCTGCTCCTCGGCGGCGAGGTTGCGGTGCAGGACGCCGATGCCGCCGACCCGGGCCATGGCGATCGCCATGCGGGCCTCGGTGACGGTGTCCATCGCGCTGGAGAGCAGCGGCACGGCCAGCCGGATGCCGCGGGTCAGCCGGCTGCTGGTGTCGACCTCGGCCGGGACGACGTCGGACGCGCCGGGGACGAGCAGGACGTCGTCGTAGGTCAGGCCGAGCGGGGCGAACTTCGCCGGCAGCTCGGGGACGAACTCGTCGGGCTGCATCGGTTGCCGCCACCCCTCACGGATCGGCCGGCACCCTCGTGGGCGCGCGGGGAGCCGCTGTCGATCGTAGGCGGCGCGCCATGGGGCTCTGTGTGATCCCCGCCCGGCCACTACCGTGGACCCGTGAGTTCTTGGGACGACGCTTCCGGGCCCGACTTCGGGCCCGCCGACCAGCCAGGTCCGCCGCCGCTGACCATGGAGGAACGGGCCGGCGTCCTGGACGACCTCGCCGAACTGGAGGTGTTCCGGACGCTCCTGGAGCCGACCGGCATCAAGGGGATCGTCGTCGACTGCCCCGACTGCGACGCGGAGCACCACGTCGACTGGGCGCTGATGCAGGCGAATCTGCGCCAGCTGCTCGAGGAGGGCCAGACCGGCCGGCACGAGCCGCCGTTCGACCCCGACCCCGACGACTACGTCAGCTGGGACTACGCCAGCGGCTACGCCGACGGGATCGCCGCGATGGCCGAACGCGAGGAGCCCGGTGGGGAGGGCCGCGCCGGGAAGCACGCCCGCGAGGACTGAGAACACGCTGAGCGCCCTCTCCCACACCAGGAGAGGGCGCTCGACGTGTGTCGGGTACGGCACCCCGGCCGCGTGTCCTGAGGAGCGGGGGCCCGAAGGGTCCCCCGACGAAGGACGGGTGGGGCTCAGCGCCAGTCGGGGACGGCACCTGGCCGCGGTGCGCCGCAGTGACTCACTGCATCATCCCGCGGCGGAAGCCGGTGGCCACCGCCTCGGCGCGGTCCTTGGCGCCGAGCTTGCGGAACAGCCGGCGCGCGTGGGTCTTGATGGTGTCCTCGGACAGGTAGAGCTCGCGGCCGATCTGGGCGTTGCTCTTGCCCTGGCTCATGCCGGTGAGCACCTGCATCTCGCGCATCGAGAGACTGACCGGCGCGGCCTCGCGGACGGTCGAGCGCACCGTCGTGGGCGCCCCCCCGGCCAGCGGGGTCGCGCCGATCCAGGACGGCGCCGGTGCGGCGCCGACCGAGGCCAGCGGCACCGGCTGCGTCGGGATGGACGGCACCGGGCCGCGCCCGTCCACCCGCAGGCCGACCCGCGAGAGGCCCAGGCCCATCTCCAGGGCGGTGGCGTCCCAGCGCAGGTACCCGCGGGCGCCGACCGCGACCGCTGCCCGGACGGTCTCGGCGTCGTCCGGTGCGCCGAGCACCAGGACCGGCAGCCTCGGGTTGGCGCGCAGGGCCTGGGTGGCGACGGTCAGCCCCGAGTCCACCGCGCGCTGGGTGCCGATCAGCAGGACGTCGGGCCGGCGGGTGGCCAGCCGGGCCATGAGGGCAGCGGCCTCGCCGACGACCTCCACCCTGCCCACGAACGGCAGCGCCACCAGCCGGCCCGCGATGTCGTCGCGGACCCGTCGGCGCTCGTCGTAGACCCACACGGTCGTCGTGCCGTGGCCGGGTCCGCGCATCCTGTCGTCGATCACGCCTGCTCCTCGCTCGCCGGCCGCACCTGCCGACCGGGCCCCACCGTCCGGATCCCCCGGCCGGGTGTCGCTCGGACGTGCGTCCCGCCCGGGGACCCCACGTCGCCGCTCCGGCCGGACCGGAGCCGCCGACGGGTGTCCCGTGGCGGTGTTCGGCACGGCCTGCAGCCACCTTGATCGACTTCCGGGAGCGGCGACACCCGCTCTCACCCAGCGGGGGGAGACGGGAGCCGTGAAAATGCGGGGTCACCGTGTGTTTGACCCGCGGAGACGTCGGGCACCGGCCCCCTTGCAGCCGGACCGCCCCCTCCGGCTCGCACCGAGCCGAGGAGGACGAATGGCTGACATCCGCCGCCTGCCCACGCCCGTCGCCGAGGTCTGGGACTGGCAGCTGCACGGATCCTGCCGCGGAGAGAGCACGGCGCTGTTCTTCCACCCGGACGGCGAGCGCGGCCCCGCCCGGGCTCGTCGCCAGGCGGCCGCCAAGGCCGTCTGCGGACGTTGCCCGGTCGTCGATGCCTGCCTCAAGCACGCGCTCTCGGTCCGCGAGCCCTACGGGGTCTGGGGTGGCATGAGCGAGGAGGAGCGGGCCCGGCTGATCGCCGCGGAGCCCGTCGCCGTCGCCGCGGGGGTCTGAAGAAGGGCCCTCCTGCCCCCCGCCCCTCGCACGCTCGCGGCGGGATCCTGCAGGAGGGCCGCCCTCCTCTCCAGCCTTGCAAGCTCGGGGCGGAACCGGGAGGGGGCCACAGCACATACGACAGAGGGCCGGTCCAGCAACTGCTGGACCGGCCCTCTGTCGTATGTGCGGCGTGCGCGGACACCGTCCGGGCTCACCGCTGCGGCTCCTGGCTCACGACCAGTGGTGAGCCACGAGCCGCAACGATCGAGCCTGTCGCATAAAGCCGCGTGCCTGAGCGGGTGCGGGCGGTAGTTGCGGGAGAATGGGGCATGCCGCAGAACTTCATCCGCGCGGATGTCGATCAGGGGTTTCTGCTGCCGCCGGATGTG
>NZ_SPQN01000043.1 GCF_004571065.1 Geodermatophilus sp. DF01-2
CCGCCGGGGCCGCCGGCGCGGGCCGCCGGTGAGCCGGAGCGCAGCGGGGCGCGCCCGACCCCCGGCGAGGGGGTGGCGTCGTCGGGCTGGGCGTCGCTGCGGATGTCGATCCGGCAGCCGGTCAGCCGGGCGGCCAGCCGTGCGTTCTGCCCCTCCTTGCCGATCGCCAGGGACAGCTGGAAGTCGGGGACGACCACGCGGACCGCCTTCGCCTGGCGGTCGACGAGCTGGGCGCTGCCGACCCGCGCGGGGCTCAGCGCCGAAGCCACGAACGTCGCCGGGTCGTCGGACCAGTCGACGATGTCGATCTTCTCGCCGTGCAGCTCGCTCATGACGTTGCGCACCCGCTGGCCCATGGGGCCGATGCAGGCGCCCTTGGCGTTGAGCCCCGGCACCCTGGTGCGGACGGCGATCTTCGAGCGGTGCCCGGCCTCGCGCGCCACCGCGACGATCTCGACGCTGCCGTCGGCGATCTCGGGGACCTCCAGGGCGAACAGCTTGCGGACCAGGTTCGGGTGGGTCCGGGAGACGGTGACCTGTGGGCCGCGGAAAGTGCGCGAGACCGACACCACGTAGGCCTTGAGCCGGCTGCCGTGCGGGTAGCTCTCGCCGGGCACCTGCTCCACGGCGGGGAGCACGGCCTCGACCTTGCCGATGTCGACGAGCACCGTGCCGCTGGCGTTGCGCCGCTGGTCGGCCTGCACGATGCCGCTGACGATGTCGCCCTCCTTGCCGGCGTACTCGCCGAAGGTCTGCTCGTGCTCGGCGTCGCGCAGCCGCTGGACGATGACCTGCTTGGCGGTGCTGGCCGCGATCCGGCCGAAGCCCGCGGGCGTGTCGTCCCACTCGCGCACGACCTCGCCGTCCGGCCCGAGCTCCTGGGCCAGCACGGCGACCTCGCCGCTCTTGCGGTCGACGTGCACGCGCACGTGCTTGCTGGCACCGTCGGCGTGCCGGTAGGCGGTCACCAGCGCCGTCTCGATGGCCTCGATGACGGTGTCGGCCGGGATGCCCTTCTCCCGCTCGACCGCCTTGAGGGCGGTCACGTCGATGTTCACTGTCCTCCTCCGTCGTCGTCCGCGGGATCCGGCTGACCGTCCGCCGGCGCCTCGTGCCGGCCGAACTCCACCTGCACCCGCCCGGCGCCCAGCTCCTGCCACGGCACCTGCCGCCGGGTGGGCGGTCGCTTCTTCGCCCCGGGCCTGCCCTTCGCCTCCACCGCGAGGGCGACCCCGGTGTCGTCGACCTCGAGCACCCGCGCGGTCACCTGCTCGGCCGCCCCCGCAGGGCCGACGCCGACGGTGACCAGCCGCCCGGCGTTGCGCCGCCAGTGCCGCGGCTCGGTGAGCGGCCGGTCGACGCCGGGGCTGGTGACCTCCAGCACGTAGGGGACGCTGCCGAACTCGCCGTCGTGCTCGTCGAGGGCCGTGGACACCGCGCGGCTGACCTCCGCGACCTCGTCCAGGGTCACGCCGGCGTCCCGGTCGACGACCACACGAACGACGCTGCGCCGGCCGGCCGGGGTGACGACCAGCTCCTCCAGGTCGTAGCCGGCGGCCTCGACGACGGGTGCGACCAGGCCGGCCAGCCGGGTCGCGACGGGGTCGGTGCGGGAAGCGGCGGACACGGCTCCCTCCCTCTCGTGCCTCGATCGGCAGCACGCGCGCGGCGGTCCGGCGCCGCATGTCGCGGCCCGTCGCGGTCGCGGCGGACGCGCCGTCGGCCCGGTAGCGGGCGAAGGGTCAGGCTACCGCTCTCCCGTCCAACCCGAGACCGGGCGCCGAGGAGGGACCCGCCCGCCGGGTGTGCTCCCGGCCGGCCGCGCGCGCGGCTGAGAGGATGGGGGCGATGGCCCCCTCCCCCACCCCCGCCCCCGCGGGCTTCTCCCGACGTGCCCTGCTGGCGAGCTCGGTCGGGCTCGCGCTGCTCGCCGCCGGCTGCACGGCCGGCTCGTCCGGCGCCGGGGTCGGCACCGAGGAGGCCGACCGGCTGGCCGAGCAGGTCGCCGTCCAGGAGGCGGTGGTCGCTGCGTACGCGCTGGCGACGACGGCGGACCCGGCCCTCGCGCTGAGCGACCTCGCCGCACAGGCCACCGAGCAGCTCGAGCGGCTGCGTGCCGCGGCGCCGTCCCCCGGCACCCCGTCGGCCGCGGCCTCGACGGCCGGGGCTGCACCGCCGTCGCCCCCGCCGGGCGCGGACGTGCGCACCTGGCTGCGCGAGCAGGTGGCCGTCGCGGCGGAGGCACACGCCCGGGCCGCCGTCGCCCAGACCGGGGCACGGGCGGCGCTGCTCGGCTCGATCGCCGCGGGGTTGCGCGGGCACGAGGCGGCACTGGCGTGAGGCAGCCGCACCGGGAGGGGGTCGGAGGTGGCTGACGACGGCGTCCTCGACGAGGGCACGGAGACCGCGGCGCTGCGCGACGTCCTGGCCGCCGAGCACGCCGCCGTCTGGGGGTACGGCACGGTGGGCGCGGCCCTGCCGCCGGAGTCCCGGGCGTCGGCGGTGGCGGCGGAGATCGCCCACCGTGACGTCCGCGACCGGCTCGTCGCGCTGCTCGACGCACGCGGCGCCGAGCCGGTGCCCCGGGAGGCGGGCTACACCCTCCCGTTCCCGGTGCTGTCGCCGGTGGACGCCGCGACCCTGGCCGTCGTCCTCGAGGAGGGCGTGTCCGCGGCCTGGGCCGGGCTGCTCGACCGGGCCGTGGAGCCCGCCGTGCGCGAGCTCGCGGTCGGCGAGCTGGGCGCTGCCGAGGTCCGCGCCGTGGGCTGGCGCAGGGCCGCCGGCCGAATCCCGGTCACCGACGCGTTCCCCGGCCTGCCGGAGGGCTGACCGGAAGGACGTCGGTCCCTGGTGGGGACGACCGCGCCGGAGCAGACTCCGCGCCGCCGGTGCGCCGCCACTGCCCGGGAGGGACCCCCGATGAGCGCGACCTCCACGCCCCACCCACCGCAGCTGTCCCTGCCCGGTCAGGTGCACGCCGCGGAGGGGCCGCTCGACATGAGCGGCACGTACGTCATGCACCACGCCTTCCGGCGCGACCTCGACCGCTTCGCCGCGGCCGTGCGGGCCACGCCGCCGCAGGACGCCGCCGTCTGGCGGGCGCTCGCCGGCCGGTGGCAGCGCTTCGCCATGGTGCCGCACCACCACCACACCACCGAGGACGCCGACATCTGGCCGCTGCTGCTGGCCCACGCGGACGTGTCCGGGGACGCCCGGGCGTGCGAGACCCTCGGCGCGATGGCCGCCGAGCACGGGACCCTCGACCCGCAACTGGCCGCCTGCGGCGAGGGCTTCGCCACGATGGCACGGTCACCGGACGCCCGCGTCCGTGACAGGCTCGCCGAGGACGTCGCGACGCTGCGCGACGGGCTGCACCACCACCTCGCGCACGAGGAGTCGGCCGTCCTGCCGCTGGCGCAGCAGCACCTGTCCCGGGCCGAGTGGGCCACCGCCGAGGACGCCGCGAAGAAGGCCTGCGCGCCGCGTGAACCGGGCGTCCTCGTCCCCTGGGCCGCCGACGGCCTGGACCGCGCGTCGCTGGACCGTGCGTTCGCGGGGGCGGGACCGGTCTTCCGCATCCTGTACCGGCTCACCCGGGGCCGCTTCGCGCGTCGAGCGGATCGCGTTCGGCTACAGCAAGGACCTCCCTGCCCCCCGCCCCTCGTAGAAGGACCCCGTCCTCCCCACCCCTCGCAAGCTCGGGACGGGACCCTGCAGGAAGGCCGTCAACCGAGGTTGCCGAGGAAGGCGTCGGTGACGTCGACGGCCACGCTGCTGGACTGCCCGCCCTCGACGAGGACGGCGAAGGCGAGGTCGCCCTGCGGGCCGCCGAGCTGGTAGCCCATGAACCAGCCGTGCGCGTCCGGCGGGGTGTTGCTGCCGTACTCGGCCGTGCCGGTCTTGCCGAACACCTCGCCGCGGTCGGCGAGCGCGGACGCGGTGCCGGAGAGGACCACCTCGCGCATCATCGGCCGCAGCGACTCGAGGACCGCCGCGTCGGGCCCGGCCGGCAGCGGGCCGGCCGGCTCGGCGCCGACGACCTCGACCGGCGCGACCGGGGTGCCGCCCGCGACGCCGGCCGCCACCAGCGCCAGCTGTGCCGGGCTCATGAGCACCCGGCCCTGGCCGATCGCGTCGGCCGCCTTCGCCGTCCCGGTGCTGTCGGCCGGCACGCTGCCGCTGAACACGTCGACCGGCAGCTGCCAGTCGGTGCCGACGCCGTAGGCGGCGGCCGCGGTGGCGAGCGCGTCGTCGGGCAGCTGCAGCGCCAGCTGCATCAAGGTCGTGTTGCACGACTGCGCGAAGGCCTCGGTGAACGGCACGGTGCCCAGGTCGAACCGGTCGGCGTTCTCGAACTCGCGGCCGTCGACGACGAAGGTGCCGGGGCAGGCCACCGGCGTCTGCGGGGCGACCGTGCCCGTGGCCAGCAGTGCCGTCGCGGTGATCGCCTTCATGCTGGAGCCCGGCGGGTACCGGCCGGTCAGCGCGTTCCCCGCCGCGGCGGTCTCGTTGGAGGAGACGGCGAGGATCTCCCCGGTGCCGGGCCGGACGACGACCAGGTGGGTCGGCAGCTGCTGGGTCGCGACGGCGGCGTCGGCGGCGGTCTGCACCGCGCGCACCAGCGGCGTCTGCAGCGGCTCGCCGGGCACCGGCTCCACCGCGTCGACCTCCCGTCCGGCGTCCCCCGTGGCCTCGTCGGTGCTGACGACGGTCACGGTGAAGCCGGGGGTGCCGGTGAGCTGTTCCTGGAAGGCCCGCTGAAGGCCGGAGAGGCCCAGCTGGTCCCCGGCGGCGTACCCCGGGGTGCCGTCCTCGGCGGTCTCCTCCAGCACCTCGGCGGTCGCCGGGCCGACCCGGCCCAGCAGCGCGGAGGCGAAGCGGGCGCTGGGCGCCAGCAGCCGGGTGTCGGTGGGGAACACCGCGCCCGGCAGGTCGAAGACCTGCGCACGGATGGCCTCGAAGTCCGGACGGCGCAGCGTGATGACCGGGACGAACTGGCCCTCCGGCGCGGCCTGGACGTCGGCGACGATCTCCTCGGCGGCGATCCCGGTGGCCGCCGACAGCGCCTCGGCCAGCGCCGGGAGATCGGTGACCTGGGCCGGATCGACCCCGATGTCGACCACCTCGGTGGGGGTGAACAGCGGTTGGCCGGCCGCGTCGGTGATCGGGGCGCGCTCGGGCAGCACCCGCTCGAGCAGCAGCCGTTGGCCCTCCCCCAGCTCCGGGTGCACCAGCGTGGGCTCGGCGACGACGTCCCACCCCTCCTCGGCCTCCTGCAGGCGCAGCGTGGCGGGGTAGCTCCAGTCGGGCGCGGCCGCGAGGTCCCAGGAGGCGGTCCAGTCGACGGTGGCGGTGCCGTCCTCGACGGCGACCCGGCCCAGCTCGGGGGTCAGCGTCGCCTCGGGCAGGTCGGTCGCCGTCTGCTCGAGCAGCGCGGTCGCCATTTCCGGATCGGTGGTCGCACCGGCGGCGGCCGCGGTGTCGCCGGCCGCCCAGTCGGTCAGGAAGGCCTCGGCCGCGGCCCGGACGTCGTCCTCGGCGTCGCCCGAGCAGGCGGCGAGCACCGGCACGGCGAGCAGCGCGAGCGCGGATCCCAGGACCGTCGTCCGACGTGTACGCACGGGGAGACAGCGTTCCAGACGAGGACGTCGATTCCTGTGAGGCTGGCCCCCTCCCGGGCACCGCCCCGAGCGGGCGAGGTGTGGGGAGGAGGGGGTCCCTACTTCAGAACAGGACACTGGCGAACCGTCCGACCTCGCGGAAGCCGACCCGTGCGTAGGCGGCGCGGGCCGGGCCGTTGAAGTCGTTGACGTAGAGGCTGACCAGCGGCGCGATCGCGGTGCGGGCGTACTCGACGACGGCCGCGGTGCCGGCCGCGCCGATGCCGCGGCCGCGGTGGGCGGGGGCGACCCACACGCCCTGCACCTGGCAGACGCTGCGGGACACCGCCCCGATGTCGGCCTTGAACACCACCTCGTCGCCCTCGATCCAGGCCAGCGACTGCCCGGCGCGGACGAGGTCGGCCACCCGGGCGCGGTAGCCCGCGCCGTCGTCCACCCGCAGCGGGCTGACGCCGACCTCCTCGGTGAACATCGCCACCGCGGCCGGGAGCAGGACGTCGAGCTCGGCGAGGCCCACCGGGCGGACCCGCGGCTCCGGGGCGATCGCCGGCGGCCCCTCGATGGCCAGCAGGGGCTGGTGGGGGCGGTGGTCGCGGGCCGGGCCCCACGATGGCGCCAGGAGCTCCCACAGCGGGTCCACCGACGCGGCCGGGCCGACGATGGTCGAGCACCGGCGGCCCGCGCGGCGGGCGCGGTGGGCGAAGGCGGCGGCCGCAGCGCCCTCGGACCCCGGCAGGGCGAACGGGATGAGGTTGGCCCCGGCCAGGCAGACCGCCTCCAGGGAACGGCCGCTGCCCAGCCCCCACAGCGGGGCGCCGAGGGACGCCGCACCGGTGCCGGCGGCCTCCACCCGGCCCGCGATCACGCAGGCGGCCACCGGGTCGGTGGCCAGCAGACGGCGCACGGCGGGCTCGTCGGTCTCGTCGAGGACCCGCGCGGCCGGCGTGCGCAGCACGGAACCGGTCAGCTGACGGTGACGACGGGTGGACCGGAGGGCGTGCCGACGTCGACCTGCTCGCCGGCCAGACGCATGGCCTCCTCGATGAGGGTCTCGACGATCTGCGACTCGGGCACGGTCTTGATGACCTCGCCCTTGACGAAGATCTGGCCCTTGCCGTTGCCGGAGGCGACGCCGAGGTCGGCCTCGCGGGCCTCGCCCGGGCCGTTGACGACGCAGCCCATGACGGCCACCCGCAGCGGGACCTCCATGCCCTCGAGCCCGGCGGTGACCTCGTCGGCCAGCCTGTAGACGTCGACCTGGGCGCGGCCGCACGAGGGGCAGCTGACGATCTCCAGGCCGCGTCGGCGCAGGTTCAGCGACTCGAGGATCTGGGTGCCGACCTTGACCTCCTCGGCCGGCGGGGCGGACAGCGAGACGCGGATGGTGTCGCCGATGCCCTGGGAGAGCAGCGCGCCGAAGGCCACCGCGGACTTGATGGTGCCCTGGAACGCCGGGCCGGCCTCGGTGACGCCGAGGTGCAGCGGGTAGTCGCACCGCGCGGCCAGCAGCTCGTAGGCGCGCACCATGACCACCGGGTCGTTGTGCTTGACCGAGATCTTGAGGTCGCGGAAGTCGTGCTCCTCGAACAGCGAGCACTCCCACAGCGCCGACTCCACCAGCGCCTCCGGGGTGGCCTTGCCGTACCTGGCCAGCAGCCGCTTGTCGAGCGAGCCGGCGTTGACGCCGATGCGGATCGGGATGCCGGCACCCTTGGCCGCCCGGGCGATCTCGCAGACCTTGTCGTCGAACTTCTTGATGTTGCCGGGGTTGACCCGGACGGCGGCGCAGCCGGCGTCGATCGCGGCGAAGACGTAGCGCGGCTGGAAATGGATGTCGGCGATCACCGGGATCTGCGACTTCTTCGCGATGATCGGCAGCGCCTCGGCGTCGTCGGTGTCGGGGACGGCGACCCGCACGATCTGGCAGCCGGACGCGGTGAGCTCGGCGATCTGCTGCAGCGTCGCGTTGACGTCGGCGGTCTTGGTCGTCGTCATCGACTGCACGCTGACCGGGTGGTCGCTGCCGACCCCGACGCCGCCGACGTCGAGCTGCCGGGTCTTCCGCCGGGGTGCCAGGACGGGTGGAGGCGCAGCGGGCATGCCGAGACTGACAGGGATCGCCATGGCACCGAGTATCCCCCGCCTCCCGATGCCGCCGTCGGCGCAGCGGCCAGCGACCGGATCTCCCGGGGATGACCGCGCAGATGCCGGCGACGCCCCGTTGCGCCACTACGCTCGCCGCATGAGAGGCGTGCTGGTGGAGGTGCCCGAGCAGATGCTCGCCGAGCGTCGGCGCCTGGGGCTCGACGGGCGCGACGAGATGTGGGAGGGAGTCCTGCACATGGTGCCTCCGGCCGGCGGACGGCACCAGCGGCTGGGCAGCAGTCTGCTCATGACCCTGGGTCCCGTCGCAGAGCGGTGGGGACTGGTCGTTTCGTACGAGACCGGACTCTTCCGCAACGGCGACGACTACCGGGTGCCCGACCTGCTGTTCTACCGGCCGGAGCACGCCTCGGACCGCGGCGCCGAGGGGGCGGACCTGGTGGTCGAGCTGCGCTCACCCGGCGACGAGAGCTACGCCAAGCTTGACTTCTACGCGGCGCTCGGCGTCCGTGAGGTGCTGGTCGTCGACCCCGCCGGCCCGGCCGTCGAACTGTTCCGCCTCGTCGGCGAGCGGTTGCTCCCGGTGTCGGCGGACACGGAGGGCGGGGTTCGCAGCGACGTCCTCGCCGTCCGCTTCCACACCTCCGGCGACGCACTCCGGCTGACCTGGGTCGGCGGCGAAGCCGCCCTCTGACCCGTGGTCGCGCCAGGTGACGTACTGGAACGGCCACCCTTCAGGGTCCCGCCGGCCCCGTCCCGGGCCCCGCCCCGAGCTTGCGAGGGGTGGGTAGGACGGGGCAATGCCGTTTACTTGGCGCGTTCGTGCAGGTCAGGCTGTAGGCGACGAGCGCGGGGTGCGGTGGCGGTCGGCGTGGCAGCGCCGTTGATGAAGAAGCTCCCGGCAGGACGGCGATCGCCGAGATCAGAACGTCCGTACCGGGAGCTTCGATGCCGAAGTCTGCCACCCTTGCTGTTCCCGCGGTCGCATCCTCAGCCGCCGGCCGCGATGACGGTGGCAGCCTGTCCGCGGCGCTGCCGGCGGAGAAGGGGCTGCCGCTGCGGCTGGGAGTGCTGACCGAGCACGTTCGGCCGGAGCTGGTCGATGAGGTGGTGGCCGCGACCGGGCGGGTGCAGCGGCGGTGCCGGCTGTTGCCGGCGCGGGCGGTGGTGTACTTCGTGCTCGCGTTGTGCCTGTACAGCGCCGCCGATGCCGCCGGCCCGCCGGGCTACCGCAGCGTGCTGCGGTCGCAGACCACCGGGCTGCGCCAGCTGCGTGGGCTGCGGCTGCCGACCAGGGCGGCGCCGACCCGGGCCCGCCGACGGCTGGGCGCCGGGGCGCTGCAGGCGTTGTTCGCCCGCCTGTGCGGGCCGCTGGCCGCGGTCGCAACCTTGGGGGTGTTCGCCTTCGGCCGCCGGGTGGTGGCCTTCGACGGCACCGGCCTCGATGTCGCCGACACCCCGGCCAACGTCGAGGCCTCCGGCCGCGCCGGGGACGCCGGTCATCCGCAGCTGCGGCTGCTGGCGTTGATCGAGTGCGGCACCCACGCGGCGCTGGCCGCGGCCTTCGACGGCTTCTACGCCGCCAGTGAGCAGGTGCTGGCCCGTCGGGTGCTGGCCGGGCTGCGGCCGGGCATGCTGCTGTTGGCCGACCGGAACTTTCCCGGCTACCAGCTGTGGGGCGCCGCGGCGGCCACCGGGGCGGACCTGGTCTGGCGGGTCAAGAAGAACACCGTGTTCATTCCGGTGCGCCGGCTGGGGCAGATCGTTCCTGTCGGTCATGCCCACCCCCGCCGACGGCCTGCGCCACGTCCGGGCCCGGTCCGCCGGCCGGCCGCTGCCCGGCCCACCCGAGGGCCACCCGGTGCGGATCATCGCCTACACCGTCACCGTGACCGCCGCCGACGGCAGCCGCCGGGTCGAGTCGTTCCGGCTGGTCACCACCCTGCTCGACCCTCTCGAGGCGCCGGCGGAGCAGCTGACCGCGCTGTATCACGAGCGCTGGGAGAGCGAGGTCGGCTACGGCGAGATCAAGACCCGGCTCCGCGGCGCAGGATTCATCCTGCGCTCCCGCACACCCGAGCTGGTCCGCCAGGGAATGTTCGCCTTCCTCGTCGTCAGCCAGGCCCTGTGCGCGATGCACACGGCCGCCGCGGCGACCACCGGCATCGATCCCGACCGGATCTCCTTCACCATCACCGTCCGCCTGGCCCGCGACCAGCCCGGCACCACAGCCGCCGCCACCCCGGCCACCCTGCAGCAGGCCCACCAGCAGGCCATCACCGACCTGCTCGACGACCTGCTTCCGCCCCGACGGTCACGAACCTGCCAGCGGGCCAAGCGACGCCCCAAGGGCCACTACCCGACCAGACGACACAACCAGACCCGACCACCGAGCAAGGTCAGCTACACGCTCACCATCACCGGCGACGCCCCCACCTGGGTAAACGCCATAAGTAGACGGCATTGGAAGGACGGGGTCCTTCTCCGAGGCGTGGGGGGCAGGGTGGTCCTTCTACTGCTGCAGGGTGATCGGGTTGACGACGTCGGCGACCAGCAGCAGGCCCGACAGGAGCACGAACAACCCGGCGACGACGTAGGCCACCGGCATCAGCCGGGCGATGTCGAACGGCCCGGGGTCGGGCCGGCCGCGCAGCCGGGCGACGACCGACCGCGCCTTCTCGTACAGCGCGCCGGCGACGTGCCCGCCGTCGAGCGGGTAGATCGGCAACAGGTTGAACAAGAACAGCACCAGGTTGATGCTCGCCAGCAGCTGCAGGAACGTGCTGACCTTCTCCATGCCGGTCAGCTCGGGGATGGCGAAGACCTCACCGGAGATGCGGCCCACGCCCACGACCCCGATCGGCCCGTTCGGGTCCCGCTCCTCCCCCAGGAACGCCGCACGGAACAGCTGCGGGATGCGCTCGGGGATCTCGATCAGCCGCTCGACGGCGCGCGTGACGACCATGCCGAAGTAGCCGGGCAGGTCGGCGAGGTCCTGCCGGGCCAGCTCGACGGTCGGTGCGACGCCGAGGTACCCGGCGGTCGTCGTCCCCGCGGCGGGGTCGGTCGGGTCGGCGTAGACGGTGTTGGCGATCGGCGTCACCGTGAGCTCGCGCCGCTCGCCGTCCCGCACGATGGTCAGCCCGAGCGGCTCGCCCGGGCTGGTGCGGATCGCCTCCTGGACGACCGTCCAGCTGTCGTACCCGGTGGGCTCGAGGGGCTGACCGCCGATGGCGACGATCGTGTCGCCGGGGCGCAGCCCGGCGGCCGCGGCGGGGCTCTGCTGCGGCAGCGCACAGCCCGGCGTCCCGGCCTCGCAGGTCTGGCCGGCGGGCGTGATCGGCACCGAGCAGGCGTTCTCCGCGGTCGCCGTCTCAGCCTCGGCCGGCAGCACGCACGCCGGGACCTCGTCCACCGTCGTCGACAGCACGCTGGTGCCGACGACGGTCAGCAGGACCGCGAAGAGCAGGACCGCCAGCACCAGGTTGTGGAAGGGGCCGGCGAACATCACGATGACCCGCTGCCACCAGGGCTTGGCCCAGAACACCCGGCCCTCGTCGCCGGGGCGGACGTCGTTGAGCGCCGCGCCGCGCACCTCGGCGATAAACGAGCGCATGCGGGTGGCCCGCTTGCTCTCGTTCTCCTCGGCCGGCGGGATCATCCCGATGATGCGGATGTAGCCGCCGAGGGGGACGGCCTTGATCCCGTACTCGGTCTCGCCGCGCGTCCGGGACCAGATCGTCGGACCGAAGCCGACCATGAACTGCGGCACGCGCATGCCGAATTTCCGGGCCCACCAGAAGTGGCCGGCCTCGTGGAAGGCGATCGAGAACAGCAGCCCGACGGCGAACGCGACGATCCCCAGGACGGTCAGCAGGATCCCGCTCAGCTCAGCCTCCGGCGATGACACCCCGGGCGTGCTCCCGGGCCCACCCCTCCGCCGCCAGGACGTCCTCGACGCAGGTGGGGGCGCCGAGGTCCGGCGCGTCGTCGAGGGTACGCGCGACCGTGTCGACGATGCCCCGGAACGACAGGTGACCCGCCACGAACGCCGCGACCGCCTCCTCGTTGGCCGCGTTGTACAGAGCGGGGACCACGCCGCCGGCCTCGCCGGCCGAGCGGGCCAGCCGGACGGCGGGGAAGGCGACCTCGTCGAGCGGCAGGAACTCCCAGGTGCTGGCGGCCGACCAGTCCAGGGCGGGCTGGACGTGCGGCAGCCGGTCGGGCCAGGCCAGCGCCAGCGCGATCGGCAGCCGCATGTCCGGCGGGCTGGCCTGGGCGATCGTCGCGCCGTCGGCGAAGGTCACCATCGAGTGCACGATCGACTGCGGGTGCACCACGACGTCGATGTCGGCGTAGGGGACGCCGAAGAGCAGGTGCGCCTCGACGAGCTCCAGGC
The DNA here is from genome assembly GCF_004571065.1 of Geodermatophilus sp. DF01-2. Lineage (GTDB taxonomy): Bacteria > Actinomycetota > Actinomycetes > Mycobacteriales > Geodermatophilaceae > Geodermatophilus. The sequence continues at coordinate 12,124 of NZ_SPQN01000043.1, forward strand.
CCTTGTTGACCAGGGTCGCGGAGTTGATCGTCACGACCGGGCCCATGTCCCAGGTCGGGTGGGCCAGCGCCTGCTCGACGGTGACGCCGGCCAGCTCGGCGGCGCTGCGGCCGCGGAAGGGCCCGCCGCTGGCGGTGAGCACCAGCCGGGCCACCTCACTCAGGTGCCCGCCGCGCAGGCACTGGGCCAGCGCCGAGTGCTCGGAGTCGACGGGCACGAGCTGCCCCGGCGCCGCCGCCGCGGTGACCAGGTTCCCGCCGGCCACCAGCGACTCCTTGTTGGCCAGCGCGACGGTGCGGCCGGCGGCCAGCGCGGAGAGGGTGGGGCCCAGGCCGATCGAGCCGGTGACGCCGTTGAGGACGACGTCGGCCGGACGGGCGGCCAGCTCCTCGGCCGCCCGCGGGCCGGCGAGGATCTCCGGCAGCGCGTACTCGCCCTTCGACCAGCCGCGCTGGGACGCCGCGGCGTAGAACGCCAGCTGCAGGTCCTGGGCGGCGGTGGCGCGGGCGACTGCGACGGTGCGGACCCCGAGGGTCAGCGCCTGCTCGGCGAGCAGCCCGACGTCCCCGCCGCCGGCGGCCAGACCGGTGATGCGGAGCCGGTCCGGGTTCTGCCCCGCCACCTCGATCGCCTGCCGGCCGATGGAGCCGGTGGAGCCCAGCACCGTCACCTCTCGCGGGTCGCTCACGATGCTCTCCGGTCGCTCCCGCGGCGCGCTCCGCTCCCCGGTCGCTGGCGCTCCCTGCGATGCGCACGCACCTGTCCGCTCACAGGGGCATCCTCTCCGACGGCGGCGCGCCGTCCTCCCTCGGCGGGTGCCGCCGATCGGGGGCTGGCAGGATGACGAGCGAGCGAGCTCGCGAGCGAGCCGATGGACACGGCGGTGCCGCGAGCGCGATCGACGGCCGTCAACGAGGAGAGAACGTGAGTGAGCAGACCCATCGCGAGCGGATCACCACGGACCACCCCGCGACCGAGCGGGTCAACCAGCCCGGGCGCGAGGAGGCCGTCGTCCGGGCCGACGCGCACCCGATCGAGCACGAGCGGCCCGAGGACTGGGGCTGGCACGGCGAGACCGGGAAGTGGGGCCGGGTCGGCGCGGTCATCGCCATCCTCTTCACGCTCGCGTACCTCTTCGGCAACCACGAGGGCCGCGTCGAGGACATCTGGGTCGTCAGCATCGCCGGCCTGATGGTCCTGATCATGCTGATCGACTGGCGGCGCCGCAGGAACGCCTGGCGCAGCAAGTGACGGACCCCGTCCCTCCCACCCTTTCGTAGAAGGACCCCCTGCCCCCCGCCGCTCGCAGGCTCTCGGCGGGACCCTGCAGGGGGCCGGGCCGGGTACGGGGCCGCTCAGGTGACCGCGACGCCGATCGCCGAACCGATCGCGTAGGTGACCCCGGCCGCGACGGCGCCGAAGAGCAGCTGGCGCAGCCCGGCGTACCACCACGGCCGCGGTGTGAAGCGCGACGACAGCGCGCCCGCCACCGCCAGCCCCACGGCACCGCAGAGGAGCGCGGCCCCGAGCACGGAGAAGCCGAGCAGGAAGGGCAGCAAGGGGATCACCGCGCCGGTCGCGAAGGTGAGGAATGACGAGACCGCCGCCGTCCACGGCGAGGGCTTGTCGGCCGGGTTGAGCCCCAGCTCGGCGACGACGTGCAGCCGCAGCGCGGTGTCGGGGTCGCGGTGCAGCTGGACGGCGACCTGCCGCGCCAGCTCCTCGTCGACGCCGCGAACGCGCAGCATCTGCACCAGCTCGGCGAGCTCGCCGCGCGGGTTGCGCTCCAGCTCGCGGCGCTCCTTTTCGACCTCGAGGTCGAGCTGCTCGTTCTGCGTCCGCACCGAGGTGTACTCCCCCAGCGCCATGGAGATGGCGCCGGCGACCAGGCTGGCCACGCCGGAGAGCACGATCGCGCGGGGCGGGGCACCCCCGCCGCCGACGCCGGCGACCAGCGCGGTGTTGGTCACCAGGCCGTCCATGGCGCCGAAGACGGCGGCCCTCAACCAGCCGCCGGAGACGTCGGCGTGGGTGTGCTCGTGCGCCTCGGCCGCCGACGCCGGGGTGGTCATGCGTCCGCCTCGGCCCCGAGCTCCGCCGGCGGCTCGAGCGAGGGTGCCGGCACCGCGACGGTGGGGACGCCCGGAAGGACCCCGTCGTCCTCACCCCTCGGAGGGGCGGTACCCGGACGGGGCCGAGCCTCGCGACGGGGCCATCCGTCGGCCGCGGCCAGCTGCCCGCAGGCGCCGTCGATGTCCTGGCCGCGGGTGTCGCGGACCGTCGTCGGCACGCCGTGCGCGCGCAGCCGCGTGACGAACTCCCGCTGCGCTGGCAGCGGGCTGGCGTCCCAGGGGCTGCCCGGCGTGGGGTTGAGCGGGATGAGGTTGACGTGCGCCCGCCGCCCGGCGAGCAGTCGGCCGAGCAGGTCGGCGCGCTCGGGTGAGTCGTTCACGTCGCGGATCAGGGCGTACTCGACCGAGTAGCGGCGGCCGGTGCGCTCGGCGTAGGCGTCGGCGGCAGCGACGACCTCGGCCACCTTCCACCGGGTGTTGATCGGCACGAGGGTGTCGCGCAGCTCGTCGTCGGGGGCGTGCAGGCTGACCGCGAGGGTGACCGACAGGCCCTCCTCGGTGAGCCGCCGGATCGCCGGGACGACGCCGACGGTGGAGACGGTGACCGAGCGCTGGGACAGCCCCAGCCCGTGCGGCGCCGGCGTCACCAGCCCGTCGAGGGTCTTGCGGACCCGCGCGTAGTTGGCCAGCGGCTCGCCCATGCCCATGAAGACGACGTTGGACAACCGGCCCGGGCCGCCGGGGATCTCGCCGCTCGCCATCGCCGCCGCGGCCGCGACCGCCTGGCCGATGATCTCGGCGGTGGAGAGGTTGCGGGTCAGGCCGTTCTGGCCGGTGGCGCAGAAGGGGCAGGCCATGCCGCAGCCGGCCTGGCTCGAGATGCAGACGGTGGCGCGGTCCGGGTAGCGCATCAGCACGCTCTCGACCAGCGCGCCGTCGTGCAGTCGCCACAGCGTCTTGCGGGTGCGCCCGCCGTCGGCGGACTGGTGCCGCACCGGCGTGAGCAGGCCGGGCAGTAGCGCGCCGGTGAGCGACTCGCGGACGGCGGCCGGCAGGTCGGTCATCTGCGCCGGGTCGGTGACGCCCCGGTAGAAGTGCCGGGCGAGCTGGTCGGCCCGGAACGCCGGCTGGCCCAGCTCCGCGACCGCGGCACGGGCCTCCTCGCGGGTCAGGTCGGCGAGGTGGCGCGGCGGCTTGCCCCGGCGGGGGGCGTCGAAGACCAGGGGGAGCGCAGTCATGGCGCTCCCCATCGTCCCACTAGCCTGCGCCGGGTGACCGAGGCCGAGAGGGAACTCACCCCGCTCGACACCGTCGGCGTGGGCCCGTGGAACGGGCCGTGGCCCGAGGACCCCCGCTACGACCCCGAGCTGCTCGCCGCCGGCGACCGGCGCAACGTCGTCGACCGGTACCGCTACTGGACCGTCGAAGCGATCGTCGCCGACCTCGATCACCGACGGCACCCGTTCCACGTCGCCATCGAGAACTGGCGGCACGACCTCAACATCGGCACGGTGGTGCGGACGGCCAACGCCTTCCTCGCCTCCGCCGTCCACATCGTCGGACGGCGGCGCTGGAACCGCCGGGGCGCGATGGTCACCGATCGCTATCAGCACGTCCGCCACCACCCCGACGTCGCGGTGCTGGCCGGGTGGGCGCGGGCCGAGGGGCTGCCGCTCCTCGCCGTCGACAACCTGCCCGGCGCCCGTCCACTGGAGACCGAGCCGCTCCCCCGCGCCTGCGTGCTGCTGTTCGGCCAGGAGGGCAGCGGGCTCTCCGCCGAGGCGCGGGACGCCGCGGACGGCGTGCTCTCGATCGCCCAGTTCGGATCCACCCGCTCCATCAACGCCGGCGTGGCGGCCGGGATCGCGATGCACGCCTGGATCCACCAGCACGCACCAGGGTGATCAGCCTCCTGGAGATCGCGACGGTGTGCGCAGACGAACAATGGGGCCGGGCCTGCGCTGCGCATCCCCGCACACTGTCCGGACGCCCAGCGCGACGTTGAACGCGCCGACGTGGGGAACCCCTGCAAGGCTCCGGGCATGAGCCGTCTCGAGGAGGTCGACCTCTCCGCCCGCCTGTCGAAGCGCGAGGGCAAGGAGCAGCTGGAGCAGGCCCAGCGGCGGCTGGTGCACCTGCGCCTGCTGCTCGGCGGGCAGATCGGGTCCGGGGAGCTGGGGCCGCCGCTGTGCGTGCTGTTCGAGGGGTGGGACGCCTCGGGGAAGGGAGGGGCGATCAAACGGCTGGTCGACCACCTCGACCCCCGGCACGTCCGGGTCGCGCAGTTCGCCGCCCCCACGTTCGACGAGAAGCGGCACCACTTCCTGTGGCGGTTCTGGCCGGTGCTGCCCGGGTGGGGCGGCATGGCCGTGCTCGACCGCACCTGGTACGGCCGCGTCCTCGTCGAGCGGGTCGAGGGCTTCGCCACCGAGGAGCAGTGGCGGCGGGCGTACGGCGAGATCGTCGACCTGGAGACCACGCTGGCCGCCGAGGGCATGATCCTGGTCAAGTTCTGGATGCACGTCTCCCCCGAGGAGCAGCTGCGCCGCTTCGAATCCCGCCGCGACGACCCCTATCGCGGGTGGAAGCTCACCGACGAGGACTGGCGCAACCGCGAGAAGCGCCCTGCCTACGAGGCCGCCGTCGAGGAGATGCTCGAGCGCACCGACTCTCCCGCTGGCCGGTGGCACGTCGTCCCCGGCGACGACAAGCGGTGGGCGCGGGTGGCGGTGGTCCGCACCGTCTGCGAGGTGGTGGAGGCGGCCCTCGTGGCCCGGGGCCTCGATCCGGACCCGCCCCTGTCCGCCGCCACCGGGTGACGGTGCTGGTGCACCTGGTCGAGCCCGCGGCCTGGCGTGCCGCTCTCGACACCAGGGCGCTCCGGCCGCCGTCCCTGGCCGATCAGGGGTCCTTGCACCTGTCCACCCCGGAGCAGGCGCACCTTCCGGCCGAGCGGCTGTTCCCCGGCCGGCGGGACCTGGTGCTGCTCGTCGTCGACCCCGCGCGGCTGCCCGACCCGGTGCGCTGGAAGCCAGGGAGGCGGTCCCGTCCCGGGTCCCGCCCTCAGCTCGCGAAGGGTGGGGAGGACGGGGTCCTTCTCCTGCACGGTCCGCTGCCGGTGACCGCCGTCGTCGCCGTCGTCCCCCACCGGCCGCCGGTCGAGCCGGTCCTCCCCGAGCCGGACGACGCCCTCGGTCGGGCTCTCGCGCTGCAGCTTTCCCTGCCGGTACGGCGGGCCGCCGAGGTGCGCGACGTCCCCGGCGGCATGGCCGTCCTCGACGGGGCGCTTCCCACACTCGCGGGACGACAACCGGCTGGTGCTCACCGCGCCGGTGGACGCCGGCACCGTGGAGACGACGACCGCGGAGGTGGCCGCCACGGCCGGCTGGCCGCACCGGGCCGCGGCGCTGCTCTGGCCCGGCGCCGCACCGGTCGCCGCCGCACTGGCCGCACGCGGCTGGGAGGCCGTGGAGCTGCTGGTCGTGGCCAGGCCGGCCGAACGGCTGCCGGGTGGCGAGCGCGCCGAGGTGGTCGGCCAGTCCGAGCTGCACTCCTTCTGGGACCGCTCCTGGCGGCGGGACCTCGCGCCGCACCCGGACCTGGACACGGTGGTCGCCCAGCTCATCGGCCGGGAGCACCGCAACGACGAGGTCGTCGCGGTGACCGACGTGGGAGTCCGGGAGGGCGGCCGGGTGGTGGCCGCCGGGCAGCTGCGGGTGGACGGCGCGACGGCCGCCGACGAGTCGGTGGTGACCGAACCGGGGTTCCGCGGGCGCGGGCACGCCGACGCCGTCCTCGCCCGGCTGCTCACGCTGGCCGCGGACGCCGGCTGCGACCGCGTGGTGCTGCAGGCCGACGCCGCCGACTGGCCGCGGCAGTGGTACGCCCGCCGCGGCTTCGTCGCCGTCGGCTCGACCTGGGACGTCGTCCGGCCGGCTCGGGTTCAGGCCGGCGCGACCACCGAGAGCAACAGGTAGGCGACGGCCGCCGAGGGCAGCATGGAGTCCAGCCGGTCCATGATCCCGCCGTGGCCGGGCAGCAGGTGCCCCATGTCCTTGAGGCCGAGGTCGCGCTTGATCAGCGACTCGCCGAGGTCGCCCGCGGTCGCGCTGACCGCGAGCGCGGCGCCGAAGAGGACGCCGCCCCACCACGGCCCGTCGAGGGCGAGCGTCACGATCGGGGTGGCGATCAGCACACAGGCGACCACCGAGCCGGCCATGCCCTCCCACGACTTCTTGGGGCTCACCGACGGCGCCATGGGGTGCTTGCCGAACAGCACACCGGCGGCGAAGCCGCCGACGTCGTTGCCGACCACCGTGGCCATGAACGCCAGTACCCGCGCCGCGCCGTCGTCCGGGACCAGCAGCAGGACGGCGAACCCGGCCAGCAACGGCACGTACAGCGTGACCAGGACGCCGGCCGAGGCGTCCCGCAGGTAGCCCTCGGAGCCATCACCCAGCCGCCACAGCAGGACGGCGAGAACGGTGAGCAGGAAACCCACGACCAGCCCGGAGGGGCCCCGGTTCCAGGCGAGGGCGGTCATCGCCACGGTGCCGACCAGGACCGGCACCAGCGGCGGGTCGGCACCCCCGGCCTCGAGGGCACGGGTCAGCTCCACCACACCCACGAGGATCGCGACGAGCAGCACCAGCAGGAACGCCGGCCGGTGGACCAGCAGCGAGAGGAGGATGACCGCGGCCAGGCCGACGCCGACGCCGACGGCGGCGACCATGTCCCGGCCGGCGCGACCGGGGGCCTTGGCCGGAGCGCCGTCCCCGGGCCCGGGGTCCCGCGCGGACTCCGGATCGGTGCGGGCGCCACCGGCCGCGCCGTCCTGCGGGCCGCCGGCGAGCTCGGCGGTCGACGGCTCGTCGACGGGGAGGCTCGAGGTCCGTAGCTCGGCGACCGGCCGTGGCGGCCGGGGCGGCGCCGGACGCCGGCCGACGAGCGGGATCGGCCCGGTGTCGGGGTCGGAGGTCATGGCGGGACGACGGGGCGGCTCAGACCTCGAGCAGCTCGCTCTCCTTGTTCTTGACCGCCTCGTCGATGCCGTGCACGTGCTTGGCGGTGAGGTCGTCGAGCTCCTTCTCCGCCCGGCGCACCTCGTCCTCGCCGGCCTCGCCGTCCTTGGCGATGCGGTCGAGCTCTTCCTTGGCCCGGCGGCGCACGTTGCGGATGGCGACCTTGGCGTCCTCCCCCTTGGCGCGGGCCTGCTTGACCAGGTCGCGGCGGCGCTCCTCGGTCAGCTGGGGGAAGACCACGCGGATGATCTGGCCGTCGTTGGTCGGGTTGACGCCCAGGTCGCTGTCGCGGATGGCCTTCTCGATGGCCGACAGCTGGCCGGTGTCATAGGGCTTGATGACCGCCATGCGCGCCTCGGGCACCGTGATCGACGACATCTGCGGCACCGGCGTCGGGGCGCCGTAGTAGTCGACCAGGACCTTGTTGAACATCGAGGGGGCGGCGCGCCCGGTGCGCACCGAACCGAGGTCCTCCCGTGCGACCGACAGGGCCTTGTCCATCCGCTCCTCGGCGTCGAGCAGGGTGTCGTCGATCACGGGTCTCTCCTCCTGGTGCGGCGGGTGTTCCGCCGCGGGTCCGGGGTGCGGGCTGACTCGGGCGGTGGTGCTCAGGCCGGGCCGCTGATCAGCGTCCCGATCCTCTCACCTGCCACGGCGCGGGCGATGTTGCCGTCGCGCAGCAGGTTGAAGACCACGATGGGCATGCTGTTGTCCATGCAGAGGCTGATGGCGGTCGCGTCGGCGACCTTGAGCTGTTTGGCCAGCACCGTGCCGTAGTCGAGGTCGTCGTACATGACGGCGGTGGCGTTGGTCCTGGGGTCGTCGTCGTAGACACCGTCCACACCGTTCTTGCCCATGAGCAGCACCTGGCACTCGATCTCCAGAGCGCGCTGGGCGGCGACCGTGTCGGTGGAGAAGTACGGCATGCCGGCGCCGGCGCCGAAGATGACCAGCCGGCCCTTCTCGAGGTGGCGGATGGCCTTGCGCGGGATGTAGGGCTCGGCGACCTGGCCCATCGTGATCGCCGACTGCACGCGGGTCTCTAGCCCGGCTTTCTCGCAGAAGTCCTGCAGCGCCAGGCAGTTCATCACCGTGCCCAGCATGCCCATGTAGTCGGCCTTGGTGCGGTCCATGCCGGCCTGCGACAGCTCGGCGCCGCGGAAGAAGTTGCCACCGCCCATGACCACGGCGACCTGGGCGCCCTTGCCGACCACCTCGGCCAGCTGGGTGGCGATGCCCCGGACGATGTCGGCGTCGACACCGACCCGGCCGCCGCCGAAGGTCTCACCCGACAGCTTCAGCAGGACCCGCTTGTACCCCGCCCGGTCGGCGGGCTGGAAGGCGGTCGGCGCGGACAGTGGCACGGTCGTGGCACTCAGCGCGGCGGTGTCGGTCAACGGTTCTTCCCTCGCTCGACGTCGTCCCCTTGATCCTGCCGCACGGGCTCGGCGACAGCTCACGGGCAGGGGCCCTCCCGCTCCCGCGCCCGGACATGCGACCGGCCCCGTCCCGGGAGGGGACGGGGCCGGTGAGGACCCTCCTGCCCCCCACCGCTCGCATGCTCGCGGCGGGACCCTGCAGGAGGGTCGCTCAAGCTTGGCCGACCTCGAAGCGGGCGAACCGCTCGACGCTCAGGCCGGCCTCGTCGACGATCTGCTTGACCGTGCGCTTGGGCTCGGTGATCGACGGCTGCTCGAGGAGTACGAAGTCCTTGAAGTAGGCGTTGACCCGCCCCTCGACGATCTTGGTGATCGCCTGCTCGGGCTTGCCCTCCTCCTTGGCGGTCTGCTCGGCCACGCGACGCTCGGTCTCGACCGCCTCGGCCGGGACCTCCTCGCGGGTGAGATAGCGTGGGCGGGCAGCGGCGATGTGCATCGCCAGGCCGCGCGCAGCGTCCTCACTACCGCCGCTGTACTGCACGGCGACGCCGATGGCCGGCGGCAGGTCGGTGGCCCGCTTGTGCAGGTAGGTGGCGGTCTGGCCGGCGAAGACCACGAACCGGCTGAGCACCAGCTTCTCGCCGATGCGGGCCGACTCGCCCTCGACGAGCGCGGCGACGGTCTGGCCGTCGATCTCGGTCGCCAGGAGCGCGTCGACGTCGGCCGGCTTCTCGGCCAGCACGATGTCGAGCAGGCGCTCGGCCAGCTTGACGAAATCGGCGTTCTTGGCGACGAAGTCGGTCTCGCAGTCGAGCTCGAGCAGCGCGCCGTCCTTGCTGACGACGACGCCGTTGGTCGTCGAGCGCTCGAGGCGCTTGCCGACGTCCTTCGCGCCCTTGATCCGCAGCAGCTCGACGGCCTTGTCGTAGTCGCCTTCGGCCTCGGTGAGCGCCTTCTTGCAGTCCATCATGCCGGCGCCGGTGGCGTCGCGGAGACGCTTGACGTCGGCTGCGGTGAAGTCAGCCATGTCTTGTTCCTCTTGGTGTCTGGTTGGCCCGGCCCCCTGCAGGGTCCCGCCGGCCCCGTCCCGGGTCCCGCCCCGAGCTTGCGAGGGGTGGGGAGGACGGGGTCCTTCTACGATGGGGAGCAGGGGGTCTTTCTACGAGGGGTGAGGAGGACGGGGTCCTTCAAGGGGCCTCCGGGGTCCTTTCTCAGCCGTTCTGTGCACCCTGGGTGCCGGTGATCGTGTCGCCGGTGGCCGGCACGCCCTCGACCGGGGCGACCTCGTTCGCGGTCACGGCCGGGGGCTCGGCCGGGGTCTCCGGCAGCGGAGTGGCACCGGCCTCAGCGGCGGCGTCGGCAGCGGCGTCGGCAGCGGCGTCGCCCTGCTGGCCGGTGAGCAGCTCGCGCTCCCAGTCGGCCAGCGGCTCGTCGCCGCCGATGGCCGGCTGGCCGCCGTCCTCGCGGCCGGCGTTGGCCTGCGCGGCCGAGCGGGCCATGAGGCCCTCGGCGACGGCGTCGGCGACGACGCGGGTGAGCAGCGCGGCGCTGCGGATGGCGTCGTCGTTCCCCGGGATCTTGTAGTCGACCTCGTCGGGGTCGCAGTTGGTGTCGAGGATCGCGACGACCGGGATGTTGAGCTTGCGGGCCTCGCCGACGGCGATGTGCTCCTTCTTGGTGTCCACGATCCAGACGGCGCTGGGCACCTTCTGCATGTCGCGGATACCGCCGAGGCTGCGCTCGAGCTTGGCCTTCTCCCGGGTCAGGCCGAGCTGCTCCTTCTTGGACAGGCTGACCAGCACGCCGGTCTGCTCCATGTCCTCGAGCTCCTTGAGCCGCTGCAGCCGCTTGTGCACGGTCGAGAAGTTGGTGAGCATGCCGCCGAGCCAGCGCTGGTTGACGTAGGGCATGCCGACCCGCTGTGCCTGCTCGGCGATGACCTCCTGCGCCTGGCGCTTGGTGCCGACGAACAGGATCGTGCCGCCGTGCGCGACCGTCTGCTTGACGAACTCGTAGGCGTTGTCGATGTACCCGAGCGTCTGCTGCAGGTCGATGATGTAGATGCCGTTGCGCTCGGTGAAGATGAAGCGCTTCATCTTCGGGTTCCAGCGACGGGTCTGGTGCCCGAAGTGGACGCCGCTGTCGAGCAGCTGCTTCATGCTGACGACTGCCATGGCCGCAGCCTCTCTGTTCTCTGCGCGCGGCCACGCAAGGCCGCGCTCCTCGGTTGTCGCGGGCACCGGGGTGGTGCACCGCCCTGGCGTCCGGGGCGCCACCACCCCGCGGGGGACCGCGAGGACCGGGGTGGCGACCGTCCCGCTGCTGCCAGCGGGCGGAAGGACGCGCGAAGTCGACCCGCCGCAGACGGGTCGCGGCTGTCATCATACGCCCCACCGGGAGCGGTCCTCCTCAGCGGCAGGGGCCGTCCACAGACCGCTCTCCGGCGCCCCGGTCGCCCCCCCTCCGGCCGCACCCTCTCCCCGTGCTCCGACGGGTCCTCGCTCCCCTGCCACTCCTACTGCTCCTGCTGACTCCGCTGCTGTCCGCCGGTGGGGCCTCTGCCGCGCCCGCTCCCCCGGCCGACGTTCCGGTCGGCCTCTGGTCGCGGCCCGTGGAGGGCGCGGTGACCCGCACCTTCGACCCGCCGCCGGACCGGTACGGGGCCGGGCACCGCGGCGTCGACCTCGCCGGTTCACCGGGCTCCGTCGTCCTGGCCGCCGGGGACGGCGTCGTGGTCTTCGCCGGGATGGTGGCCGGGCGGCCGGTGGTCAGCGTCGACCACCCCGGTGGCCTGCGGACGACGTACGAGCCGGTCGACGCAGTGGTCGGCGCCGGCCAGGTCGTCGCCCGCGGTTCCCCGCTGGGGACGCTGGCCGCCGGGCACGCGGGGTGCCCGGCGGCAGCCTGTCTGCACTGGGGCCTGCGCCGCGGAGAGGTCTACCTCGACCCGCTCGGCCTGCTGGAGCCGCCCGAGGTCCGGCTGCTGCCGATGGGCTGACCTCAGGTCGGCGGCGCGCCGTCCGTCGGCGTCGCGGTGAGCACCTCGCGGAAGTGCTCCACCGTGGGGAACGGGTCGTAGAAGGAGTGCAGGAGCTCCCGCCAGCGCTGGTAGCCGGGCGAGCCGCGGAAGCCCTCGGTGTGGTCCTCGAGGCGCTCCCACTCGACCAGCAGCAGGTAGGTGCCGGGCCGTTCCAGGCACCGCGACAGCGACAGCCGCCGGAACCCGGGGCTGGCCGCGATGATCGCGCGGGCCTCGGCGAAGGCGGCCTCGAAGGCCGCTTCCCGGCCCGCTCGGACCGGCAGCAGCGCGTGCTCGAGGACCACCGTCGTCACGCGATGTCGGCGAGCTTGGTCCGCAGGTGCAGCACGGCCTTGGTGTGCAGTTGGCAGATGCGGCTCTCGGTGACGCCGAGGACGCGCCCGATGTCGGCCAGCGTGAGGCCCTCGAAGTAGTAGAGGCTCACCACGACCTTCTCCCGCTCGGGCAGCTGCTCGACCGCGCGGGCCAGCAGCTGGCGGGCCTCGCCGTGCTCGGCCATGGCCTGCGGGTCCAGGGCGCTGGTGTCCTGCAGCGTGTCGACCAGGCGGGGGGCGCCGCCCTCGTCGTCGGAGAGCAGCTCGTCGAGGGCGACGACGTTGACCAGGGAGAGCTGGCCGAGGAACCTGCGGACCTCCTCGACGTCCATGTCCATCTCCGCGGCCACCTCCTCCTCGGTGGGGCTGCGCTGCAGCCGGCTCTCGAGTGCGGCGACCGTGCGCTCGAACTGGCGGGCCTTCATCCGCACCGACCGCGGGATCCAGTCGGTGCTGCGCAGCTCGTCGATGATCGCGCCGCGGATGCGGGCCATCGCGTAGCTCTCGAACTTCACCTCGCGCGAGGGCTGGTACCGGGTGATCGCGTCGATGAGGCCGAAGGTGCCGTAGGAAACCAGGTCGGCCTGCTCGACGTGCGCGGGCAGGCCGCTGCCGACGCGTCCGGCGACGAACTTGACCAGCGGTGCGTAGTGGAGGATCAGCCGGTCCCGCAGGTCGGGCGCCCGGTCGGTGACGTAGGCGGCCCACAGCTCGACCAGCGCCGCATCCGTGTCGTCCGGAGTCGCGTCGAGTCGGTGGGTGGCGGCCTCGGTCACGGTCTGCACTCCCGACTGTCGGAGGCCACTCGCGGATGGCCTCGGGGTGGGCACGGTGGTGGCGCGCGATCCGGTGGCGCGCAGGCCAACTGTGTCAGACACGGGCGGCGGTCCTCTCAGGCGCGCGGGTGCGCTTGGGCGTGGACGGCACGCAGCCGCTCCACGGTCACGTGCGTGTAGATCTGGGTCGTCGCGAGGCTGGCGTGACCGAGCAGCTCCTGGACCGAACGCAGGTCGGCTCCGCCCTCGAGCACGTGGGTGGCGGCGGAATGCCGCAGGCCGTGTGGGCCGATGTCGGGGGCACCCGGTGCGGCAGCCACCGCTGCATGCACGGTGCGGCGGACCTCTCGCGCGTCCAGCCGGCCGCCGCGCAGGCCGAGCAGCAGCGCCGGCCCCGACCGGTCGATGGCCAGAGCCGGTCGACCGCGGATGAGCCAGGCGTCGAGCGCCCGCTCGGCCGGGGCACCGTAGGGCACGCTGCGCTCCTTGCGTCCCTTGCCCAGCACCCGCAGCAGGCGGCGGCCGCGATCGACGTCGTCCACGTCGAGCCCGACCAGCTCGCTGACCCGGAGACCGCTGGCGTAGAGCAGCTCGAGGACGACCGCATGGCGCAGGCCGACCGGCTCCTCGGCTCCGGCGGCGGATTCGACGACGTTCCGCGCCTGGTCGGGGGCGAGCACGTCGGGCAGGGTGCGCCGCGCCTTGGGGCTGACCAGCCGCTGGCCGACGTCGTCGGGGGTGAGGCCGGCCCGCCGCAGCCAGCCGGTGAGGGAGCGGGCGGCCGCAGCGCGCCGGGCGGTGGTCGCCCGGCCGGCACCGCGAGCGCGGCCCTGGGCCAGCCAGCTGCGCAGCGTGGCCAGGTCGAGGTCGTCGACGCGCATCCCACCGCGCCGCGCCAAGTGGTCGAGCAGCCAGACGGTATCGCCGACGTACCCGCGCACGGTGTGCTCGGAGAGGTCCCGCTGCGTGCGCAGGTGTTCCTCGTAGCCGGCCAGCGCCTCCGCCAGTGCCGGCGGCAACGCTGCGCGCGCGTCTGCGGTGCGGGCAGTCACCCCGAGACGGTCCGACGCGGTCCGGCGGGGGTCAAGCCGCCGCGCCGACCCTCCACCTCCTCACGCCGCCTCCTTACCTGCCGTCACCTCCGTCCCTCCCCGGCGGCCGGCTTCCCCGCGGCGACCCGCCATCCGGCGTCGGTGCGCTCGACCAGGTCGGCGAGCTCCAGCACGGGCAGCACCCGCAGCACGTCGAGGACGTCGCAGCCGGCCACCGTGGCCAGTCGTTCGGGGCTGACGCCGTTGCGCACCGGGCAGGCGTCGAGGACCCGGACGGCGAGGTCGGAGAGGCCGTCCCGGGCGCCGGTCGGGCGCTCGGGCGGATCGGCGAGGTCCTCCCCCAGTCGGCCTACCGTCTCCACGACGTGCGCGGCGGACGCGACGAGGACGGCGCCCAGCTCGGCGTCGCGCAGCAGCTCGTGGCAGCCCACCGACATCGCCGAGGTGACCGGGCCCGGAACCACCATCACCTGCCGGCTCAGCTTCTGCGCCCGCCGGGCCGTGGCCTGCGCGCCGGAGCGCGCCGCCGCCTCGACGACCACGGTGCCGCGGGTCAGCGCGGCGATGAGCCGGTTGCGGACCAGGAAGCGGTGCTTGTGCGGTGCAGCACCGGGCGGCCACTCGCTGACGAGCAACCCCTCCTCGGCGATGCGGTGGAACAGCGCCCCGTGCGCCGCCGGGTAGACGCGGTCGACGCCGCAGGCCAGCACCGCGACCGTCGGTGCGTCCGCGGCCAGCGCGCCGCGGTGGGCGGCCGCGTCGATGCCGAAGGCCCCGCCGGAGACCACGGTCCAGCCCCGCTCCCCCAGCTGGTGGCCCAGCTCGGCGGCCACGTGCTCGCCGTAGGCCGTCGAAGCCCGGGCGCCGACGACGGCCACCGACCGGTCGGCCAGCTCGTCGAGCCGGGCCGGGCCGCGGACCCACAGCGCCAGCGGCGGCACCGGGGCCGCGGCCCGCGGTGACTGGTAGCGCGGGTCGTCGGGCTCCTCGAGCGTCGCGAGCGTGAGGCAGTGCAGCAGGTGGCCGGGCCACTCGTCGTCCTCGGGGACCACGAGGCGGGCGCCGCAGCGCTCGGCCCGCAGCAGGTCGGCCAGCGAGGCGTCCTGGCGGGCGCGGGCACCCACGAGCGCCTGGACGACGTCGGGTGCGCGGCCGGCCCGCAGCCGGCGCACCGCTTCCACCGGGCCGACGTCCTCGACGAAGCGCCAGAACACGACGCTGCCGGGCTCGGCCGCCCGGCTCAGCCACGCCCGGGCCCGGCGCACTGCGGGGCCGGCGACGCCGTCGGAGGTTCCCGCCCCGACCAGCCCCTGCTCCATGTCCTCGTCGAGACTCGGCACGGCGGTCATGCCGCTGCCCGCTGCAGCCGCAGTCCGAGGGCCTCGGCGACGTCGTCAGCGCCCGGCACGGTGCGGCCGGCCAGGTCCGCCAACGTCCACGCCACCCGGAGCACGCGGTCGTAGCCGCGCACGGACAGCGCGCCGCGTTCCAGCGCGCGCTCCACCAGCCGTAGCGCCGACCTCGGTGGGGACCACCGATCGCGCAGCAGCCGGCCGGGCACCTGACTGTTGACGTCGAGCCCCGTGCCGTGCAGCCGCGCCGCGGCGATCGCGCGGGCCTGGGCGACGCGACCGGCGACGACGGCGGTCGGCTCCGGCGGCGTCCCGGCCTCCAGCCAGGCGGCCCGGGTGACCGCCGGGAGCTCGACCCGGAGGTCGATGCGGTCCAGCAGCGGGCCCGACAGACGGGCCTGGTACCGCCGCCGCTCCAGGGGGCTGCAGGTGCAGGCGGCGTCCCCCGCAGCACTGGCACAGGGGCAGGGGTTGGCCGCCAGGACCAGCTGCGCGCGGCATGGGAAGGTGGTCGCACCGCTCGCGCGGGAGATGGTCACCGAGCCGCGCTCGAGCGGCTGGCGCAGCGTGTCGAGCACCGCCCGGGAGAACTCCGGCGACTCGTCGAGGAAGAGCACGCCCTTGTGGGCCCGGCACAGCGCGCCGGGGCGGATCAGCCCCGAGCCGCCGCCGACGAGGGCGGCCATCGTCGCCGAGTGGTGCGGGGCCTCGAACGTCGGGCGGGTGACGAGGGGCGCGTCGGGCGGCAGGGTCCCGGCCACCGAGTGGATGGCGGTGACCTCCAGGGCGGCCTGCTCGTCCAGCGCGGGCAGCAGGCCCGGGAGGCGCTCGGCGAGCATCGTCTTGCCCGCCCCCGGCGGCCCGCTCAGGAAGAGGTGGTGCCCGCCGGCGGCCGCGACCTCGATGGCGCGGCGGCCGATCGGCTGGCCGACGACGTCCCCCAGGTCCGGCCCGGGCGGGGCCGGCGGCAACGGGCGCCGATCGTGCCGACGCAGCGCCGCCCGGCCCTCCAAGTGGGCGACGACCTCGGCGAGGGTGCCGGCGGCCAGCACCTCGACGCTCTCGACGAGCGCCGCCTCCTGGGCGTTGCCTGCGGGCACCACGACCGTCCGGTGGCCGGCACGGGCGGCGGCGAGCACGGCGGGCAGGACCCCGCGGACGGCGCGCACCGAGCCGTCGAGCCCCAGCTCGCCGATCAGCACCAACCGGCCCACCGACTCGGCCGGCACCGCCCCGTCCGCGGCCAGGACCGCGGCCGCCAGCGCCAGATCGAAGCCGCTGCCCTGCTTGGGCATCGAGGCCGGGGACAACCCGATCGTGATCCGCCGCAGCGGCCACTTCCCTCCGGCGTTGACCACCGCCGCCCGCACGCGGTCGACCGACTGGCGGACGACGGCGTCGGGCAGCCCGACGAGCACCACGCCGGGCACGCCGGCGGACAGGTCGACCTCGACGTCGACCATCGCACCGTGCACCCCGGCCAGCCCCACCGACCACGTCCGCGCCAGCGTCACGAGAACGCCCCCCGCAGGTGGGTGACGAGCGCGGGCCTGTCCGGCCGCACGAGCACACCGACGACGTCGAAGCGCAGGTCGGGCGCGTGCTCGTCGTGCTCGGCGAGCCAGCGCTGGGCCAGCGTCCTCAGCCGTCGCTGCTTGGCGGAGCCGACCGCCTCCACGGGGTGGCCGAAGCCGACCGCCCGGCGGGTCTTGACCTCGCAGAACACCAGCGCGTCGCCGTCGCGGGCCACGATGTCGAGCTCGCCGTCGCGACAGCGCCAGTTCCGGTCGAGGACGCGCAGCCCGCTGTCGGTGAGGTAGGCGGCGGCGATGCGCTCACCGTGGGCGCCGAGGTCCGATGTCGTTCGCACCGGCCGACCGTCGTCCGGCGGCCCGGCTCGCCGCCACCCCGTCGCGCGGTCTGTGGACGGGGACGCTGCCTGTGGACGCCGGGCTCCGGACCGTCCCCGACGCCCAGCAGCCTCGGCGCCGTGACGTGGAGATCAGGTCAGCCGGGGGCCGTCGGGCAGCTCGAGGTCGGGCTTGTCCAGCTCCTCGACGTTGACGTCCTTGAACGTCAGCACCCGCACGTTGCGCACGAAACGCGCCGGCCGGTACATGTCCCAGACCCACGCGTCGGAGAGCTTGAGCTCGAAGTACACCTCGCCGCCGGCCTCCCGCACCTGCAGGTCCACGGAGTTGGCGAGGTAGAAGCGCCGCTCGGTCTCCACCACGTAGGTGAACTGCCGGACGATGTCCCGGTACTCGCGATAGAGCTGCAGCTCCATCTCGGTCTCGTACTTCTCCAGGTCCTCGGTGCTCATCGCGGCTCTCCGGACACAGGGCGCATGGACCCATCATCGACCATGGCGCCGGGGCAGGTCAGCTGGAGTCCCCGTGCGGCGTGTGCGTCGCGGGCCCGCGCGACGTTGACGAAGCGCAACCGGTGCTCCGGGCAGGGCCCGTACCGGTCGAGGGCGGCGCTGTGCGCATCGGTGATGTAGCCCTTGTGGACGGCGAAGTCGTACTCGGGCCAGCGCTCGTGCAGGTCGAGCATGATCCTGTCCCGCGTGACCTTGGCCAGCACCGACGCCGCGGCCACGCACGCCGCCACCCGGTCGCCCTTCCACACCGCGAGAGTCGGACGGGCCAGCCCCGGCACCGGGAAGCCGTCGGTGAGCACGTAGTCCGCCCCGGGGTCGAGGGCCCACACCGTGCGGCGCAGCGCCTCGATGTTCGTCACGTGCATGCCGCGGGCGTCGAGGTCGGCGACGGGGATGACGACCACCGACCAGGCCTCCGCGCGGTCCACGACCTCCTCGTAGACCCGCTCGCGGGCAGCGGCGCTCAGGAGCTTGGAGTCCGCGAGACCGGGGACTCGCCCACGGCGACCTGCGGGAAGTACGCACGCGGCGGCGACCAGCGGACCGGCACAGGCCCCGCGGCCGGCCTCGTCGGCACCTGCGACCGCTCCGAACCCGCGGCGGTGCAGCGAGCGCTCCATGTTCCACAGGGCGTCGGGTCGGTCGTCGGCGGACACCCCGGGGCGGACTCGGCCGCGCGGCCCGGGGGGAGCGGGAGTGGTACGGACAGCCATCGCGCTCCGACAGTACGAGCCACCAGCGACCCGACGGCACGCTGTGCGGGGGACCCGCCACGCAGGTCGGCGACGAGCCGTCGGGCCCGCGCAGGATGGCCGGGAGCGCCAGGGACCGGCCCTCGGGGTCAGAGAGGGCCGGTCCCTGGACGGTCGGCCGCCGGAGCGGCCTGGCGAGCGCCCGGCCGGACCGTCGAGGAGGCGGACGGTCCGCCCGGCCCCTGCAGGGACCCCGGCCCCGTTCCGGGTCCCGCCCCGAGCCTGCGAGGGGTGGGAGGGCGGGGTCCTTCTCCGAGCGGCGGGGGCAGGGCGGCCCCGTCCAGAGGCTCGCCGTGAGCCTGCGAACGGTGAGGAGGACGGGGTCCTCGTTCAGGCCTCGGCGGAAGTCAGGGTGTGGGCGCCGCAGGTGCAGCCGGGAGTGCGAGAGGACAGGACCAGGGAGACCGCGTGCGCCCGGTCGCGGGCACCCAGCTTGCGCAGGATGGCCTTGACGTGGGACTTGACGGTGTCCTCGCTGATGAACAGGTTGCGGCCGATCTGCCGGTTCGACTGGCCCTGGATGAGCTCGTCGAGGACGTCGGACTCCCGGCGGGTCAGCGGCACCTCGGGGGTGAACGGCTTGGCGGCGGGAACGGCCGAGGGCTCGACCCGGCGGATCTGCGGGTCGACGACGGTGCGGCCGGCGCGGGCAGCCAGGATGGCCCAGCCGAGCAGGGTCGGCGAGGTGTTGATCATCAGGTAGCCGCGGACACCGGCGGCCAGGGCCTCGTTGACCACGGCGGGGTCCTCGGAGGTTCCCAGGGCCACGATCGTCACCCGCGGGTACCGGCGACGCAGGTCCCGGCAGGCGTTGAGCGTCGCGGCGCGGCCCGAGCCCAGCTCCACGACCACCGCGTCGGGGCGGGCCGTCTCGACCAGCGTCAGGGCCCGGCGCAGCTCACCCGGAGTCCCGACCGACTGCATGCCGGCGGTCTCGTTGACCATGCTCACCAGCCCGCGGCGCAGGACGGGGGCGTCGGCGAGGATGAGCACGCGGGTGACGCCACGAGCGGCACTCGCCATGGGTGCGGACACAACGGACTCCGTTTCACACGTTCGGGGAAGTTCTCACGACCTCCATCGGACGGGCGAGACAATTGCTTGAACGCTTTTCCAATATTTTTTGAGAGATTTCTCCTCACCCGGTCGTAGTGGTGTCTCAGTCACACCAGTAACGCGGAATCGGCGACCGACGGTATTCGTGTCGACATGGCGACGCCATTCCCGAACGGATTCGAGAACGACTCGACCCGCACATCCCGGTTCTGGGGAGGTGCGGGTCGAGTCGTGATGGAGGCGCTCGTGCGGGACTCAGCCGGCGCGGGCACGCCGCCGTCGCCGTCGCCAGGCGGTGAGCGGCACGGCGCCGACGAGGCCGAGCGCGTGGGGCGCGGCGACCGCGGCCGCTCCGGACACCGGTGCCGGGCCGTCCGGGACGCCGGCCGCCTCGAGACCCTGGATGTCGGGCGAGTCGAGGATGCCGAAGCGGTCGAGTGGCCAGACGATCAGCGCGGCCTTGCCGATGACGTCGTCCACCGCGACCGTCCCGGAGTACTCGTCGCCGATGTGCTGCCGCGAGTCCGCGGACGCCGACCGGTGGTCGCCCATGACCCACAGCCGGCCCTCGGGGACGGTGACGGGGCCGAACGCCCGGCTCTCCAGCGGAGTGTTCTCGAAGATGTAGGGCTCGTAGAGCGGCTCGCCGTCCACCGTGACCCGGCCCTCGGCGTCACAGCACTGCACCGTCTGGCCCTCGGTCGCGATGACCCGCTTGACGAAGTCGTCCTCGCTGGGCGGGGCCACCCCGATGGCCCGGCCGAGCCACATCAGGCTGCTGGACAGCCAATTGCCCGGCTCGGTGACCTCGACCTCCGGCGACCAGCTCTCCGGCCCCTCGAATACCACGATGTCGCCCGGCTCGGGCTCCCCGAACCAGTAAGGCACCTTGTTGACCAGGACGCGGTCGCCGGTGCAGCCGGGGCAGCCGTGCAGGGTCTGCTCCATGGAGCCGGAAGGAATGAAGAAGGCCTGCACGAGGAAGGTCTTCACCAGCAGCGCGAGCACAAAGGCGATCAGCAGCAGCACGGGTAGCTCGCGCAGCAGCGAACCCTGCTTCTGCTCCTTGCGGCGGCGGGCCCGGCGACCGCCCGACGAGCGGAGGCGGCCGGCGCCTGCGGTGGCTCCGCCTTGGTCCGTGGACCCGGCCGCTCGGGGGTCCTCCCCCTCGGGAACGACGTCGGCGGGCCTCCCGGGCCGGTCACTGCTCATCGGAACCAGCGTACGGCCGCGGGAGACCCGCCGTGGTCAGGCCGGACTGACCGGCCTCAGAACGTGTCAGCGGGAGACGGTCTCGCGCTTCTCCTTGATCTTGGCGGCCTTGCCGCGCAGCTCGCGGAGGTAGTACAGCTTGGCCCGGCGGACGTCACCGCGGGTCAGGACCTCGATCTTCTCGACGACCGGGGTGTGCACCGGGAAGGTGCGCTCCACGCCCACACCGAAGCTGACCTTGCGAACGGTGAAGGTCTCGCGGATGCCCCCACCCTGCCGGCGGATGACCACGCCCTGGAAGACCTGGATCCGCGAGCGGTTGCCCTCGATGACGCGCACGTGCACCTTGACGGTGTCGCCCGGGCGGAACGCGGGGATGTCGTCGCGCAACGAGTCGGCGTCGAGTACGTCCAGGGTGTTCATTGCGGCAGTCCTGTCCTAGCGGTCATGTCGTTGCAGTGCGGACAGCAGCCGGCCCCGGCTGTCCGATCCGGGGAGCTGCGCTCCGGGAGGAACTCGGCGCCGATGCACCCGACCGTCCGCAGCGGCTCTCTACTGTGCCACATCGTCAGCCGACGAAGCGCGGCGGCCCCGGCCAGGGTCCGGCCAGCAGCCCCGGCGGCAGGTGGGCGAGCTCCGCGGGCGCGAAGGTCTCCGCGCTGTCCGCGACTTCCGCGGCGCTCCGCCACCGGTGCGGCTCGGCACCGAGCAGTTCCAGCTCTGTCCGCCCGCGCGGGTCCGCCTGGTGCACGACGTCGCGCAACACGAAGAAGGTCTCCCGCGAGTCGATCTGCATCGAAGGCGTTCGGGCCGACGTGTCGCCGGAACCACACCGGGCCCTCCAGCGCCGCGGGCGCCACGACGAGGCCGATCCCCTCGGCCAGCTCCCGCACAGCGGCCTGCCACACGCTCTCCCCCGGCTCCACGCCGCCGCCGAGTGTGTACGAGAACAGCACCTCCCCGGGCGGGACCGCCGGGTCGGTCAGCCGGGCGCCGAGCAACAGCACCCGCCCTCACGGGTCGAGGACGACCATCCGTGCGGTCGGCCGCACCCACGGCCGGTCAGCCATCGCCGAGGACGGCGCGGTCGGCGGCCGACAGGGTCTCGACCGGCAGCGCCGCCAGCAGGTCCGGCCGCCGGGCCGCCGTCCGCCGTAGGGACTCCGCCCGCCGCCACCGGGCGATCGCCGCGTGGTCGCCGGAGAGCAGCACGGGCGGGACGTCGTGGCCGCGCCAGGACGCCGGGCGGGTGTACGAGGGCCCCTCGAGCAGCCCGTCGGCGTGCGAGTCGAACTCGACCGACTCCCGCTTGCCCACCACGCCGGGCAGCAGCCGGGTCACCGCCTCGACCATGACGAGCACCGCGGACTCGCCGCCGGCCAGCACGTAGTCGCCGATCGACACCTCGGAGACCGGGCCGGCCTCCGCCGCCCAGTCGGCGACCCGCTGGTCGATGCCCTCGTAGCGGCCGCAGGCGAAGACGAGGCCGGGCTCGGCGGCCCACTCCGCGGCAGTGGCCTGGGTGAAGGGGCGCCCGGCCGGGGTCGGGACCACCAGGCGGGTGCCCGGCGGGCGGACGGCCTCGAGCGCCCGGGCCCACGGCTCCGGGCGCATCACCATGCCGGGGCCGCCGCCGTAGGGGGCGTCGTCGACGGTGCGGTGCACGTCGTCGGTCCACTGCCGCAGGTCGTGCACGCCGATCGAGACCAGGCCGCGCCCGGCGGCCTTGCCCAGCAACGACTGGCGCAGTGGCGCGAGGTACTCGGGGAAGATGGTGACGACGTCGATGCGGAAGCCGGAGCTCACAGGTCGAGCAGCCCCTCGGGCGGGTCCACGACGAGGAAACCGCCGGCCAGGTCGACGGTCGGCACGATCGCCGTGACGAACGGCACGAGCAGCTGTCCACCCTCGTCCCGGCGGACGACGAGCAGGTCGGCGCCCTCGTGCCGCACGGCGTCGACCGTGCCGAGCCCCGCGCCGTCGGGCAACTGCGCGCGCAGACCGACCAGCTGGTGGTCGTAGAAGACGTCGGGGTCGTCGAGCGCGGGCAGCTCGGCCACCGGGACGAGCAGTTCGGTGTTGCGGAGGAGCTCGGCCGCCTCGCGGGTGTCGACGCCCTCGATCTGCAGCAGGAGGACCTCACGGTGCCAGCGGCGACCGGCGACGGTGAGCCGCCCGCGGTCGGCGGGGTCGGTACGCAGCAGCGCGCCCGGGGTGAACCGGAGGTCCGGGTCGTCGGTGCGGACCTCGACGGTGACCTCACCACGGACACCGTGGGGCCGGCCGATGCGGCCGACCACCACGGTGTCGGGGGGGTCGTCTGGCTCTGCCTTCACCAGATGGCGCTCAGAGAGAGGCGCTCAGCGCCCGTCGGTGTCGACGACATCGACCCGCAGGCCGCGACCGCCGACGCCGGTCATCACCGTGCGCAGCGCCTTGGCGGTGCGGCCGCCACGGCCGATGACCTTGCCGAGGTCGTCGGGGTGCACCCGGACCTCGAGGGTCTTGCCGCGGCGGTTGCCGATCAGGTCGACCGTGACGTCCTCGGGGTGGTCGACGATGCCCTTGACCAGGTGCTCGAGCGCCTCTTCGAGCACTGGTTACTCGGCGGGCGTCTCGGCGGCGGCGTCGGTCGCAGCCGCGTCGTCGGCCTTGGCGGCGGCCTTCTTCCTCGGGGTGGTCGCGCCGACGGCCGGCTCCTCACCGGCGGTGCGGACGGCCTCCTCGTAGAGGGCCTTCTTGTCCGGCTTCGGAGCGGCGACCTTCATGGGCGGCGGGGCCGGCTCGCCCTTGAACTTCTGCCAGTCACCGGTGACCCGGAAGATGGCGGCGACGGGCTCGGTCGGCTGCGCGCCGACGCCCAACCAGTACTGCGCCCGCTCGGTGTCGACCTCGATGAAGGACGGGTCCTCCTTCGGGTGGTACTTGCCGATCGTCTCGATGACGCGACCCTCGCGCTTGGTGCGGGAGTCGGCGACGACGATGCGGTAGTACGGAGCGCGCATCTTGCCCAGGCGCATGAGCTTGATCTTGGTGGCCACGGTGGGTGGTGTTCTCCTCGAACGCAGGTCGTGTGCCCGCCCGGCACGACGCGTGGGGGTACGCCGGGGGGCGGTGCGGCTGGACACGGCCGGCAACGGTGAGAGGGCCGCCCACCGCCGTGTTCGACCGACCATTGTGCCAGACGCGCGGAAGCCGTCCGCGGCCAGCGCGGACGGCCCCGTCCAGAGGCTCGCGCCGAGCTTGCGAGAGAAGGAACCCGCTCCTCCTCGAAGGGCCCCGTCCCTCTCACCGCGCACGGGCTCGCGGCGAGTCTCCGGACGGGGCCCGGAGCGGTCTTCAGCCCCGGACGGCGGCCAGCACCCGAGCGGCCGCCTCGCCGACCGGCACCTCCTCGCGCTGCCCCGTGGCCCGGTCG
This sequence comes from Geodermatophilus sp. DF01-2, assembly GCF_004571065.1. GTDB lineage: Bacteria > Actinomycetota > Actinomycetes > Mycobacteriales > Geodermatophilaceae > Geodermatophilus. Next base: position 35,951 of record NZ_SPQN01000043.1, read on the forward strand.
CGCAGCTCCAGGACGCCGTCGGCGAGCCCGCGGCCCACGGTGACGATGGTCGGCATCCCCAGCAGCTCGGCGTCCTTGAACTTCACCCCGGGAGAGACCTTGGGGCGGTCGTCGTAGAGGACGGTGAGCCCGGCGGCGACCAACTCGTGGGCGAGGCACTCAGCGGCCTCGAAGACCCCGGCGTCCTTGCCGGTGGCGACCACGTGCACGTCGGCCGGTGCCACTTCGCGCGGCCACACCAGGCCCAGCTCGTCGTGGGTCGACTCGGCGATGGCCGCGACGGCCCGGGAGACGCCGATGCCGTACGAGCCCATCGTGACCGTGATCAGCTTGCCGTTCTCGTCGAGCACCTTCAGGTCCAGCGCCTCGGCGTACTTGCGGCCGAGCTGGAAGATGTGGCCCATCTCCACGCCGCGGGCCAGTTCGAGCGGGCCGGAGCCGTCGGGCGCCGGGTCACCGGCGAGCACCTCGGCGGCCTCGATCACGCCGTCCCAGGCGAAGTCCCGGCCGGCGACCAGGTCGAACACGTGCTTGCCCGCTTCGTTGGCGCCGGTGACCCACCGGGTGCCGCGCACGACCCGCGGGTCGACCAGGTAGCGGACGCCCGACTCGCTGTCGGCGCCGAGCACCTGCGGGCCGATGTAGCCCTTGACCAGCGCCGGGTGGTCCTCGAAGTCGGCGAAGGGCTCGACCTCGGCGGGCGCGACCTGCGCCTCGAGCCGCTTGAGGTCGACCTCGCGGTCACCGGGGACGCCGATGGCGAGCGGCTCTCGGGTGCCGTCGGGGTGCACCAGGGTGACGACGACGTTCTTCAGCGTCGAGGCGGCCGTGTAGCCGGCGTCCGGGAACAGCTGGCGCGCGACGGCGACCAGCGTCTCGATGGTCGGGGTGTCGGGGGTGTCCTCGACGTGGGCGTCGGGCAGACCCTCCAGCGGGATCTCGTCGGGGACGACGGTGGCCACCGCCTCCACGTTGGCCGCGTAGCCGCCGGCCGAGCGGACGAAGGTGTCCTCGCCGATCGGCGTCGGGTGAAGGAACTCCTCGCTCTTGGACCCGCCCATGGCCCCGGACATCGCCGAGACGATGACGTACTCGAGGCCCAGCCGGTCGAAGATCCGGATGTAGGCGTCGCGGTGGGCGGCGTAGCTCTTGTCCAGCCCGGCGTCGTCGACGTCGAAGGAGTAGCTGTCCTTCATCGTGAACTCGCGACCGCGGAAGAGCCCGGCCCGTGGCCGCGCCTCGTCCCGGTACTTCGTCTGGATCTGGTAGAGCGAGAGCGGCAGGTCCTTGTACGAGGAGTACAGGTCCTTGACCAGGAGCGTGAACATCTCCTCGTGGGTGGGGCCGAGGAGGAAGTCGTTGCCGCGGCGGTCCTGCAGCCGGAACAGGTTCGGCCCGTACTCGGTCCAGCGGCCGGTCGCCTCGTAGGGCTCGCGCGGCAGCAGGGCCGGGAAGTGCACCTCCTGGGCGCCCATCCGGTCCATCTCCTCGCGGACGATCCGCTCGACGTTGCGGAACACCCGGTAGCCCAGCGGCAGCCAGGTGAACCCGCCCGGCGCAGCCCGCCGGACGTAGCCGGCCCGCACCAGCAGGCGGTGGCTGGGGACCTCGGCGTCGGCCGGGTCGTCGCGCAGCGTGCGCAGGAACAGCGTGGACATCCGCAACAGCACGGACCGAGTCTCCCAGGCGTGCCCGCACGGTCGCGGGTGGGTTTGTCACCACGCGGGCTCAGCACGCGCCGGGTACGGCTCGTGGCCGCGGTGGCCCGGTCGCGGGGGCCCGCAGGGTCTCCCGACCGGGACACGGGCAACGGCTCAGCACGCGCCGGGTACGGCTCGTGGCCGCGGTGGCCCGGTCGCGGGGGCCCGCAGGGTCTCCCGACCGGGACACGGGCAACGGCTCAGCACGCGCCGGGTACGGCTCGTGGCCGCGGTGGCCCGGTCGCGGGGGCCCGCAGGGTCTCCCGACCGGGACACGGGCAACGGCTCAGCACGCGCCGGGTACGGCTCGTGGCCGCGGTG
>NZ_SPQN01000044.1 GCF_004571065.1 Geodermatophilus sp. DF01-2
CGCGCCGGCCCCGGCACCGGCTCCCGCGCCGCGCGCGACCGCGCCCAGCGGCGCGGCGCAGACGGCGGTGGACACGGCGCTGGCCCAGCTCGGCGACCCGTACGTGTGGGCCGCGGCCGGGCCGGACGCCTTCGACTGCTCCGGCCTGGTGCAGTACGCGTACGCCGCCGCCGGCGTGGACCTGCCGCACTCGAGCCGGATGCAGTCGCAGATGGGCACGCCGGTGTCGCGCTCGGCGCTGCAGCCGGGCGACCTGGTGTTCTTCTACAGCCCGGTCAGCCACGTCGGCATCTACGTCGGCGACGGGAAGATGGTGCACGCCTCGACCTACGGCCAGCCGGTGAAGGTCGCCTCGATCGACTCGATGGGCGGCTACAACAGCGCCCGCCGGATCGCCTGAAGAAGGACCCCGTCCCGACCCCGTCCCGAGGCTCAAACCCCTGCCCCCCGCCGCGAGCCTGCCAGCGGTGGGGGGCGGGGGTCCTTCTCCGAGGGGTAGGAGGACGGGGTCCTCCGAGGGGCCGTCAGTGGCCCCGGAACGCCTCCGCGAGCCACCACGACGGCTCGTCGGCGGCCACCTTCGCGTCGACGAGCAGCGGTGCGTCCCGAGTGCCTCCCGCCCATCCGGCGACCCATTCGGCCACCGCGGCGAGGTCCCCGGGCGCGCGCACGGTCACCGCCGCGAAGCCGTGGCCGCGGGCGATCGCCGCGAAGTCGGTCTCCGGGAAGCGGACGGTGTCCAGCGGATGCCCGTCGGGGCCGAAGTGGTGCATCTCGGCGCCGTACGCCGCGTCGTCGTAGACGACGACCACCATGGGCAGACCCAGCCGGACGACGGTCTCCAGCTCCGCCGCGCCCATGAGCGCGCCGCCGTCGCCGAGCGCGGCCACCGGGAGCCGGTCCGGCCGGGCCAGCGCCGCACCGATCGCCGTGGCCAGTCCGAGCCCGACCGACTGGAACGCCTGGGTGAAGCAGAACCCGTGCTCGTCGGGGACGTCGAGGAACATGCTCGGGTAGCCCATGAAGTTGCCCGAGTCGACGGCGACCACCCGCTCGGCCGGCAGCAGGTCGTCCAGCGCGATGGTGAGGGTGCGCGGGTCGATCCGGTCCGGCCCCCCGGTGGGGCTGAACGGCACGTCGCGCCAGCGCACCCGCGCCGCGATCGCCGAACGCACCTCCGCCGACCGGTAGCCCGGGACGGCGCCCTCGCCGAGCGTGGCCGCCACGGCCTCCGCCGTCCGCCGGACGTCGCCCACCACCCCGATGGCGACGTCACGGTGGACCCCGATGGCCGACGGGTCGTCGTCGACCTGGACGACGACGGCGTCGGCGGCGAGCAGCCGGCCGTGCCGCATCGTCCACATGTTCAGCGCGCAGCCCCAGCCCACCACCAGGTCGGCGCCGCCGATCAGCTCGGCGGCCAGCGGGGAGGCGAAGCCGCCGGAGACGTCCAGCGACCAGGGGTTGCCCGCGAAGAGTCCCTTGGCCACGGCGGAGGTGGACAGCAGCGCGCCACACCGCTCGGCGAGCACTTCCAGCGCGGCGCGCGCCCCGGGCCCGCGGGCGCCCCGGCCGGCGACGAAGACCGGACGCCGTGCGTGCCGCAGCGCGGCCGCCAGCCGCTGCACTCCCTCGACCGCGAGCGCCGGCTGCGGCGGCACCGGCACCGCCGGCGGGCCCGGCGGCACCGGCAGCTCGTCGACCTGCACGTCCAGCGGCAGGTTGAGCAGCACGGTGCGCCGCCCGTGGACGGCGGTGCCGACGGCGGCGGCCACCTGGTCGAGCGCGTCGCCGGCGGAGGTGACCCGCATCGGCACCGCGCCCACCGCGGCGGCCAGTGCCGCCTGGTCGACGGCGAAGTTGGACAGCCGCGAGCTCGCCTCGGCGGCCAGCACGACCAGCGGCGTCCGGCTCTTGGCCGCCTCGGCGATCCCGGTCAGCGCGTTGGTCAGCCCACAGCCCTGGTGCACGGAGAGCGCGGTCGGCCGCCCGCTCGTCCGGGCGTACGCGTCGGCCATCGTCGCCGCACCACCCTCGTGGCGGGCGGCGACGAACCGAGCCCCGGCGGCGACCATGGCGTTGGTGACGGCGAAGTTGCCCGAGCCGACGACACCGAACGCGGTGTCGACGCCGCAGCCGACCAGCGCCGTGCCGACCGCCTCGGCGACGCCGGTGCGCCTCATCCCCGTTCCACCAGGGCGAGCACCCGGGCCGGCGAGCCGGAGCCTGCGACGATCGGCAGCGGCGCGGCGAGCAACACCGCGCCGGTGGGCGGCAGCAGCGCCAGGTTCTGCAGCTGGGTGAGCCCGTACTTGCCGCTGCCCATGAGCGCCGCGTGGCACGGGAACGGCGGGTCGAAGGAGTGCGCGGCGCCGGCGTCGGTGCCGACGGTCTCCACGCCGAGGCCGATCACCGGCGCCTCCTCGGCCAGCCAGCGGGCGCACTCGGGGGAGATGCCCGGCGTGTGCGGTCCGGCCTCGTCGGCGTTGAGGAACTGCTCCTGGGAGTCGGTGCGGGCGTCCCAGCCGGTGCGGTAGAGCAGCCAACCGCCGTCGGGCAGCGGGCCGTGCTCGGCCTCCCACGCCCGCACGTGGTGGACCTCGAGCAGGAAGTCGGGGTCGGCCGCGGCCTCGGCGGAGAGGTCCAGGACGGCGGCCGGGGCGACGAGCCGGGCGGCCGGGACGGAGGCGACGTCGTCGCCGTCGGCGCCGGTCACCCAGTGGTTGGGCGCGTCGAAGTGCGTGCCGGTGTGCTCCCCGGTGCGGAAGTTGTTCCAGTACCAGGCCGGGCCGCGGTCGTCGTACCGGCTGAGCTCCTCCAGCTCGAAGGGGGCGGTCTGGGCGAACTGCGGCGGGAGCGCGATGACCGGGGTCTGCGCCGACAGCGGGGCCGTGAGGTCGACGACCTCGATGCCGCCGCCGGTCAGCGCGGCGGCGAACGCGGACAGGGGCGACATCGGCGGGTCCTCCACGGAGCTCGGGGGGTGCGGTCCGGAGAGCATGCCGCACGCCCAGGTCAGCGGCCCGCGGCGGGTGCACCCTCCTGACGAGGGGCGCCGTCCCGGGAAGGTGCGCCGTCCCGGGGATGGCAGCGGACGGCGACGATCGCGACGTCGTCGTCGGGCCGGCGCCCGACGATCCGCTCGGTCAGGGCGTCGCACAGCCGGTCCGGCGGGACCGGACCGAGCTCGCGCACCGCGTCGACCAGCCGGGCGGTGCCCTCGTCGATGCCGGTACGCCCCTGCTCCACCAACCCGTCGGTGTAGAAGAGCAGCGTGTCGCCCGTGCCGACGTCGGCCACGGAGTCCGAGCGGGACCGGGTCGACTCCGCGCCCAGGAGGGTCTGCGGGTCGCCGTCGAGCAGCTCCACCCGGCCGTCGGCACGCACCAGCAACGGCGGCAGATGCCCGGCCGAGGCCCAGCGGAGGATGCGCCGCCCGGTGGCCGCGAGCTCGGGAGCCTGCTCGATCCGGGCGATGAGGGCGGTCGCCAGCGTGCCGATCCGCAGGCCGGTCAGGGCCGCGTCGACCCGGGTGAGCACCCGCGCCGGCTCCTCGTGGCGGTCGTAGGCGATGCCGCGCAGGATGCTGCGGATCTGGCCCATCGCCGCCGCCGCGTCGACGTTGTGCCCGACGACGTCCCCGATGACCAGCAGCGTGGCGCCGTCGGGCTGCTGGAAGGCGTCGTACCAGTCGCCGCCGACGTGCAGCGTGCTCGACGCCGGCAGGTACCGGGCGGCGATCTCCAGTCCCTCCGGCTGCGGCGGCGGGGTCAGCAGGCTGCGCTGCAAGGTCTCGGCGACGGCGAGCTGCCGGCCGTAGAGGCGGGCGTTGTCGATCGCCAGCGAGGCCCGTCGGGCGACCTCCACCGCGGTGGCGATCTCCATCTCGCCGTGCGGCGGACGGGTCGAGGTGTTGACCAGGCCGAGCACACCGAAGGTCTCCGCCCGCGCCCGCAGCGGGACGACGGTGATCGAGGCGGGGTCCAGCCGCTCCCACGCCGCGCGCACCTCCTCGCTGCCGCCGAACGCCGGCTCCGCCAGCGCCGGGTCGATCGTGGGCAGGTGGATGGGCTCGCCGGTGAGCAGCGCCGTCACCATGGGGTTGTCGTCGTTGGAGGAACGGACCCTCCCGCCCAGGTAGAGGTCGAGGTCGGCCAGCCGGGCCGGGTCGCGGTGCGCCCGCCCCTCGTCGGCCGGGCCACCGTCGTCGCCGAGCACGGTCACCACGGCCCAGTCGCACAATCGGGGGACGACGAGGTCGGCCAGCGTGGCCACCGACTCCCCGGGGTCCAGGGTGCTGGTCATGGCCTCGCTCACCTCGGCGAGGAAGCGGAGCCGGTCGTACTCGGCCGCCTCGGCGGCGGGGTCGGCGGGTCCGTCGGGAACCGGGCCGACGCTCCGCCGCAGCGAGACGTGCAGCCGGTCGTCCACCCGCTCCGCGGTCGCGTCGAGCCAGCAGCCGGCGGGCGGGTAGAAGCCCCGCCAGGTCACCCGCTCCCCGACGCTCCGGGCGTGCAGCAGGAAGCTGTGGAAGATCGTCCCGGCCAGCTCGGGCAGCGCGATCCAGATGTTGCGGCCGGCCAGCTCCTCCCGCCGGCGGCCCAGCAGGTCGGCGCTCGCCTGGTCGACCGCGACCAGGGTCCAGTCCCCGTCGAAGACGGCGGCGGCCCGCTGCCCCCGGGCCGCCTGCGGGCCGGGGACGAGCGCCGCGGGCACCACCGCATCGCTCACGTCGCCCCGCACCCCCGCTCGCAACCGCCGTTGTCGGAGGGAGGGTACGCCAGAGCACCGACAACCCCGGGAACGCGCTGGAACCCGGCCGAGCCGCTCCTCGAGGTGGACGGTGACCGCCTCGCCGGCCTCCTTCCCGATGGCCCGGTCGATGGTGCCGCGCACCTCGACCAGGCCGCGGGTGCCGAAGAACTCCGCGGAGCCCGGCGTCTGACGAAGGACCCCCCTGCCCCCCGCCGCTGTAGCGGAGTCGCTCGGTGACGGAAACCGTCACCGAGCGACTCCGCGTATCGCACGCTCCCGGCGGGTCCCTGCAGGGAGCCGACCCAGACGACCAGCAGCGAGGCCAGGACGGCGGCTCCCCACGGGGCCAGCGCCCGGGTCGCGGTAGGCGCCGACGAAGGCGACGAACTGCACCACCATGATCAGCGGTCCGGGGGTGGTCTCGGCCAGCGCCAGCCCGCGGACATCTCCCGCGGTCCGAGCCAGCCGTACACCTCCACCGCCTGCTGGGCGGTCCACCGCTGCTCGTCGACGAGCGTGCGCTGCATGACCGCGATCTGTCCGGCCGGGCCGCCGAAGGTCTGCAGCGAGATCAGGAACCAGGCCCGTACCGCGGTGCCGAAAGGGACGACGTCGGCCCTCCTGCAGGGTCCCGCCACGAGCTTGCGAGCGGCGGGGGGCTGTGGGGTCCCCGTTCAGGAGGCGCGGACGGTGGAGACGTCGAACTCGATCTGGATGCGGTCGCTCACCAGCACACCGCCGGTGTCCAGCGGGGTGTTCCAGGTCAAACCCCAGTCGCTCCGCTTGATCGCCAGCGCACCCTCGAAGCCCACCCGCGTGTTGCCGAACGGGTCCTTGGCCGAGCCGGTCAGCGTGAAGTCCACCGACACCGGCCGGGTGGTGTCGCGGATGGTGAGGTCGCCGGTGACGGTGTAGGTCTCCGCGTCGACCTGCTCGACGCCGGTGGAGACGAAGACGATCTCCGGGTACGTCTCGACGTCGAGGAAGTCCGCGGAGCGCAGGTGGACGTCGCGGTCGGCCTGGCCGGTGTCGATGCTCGCCGTCCGGATGTGCAGCGTCACCGAGCTGGCCGCCGGGTCGGCGACGTCGAGGTGCGCCGTCCCGGAGAAGTCGGTGAACGACCCGCGCACCGTGGTGACCATGGCGTGCCGGGCACGGATCCCGATGCGCGTGTGCGCGGCGTCGACCTCGTAGTCCCCGCTGACGTCGACGAGCGCGCTGGTCGCCGCGTCGAAGTCGGTGGGGTCCGCGTCAGGTGCCCGGTGCTTGCCCACGGTCGCCCTCCTTCCCGGTATCCGCACCATCCTGACGGACGCATCCAGGAGGGACACGCCAGGGTCCCGCAGCGGGCGGTCGGGGTCGATCCGGACGGGGCGCGAGCGGAACGGCTGTGCAGCGCCGTCCCCTGCGGAGGAGGATCGGGAGGTGGACAGCGACAGCGGCTGGCGACGAGCGGCGGCACGCGCCGAGGAGGCCGCAGTGCGCGTCCGCGAGCCGGCCGGACGCCGGCGCTCCATGGCCGCCGACAGCGGTGCCGGCGACTCCGAGGGAGCACGCCGGCGGGCCGCCGAGCACCACCGCGAGGCGATCGCCGACCGGGCTGCGGCGGCCGCGGACCCCCGGCACGGTGCTGCCTCCGCGGACGGCGCGTCCACCCCCCGAGCTCGAGGAGGGTCCCCGTGAGCAGCATCCCGACATCGACGCCACACCCCGACACCCCGGCCGTCCGGCCCCTGCCCGCCGAGGCACTGCACTCGCTGGCCGACCTCGAGGTGGCCCACGAGGAGCTGCGGGTCGCCGAGGAGGAGGTGCGGGTCCAGCAGGAGCAGATCGAGCTGCTGCTGTCCCGGTACGAGTCCGAGCGACGGTGGCGCAGCCGGCTCTCCGGTCTGGTGCCGGTCGCCCTGGCCCAGACCGACGGCGCCGGCAAGCTGGTCGACGCCAACGCGGCGCTGGCCACGTACCTCCAGGTGCCGCTGCACCGCCTGGCCGGGAAGCCGCTGGGCGTCTACCTGGAGACCGACGACGAGCCGACCTTCCGGTCCGCGGTCCGGGCGCTGTCCACCGGAGCGGCCGACCAGCAGCGGCTGCGGGTGACGCTGCACGGCCACCGCCACGGCCGGGCCACGGCCGATCTGTTCGGCTTCCCCGACACCACGGCCGGGCAGACCGCCGACACCCGGCTGCAGTGGGTGCTCATCCCCGCCGGGCACGCTGCGGAGGTCCCCGTCCGGCACGCTGCGGAGCCCCCCACGCGGGCGGACGGGGAGCCCGCCGCCGTGCCCACCTCGGCCGACCAGCTCGGGCTGGCCGCCGCCCTCGCCGAGCTCTCCACGCTACCCATCGGCGACGCCGACCGGCAGCGGCTGCTCACCCGCATGGCGGTCCTCGTGCAGAGCGCCGTCCCGGCGGCCACCGCGGTGAGCATCACCCTCGGCTCTCCCGCGGCCCCCCAGCAGCTCGGCAGCGACTCCGCCGTGGCCCAGGAGCTGGACGGCCGGCAGCTGCAGGCCGGGGAGGGCCCCTGCTGGGACGCCCACCGCACCGGCTCGGTGGTCGTCTCCCCCGACCTCCCGGCCGACGACCGCTGGCCGCAGCTGCGCCCCCTCCTCGGCGAGAGCCCGGTGCACGGTGTGCTCGCCGTCCCGCTGTGCGAGGGGGAACAGCCGGTCGGTGTGCTCAACGCCTACTCGGCGCGGGTGGACGCCTTCCGCGGGGACGGCAGGCGGATCGCCGAGCTGGTGGCCGCCGCGGTCGGTGGCGTACTGCAGAGCGTGGCCGATCGGGAGTCGCTGCGGAACCTCGCGGCCAACCTGGAGAAGGCGCTGACCTCGCGGGCGACCATCGACCAGGCCAAGGGCGTGCTCATGGCCCGGCTCGGGATCGACGCGGACGACGCCTTCACCCGGCTGGTCGCGCTGAGCAACCGGCTCAACGTCAAGCTGCGCGACCTGGCCCAGCTCGTCGTCCAGGGACACGCCGACGAGGTGATCGCCGCCGCGGAGTGACGGCGGCGCCCCGTCCCGGCCCGGTGACGTTCCCCCACCCGTCCCTTCCCGCGGACGCGGGCGGCGGTCCCATCGGCGGCGCTGCACCGAACCGTCGTTCGCCGACCGCACCCGGGGAGCGACCCGCCGCCCGGGCTCAAGTGGCCGCGTTCCCCGCGTCCAGACCGGCGAGCCACCGGCGGATCTCCGCGCCGTGCTCGTCGACGTCCGGAGGCGGCAGCCGGTAGCTGGGCCGGCTCTCCGAGAACCGGATCGGGTTGCGGACCGTCGGGACGGCCGCCGTCCCCTCTCCCGCGGCGACCACCGGGTCCAGACCCACCTCCTCGGCGAAGGCGACGCCCTGGTCGACGGTGTTGATCGGGCCGCAGGGCACGCCGGCGCCTACGATGTCGCGGAACCACTCGAGCTTGCCGCGGGTGCGCAGCCGGGCGGCCAGCAACGGCCGCAGCTCCTCGCGGTGCACCGTGCGGTCGACGTTGCGGGCGAAGCGCGGGTCGTCGGCGAGCTCCGGTGCGCCGAGCACCTCGCACAGCCGGCGGAACTGGGCGTCGTTGCCGGCCGCGACGATGAGGTCCCCGTCGGCGCAGGGGAAGGGCTCGTACGGGTAGAGGCTGGGGTGGCCGTTGCCCATCCGGAACGGGACGACGCCGCCGGCGACGTACGCGCTGGTCTGGTTGACCAGCCCGGAGAGGGCCGAGGAGAGCAGGTCGACCTCGACGTGCTGGCCGCGCCCGGTCTCCCGCCGCACGTGCAGCGCGGACAGGACGCCGATGGCGGCGTGCAGCCCGGCGATGACGTCGAACACGGCCACGCCGGCGCGGTAGGGCTCGCCGCCCGGGTCGCCGGTGAGGCTCATCATCCCGGAGATCGCCTGGACGATGAGGTCGTAGCCGGGCAGCGCCGCACCCTTCGGCCCGCTGCCGAACCCGCTGATCGAGGCGTAGACGACCCCCGGGTTGGTGGCCGCCACGGTGTCGAAGTCCAGGCCGAAGCGGTCCAGGCCGCCGGGCTTGAAGTTCTCGACGAGCACGTCGGCGCGGCGGGCCAGCTCCCGGGCGGCCGCGACGTCGGCCGGGTCGGCCAGGTCCAGCGCGACCGACCGCTTGTTGCGGTTGATCGCCAGGTAGTAGGTCGAGACCCCGTCGCGCACCGGCGGCTGCCAGGTGCGGGTGTCGTCGCCCCGGGGCGCCTCGACCTTGACCACCTCGGCGCCGAGGTCGGCCAGCAGCATCGTCGCGTAGGGGCCGGCGAGGACCCGGGAGAAATCGGCCACCAGCAGGCCGGCCAACGGACCCTGCGGCGCCCTCCCGGCCTCGTCGCCGGTCGGCCGGTCGGTCACCGGCCGCGCCAGACCGGGGAGCGCTTCTCCGCGAAGGCCGCCGCGCCCTCACGGGCGTCCTCGCTGGCGAAGACCGGCCCGACCAGCTCGGCCTGCCGGGCCCAGCCCTCCGTGGTCGTCCAGTCGGCGCTGCCGCGGACCACCGCCTTGGTCGCGGCCAGCGCGAGCGGGCCGTTGGCGGCCACGGTCGCGGCCAGCGAGAGCGCGCCGTCCAGCGCTCCACCCTCCGGGGTGAGCCGGTTGACCAGCCCGACGTCCGCGGCCCGCCGCGCGTCGAGCGGGTCGCCGGTGAGCAGCATCTCCATCGCCACGTTGGCCGGCACCCGCCGCGGCAGCAGCAGCGCGCCCCCGCCGGCGGCGACCAGGGACCGCTTCACCTCGGGCACCCCGAAGCGCGCCGTCCCGGCGGCCACCACCAGGTCGCAGGCGAGCACCAGCTCGAAGCCGCCGGCCAGCGCCCACCCCTCGACGGCGGCGACGAGCGGCTTGCGCGGCGGGGCCTGGGTGATGCCGCACAGCCCGCGGCCCTCGATCGACGGGGACTCCCCGCGCAGGAAGGCCTTGAGGTCCATGCCGGCGGAGAAGGTGCCACCGGCGCCGGTGAGGACGCCGACCCGCAACTCGTCGTCGGCGTCGAGCTCGTCGACCGCCGCGGCCACTGCCTCCGCGACCGTCCGGTTCAGGGCGTTCTTCGCCGCCGGCCGGTTGATCGTCACCACGAGGACGCTCTCGCGCCGCTCGACCAGTACCTCGTCGCTCACCGGGTCCCCTCTCGTGTTCGGTCGGTCTGGACGACGGCGCCGGACTCCAGCAGCGCGGCCAGCTCGTCGTCGTCGAAGCCCCACGCCGCCAGCGCCGCGCGGGTGTCCTGACCGGCCGCGCGCGGCGCTCCGCGGACCGCTCCCGGGGTGCGGGAGAACCGCGGCGCCGGGGCCGGCTCCGGGTGCCCCCCGCGGTCGGTGAAGGTGCCGCGGGCGGCCAGGTGCGGATGCTCCGGCGCCTCGGTCAGCCCGAGCACCGGCGTCACGCACGCGTCGGTGCCGGCGAAGGAGCGGGCCCACTCGTCGCGGGTGCGGGTGGCGAACGCGGCGGCGATCCGCGCCCGCTGCTGCGGCCACCGGGCGACGTCCAGCTGCGGGCCGTGCTCGTCGGCGTCGATGTCCAGGCCCGCGAGCAGCTGGGCGTGGAACTGCGGCTCGATCGCGCCGACGGCGACGTGCCGGCCGTCGGCGCAGGCGTAGGTGCCGTAGAAGGGGGCGGCGCCGTCGAGCAGGTTGGCCGCCCGCCGGTCCTGCCACAGCCCCGCGCCGAGCATCCCGTAGACCATCGTGACCAGGGAACTGGCGCCGTCGACCATCGCGGCGTCGACGACCTGGCCGCGCCCGCTGGTGCCCCGCTCCAGCAGCGCGGCGAGGACGCCGACGACGAGGAACAGCGAGCCGCCGCCGAAGTCGGCGCCGATGTTCAGCGGCGGGATCGGCGCCTCCGCCGTCCCGATGGCGTGCAGGGCGCCGGTGAGCCCGAGGTAGTTGATGTCGTGGCCGGCCCGGTCGGCCAGCGGGCCGTCCTGGCCCCAGCCGGTCATCCGCGCGTAGACCAGCCGCGGGTTGCGGGCCAGGCAGTCGTCGGGCCCGACGCCGAGCCGCTCGGTGACGCCGGGGCGCAGCCCCTCGACCAGCACGTCCGCGGACTCCGCCAGCCGGAGGACGACGTCGCGGCCGGCGGGGCTCTTGAGGTCGACGGCGACCGACGGACGGCTGCGGCCCAGCGCGTCGTCCTCGGGCGCGACCAGCGCGGTGCCGCCGCCGGGGCGGTCCACCCGGACCACGTCGGCACCCAGCTCGGCCAGCAGCAGGCAGGCGTAGGGGGCGGGGCCCAGCCCGGCCAGTTCGACGACGCGGATCCCCGCGAGGGGGCCGGAGGGCGGCAGCACCCTGGCACCGTAACGCCGCGTGTCCGGGCGTCGGCAACACGGCTGCCCTACGGTCGGCGTGGTGAGCGAACGCTGGTTCGACGACTACGTCCCGGGCACGACCGCCGAGTACGGCCCCCTGCGGGTGGAGGAGGCCGACGTCGTCGACTTCGGCCGCCGGTTCGACCCGCAGCCCTTCCACGTCGACGCCGAGGCGGCGGCCGCCGGCCCGTTCGGCGGGCTCGTCGCCAGCGGCTGGCACACCTGCGCCCTGATGATGCGGCTGCTGGCCGACGAGTACCTCTCGCCGGTCTCCAGCCTCGGCTCCCCCGGCGTCGACGAGCTGCGCTGGGTCGCGCCGGTGCGGCCGGGCGACGAGCTCACCCTGCGGACGACGGTCGCCGAGGCGCGGCCGTCGCGGTCCAAGCCCGACCGCGGGCTGGTCCGCACGCGCGTCGAGCTGCTGCGGCAGGACGGCGCCGTCGTCCTCACCATGACCGCGATGAACCTGGTCCGCACCCACCCGACCGCGTAGGAGGAGCGATGCCCTGGCCCGGCGCGACCGCGCGCACCGACCCCGACGAGCCGGCACTGATCATGGCCGGCTCCGGCGCGACGCTCACCTACGCCGACCTCGAGGAACGCTCCACCCGGCTGGCCTCGTGGCTGCGGGCGCAGGGGCTGCGGCGGGGGGACGTCGTGGCGCTCCTGACCGACAACCGGCTCGAGGTCTCGGAGGTCTACTGGGCCTGCCAGCGGGCGGGGCTGTACGTCACCGCGGTCAACCGGCACCTCGCCCCTACCGAGGCGGCCTACGTGGCCGCGGACAGCGGCGCCCGGGTCCTCGTGGCCGCGGCGACGCTGGCCCCGCTGGCGGAGGAGGTGCGGGCCGCCGTCCCGGCGATCGGGTCCGCCCTGGCCGTGGGCGGGTCGATCGAGGGCTTCGGGAAGTACTCCGCCGCGCTGGCCGCCGGCGACCCGGTGCCCTCGGCCGACCAGCCCCGCGGCGCGGACCTGCTCTACAGCTCGGGCACGACCGGCCGGCCCAAGGGCATCCGCCCGCCGCTGCCCGACCGGCAGGTGACCGAGCCCGGCGACAGCCTGGTCGCGGTGTTCGGCACCCGCTACGGGTTCGGCGCGGACACCGTCTACCTCTCTCCCGCGCCGGCCTACCACGCGGCGCCGCTGCGGTTCGTCGGCGTCGTGCAGGCCACCGGTGGCACGGTCGTGATGATGGAGTCCTTCGACGCCGAGGCGGCGCTGGCGGCCATCGAGCGGTACCGGGTCACGCACAGCCAATGGGTGCCGACGATGTTCGTGCGGATGCTCAAGCTGCCGCCGGAGGTGCGGGCCCGCTACGACGTGTCCAGCCTGCGCGTCGCCGTCCACGCCGCGGCGCCGTGCCCGCCGGAGGTCAAGCGGGCCATGATCGACTGGTGGGGCCCGGTGCTCGAGGAGTACTACGCCTCGACCGAGAGCGCCGGCATCACGATGGTCGGCAGCGAGGAGTGGCTCGCCCGCCCGGGCACGGTCGGCCGCGACGGCTTCCTCGGCACCGTCCACGTCGTGGGCGACGACGGGCGCGACCTCCCGCCGGGCGAGGTGGGTGTCGTCTACTTCGAGCGCGAGACCATGCCCTTCGCCTACCTCAACGACCCGGCGCGGACGGCGGAGGCCCAGCACCCCGACCACCCGACCTGGTCGACCGTCGGCGACATGGGCTACCTCGACGAGGACCGCTACCTGTACCTCACCGACCGGCAGTCCAACACGATCATCTCCGGTGGGGTCAACATCTACCCGCGCGAGGCCGAGGACGTCCTGGCCCTGCACCCGGCGGTGCACGACGTCGCGGTGATCGGCGTCCCCGACGAGGAGATGGGCGAGTCGGTGCTCGCGCTCGTCCAGCCCGCACCGGGCGCGGCGACCGCGGGCCTGCCGGCCGAGCTGGTGGCCTACACCCGCGAGCGGCTCAGCCACTACAAGTGCCCCGCCCGGGTGGAGCTGGTCGACGAGCTGCCGCGCACGCCCACCGGGAAGCTGCAGAAGCACCTGCTCCGCCGCCGCTACGCGCCGTCCTGAGGGGGCGGCCGCACAGGCGGGGCCCGGCCGGTCCGCGTCAACGGTCGGAGCCGGCGGGTCGCCCGATCGCGTCGAGCAGCCGCCGGCGGGCCGGGCCGAGCGAGGGGCCGTACCAGGTGAGGTCGCGGCCGGAGACCAGCGCGGCCCGGATGCCGGGGAACGCCTCCGGGCCGTCGTCCGCGGTGAAGACGTACGGCTCGTCGGGGAGGACGACGACGTCCGGGGCGGTGCCGGTGATCTCGTCGACGTCGACCTTCGGGTACCGGTCGGGGTGCTGCGCGAAGACGTTGACCAGACCGAGGCGGGCCAGCACGTCGCCGGTGAAGGTGCGCGGGCCGACGACCATCCACGGGTCGCGCCAGACCGGGACGGCGACCCGCAGGCCGGGACCGGGCTGGGTCACCGGCCGCCCCCACTCCGCCGCGGCCTCGGCCAGCCACCCCGGCTCCCCCACGCCGAGCACCTCACCGAACAGCCGCCGCATCGACGCGATCGCCTCGTCGACCGACTCGATGACGGTCACCCACACCGGCACCCCGGCCGCGCGCAGCCGGTCGACGTCCAGCCGCCGGTTCTCCTCCCGGTTGGCCACGACGAGGTCGGGCTCGAGCGCCTCGATCGCCGCCCGGTCGGGGTTCTTCGTGCCGCGCACGCGGGGCACGCCGAGGTCGGCCGGGTGGGTGCACCAGTCGGTGGCGCCGACCAGGCGGTCGGGCACGCTGACCGCCAGCGCCTCGGTGAGCGAGGGCACCAGCGAGACCACCCGCCGCGGCGGCCGCGGCAGCTCGACGTCCGTGCCCAGGTCGTCCTTCACACGTTGCGCCGGTACTGGCCGCCCACCTCGAAGAACGCGTCGGAGATCTGCCCGAGGGAGCAGACCCGGACGGCGTCCATCAGCTCGGCGAAGACGTTGCCGCCCTCGGTGGCCGCCCGCTGCAGCGCGGCGAGCGCGGCCGGGGCTGCGTCGGCGTGCCGGGCGGAGAAGTCGGCGAGCCGCTGCAGCTGGGACTGCTTCTCCGCCTCGGTCGCCCGCGCCAGCTCCAGCGGCTCGGGCGGGGTCTCCTCTCGGTTCGGGTCCAGGAAGGTGTTGACCCCGACGATCGGCAGGCTGCCGTCGTGCTTGCGGTGCTCGTAGAGCATCGACTCGTCCTGGATCTTGCCGCGCTGGTAGCCGGTCTCCATGGCCCCCAGCACGCCGCCGCGCTCGGCGATCCGGTCGAACTCGGCCAGCACCGCCTCCTCGACCAGGTCGGTGAGCTCCTCGGTGACGAACGAGCCCTGCAGCGGGTTCTCGTTGCCGGCCAGCCCCCACTCGCGGTCGATGATCATCTGGATGGCCAGGGCCCGGCGGACCGAGTGCTCGCTCGGGGTGGTCACCGCCTCGTCGTAGGCGTTGGTGTGCAGGCTGTTGGCGTTGTCGTAGATGGCGCAGAGGGCCTGCAGCGTCGTCCGGATGTCGTTGAAGTCCATCTCCTGCGCGTGCAGCGACCGGCCCGAGGTCTGCACGTGGTACTTCAGCTGCTGCGAGCGGGCGCCCGCGCCGTAGCGCTCCCTCATCGCGACCGCCCAGATGCGGCGGGCGACGCGGCCGATCACCGAGTACTCGGCGTCCATGCCGTTGGAGAAGAAGAACGACAGGTTGGGCGCGAAGTCGTCGATCGCCATGCCGCGTGCCAGGTAGGACTCCACGTAGGTGAAGCCGTTGGCGAGGGTGAAGGCCAGCTGGCTGATCGGGTTCGCCCCGGCCTCGGCGATGTGGTAGCCCGAGATCGAGACCGAGTAGAAGTTGCGCACCTTGTGCTGGATGAACCACTCCTGGATGTCGGCCATGCAGCGCAGCGCGAACTCGGTGGAGAAGATGCAGGTGTTCTGGCCCTGGTCCTCCTTGAGGATGTCGGCCTGCACCGTGCCGCGGACGGTGGCCAGCACCCACGCGCGGACCTCCTCGGCCTCGGCGGCGTCGGGCTCGCGGCCCTCCTCCTCGCGGAACCGGTCCAGCCGCTGGTCGATCGCGGTGTTGAGGAACATCGCGAGGATCGCCGGCGCCGGGCCGTTGATGGTCATCGACACCGACGTCGTCGGGTCGCACAGGTCGAAGCCCCCGTAGAGCACCTCCATGTCCTCGAGCGTGGCGATGGAGACCCCGGACGTGCCGACCTTGCCGTAGACGTCCGGGCGCGGGTCGGGGTCGCGGCCGTAGAGGGTCACCGAGTCGAACGCCGTCGACAGCCGGGTCGCCTCGTTGCCGTGGCTGAGCATCTTGAAGCGGCGGTTGGTGCGGAAGGCGTCGCCCTCGCCGGCGAACATCCGGGCCGGCGCCTCGCCGGACCGCTTGAACGGGAAGACCCCGGCGGTGAACGGGTAGGCGCCGGGCAGGTTCTCCCGCCGCAGGAAGCGCAGCAGCTCCGCCTCGTCCTGCGTGCGCGGCAGCGAGACCCGGCGGACCTTCGACCCCGAGAGCGTCTCGCGGGTCAGCGGCGTGCGGATCTCCTTGCCGCGCACCGTGTAGACGTACTCGTCGCTGGAGTACTGCTCGACCCGGGCCGGCCACTCCTCCAGCAGCTCGCGCACGTCGGGCCGCAGCTCGCGATCGGCCGCCTCGACCGCGGCCCGGGCGGCCTCGGCGGCGTCCCCGTCCAGCACCTCGGCGGCCGTGCGCAGGTGCTGCCGGCGGCGGACCACGTCGGCCTGCGCCTCGGTGGTGGCGTGGTACCCCCGCACCGCCTCGGCGATCTCGGCCAGGTACCGCGACCGCTGCGCCGGCACCACGCTGGTCAGCCCGGACGACGCCCGCACGTCGACCCGCGGCAGGACGCCGGAGCCCGCGGGCAGGCCCTGCTCGATGAGCAGGCCGAGCAGGTGCTGGTAGAGCGCGGTCACGCCGTCGTCGTTGAACCGGGCGGCGCTGGTGCCGTAGACCGGCATCTGCTCCCAGGGCTGGCCGAAGGCCTCGCGGTTGCGCACCATCTGCCGGGCGACGTCGCGGCGGGCGTCCTCGGCCCCGCGCCGCTCGTATTTGTTGATCGCCACGACGTCGGCGAAGTCGAGCATGTCGATCTTCTCCAGCTGCGAGGCGGCGCCGAACTCCGGCGTCATCACGTACAGCGCGACGTCGCTGAACGGGATGATCCCGGCGTCGCCCTGCCCGATGCCCGGCGTCTCCACGATCACCAGGTCGAAGCCGGCCGCCTTCACCGCGCACAGCACGTCGTCCAGGTGCTCGGGCGTCTCCGCCCCGGCCGACCGGGTGGCCAGCGAGCGGAAAAAGGTGTGCGACCCCTCCCCGGCCTCCAGGGCGTTCATCCGAATCCGGTCGCCCAGCAGCGCCCCGCCGCCGCGGCGCCGGGTGGGGTCGATCGCCAGGACGGCGACCCGCAGCTTGTCCTCCTGGTCGGTCCGCAGCCGGCGCAGCAGCTCGTCGGTCAGCGAGGACTTGCCCGAGCCACCGGTGCCGGTGATGCCCAGCACCGGCACCGTCCGCGCGGCCGCCGCCTCCCGCACCCGCGCCGCGAGATCCGGGTCGCGGCCGGACTCCAGCACGGTGATGGCCCGGGCCAGCGCAGCCGGGTCGCCGGTCAGCAGCGCCTCGACGTCCGGGCCGTCCTCCGCCAGGTCGACGTCGCACTCCCGGACCAGCTCGTTGATCATCCCGGGCAGGCCGAGGCGCTGGCCGTCCTCCGGGCTGAAGATGCGGACGCCCTGCTCGCGCAGCGCGGCGATCTCCTCCGGCACGATCACGCCCCCGCCGCCACCGAACACCTTCACGTGCCCGGCGCCGGCCTCGGCCAGCCGCTCCACCAGGTAGCCGAAGTACTCGACGTGCCCGCCCTGGTAGGAGGAGATCGCCACCCCCTGTACGTCCTCCTCCAGCGCCGCCCGGACGACGGAGTCGACGCTGCGGTCGTGCCCGAGGTGCACCACCTCCGCGCCCTGGCTCTGCAGCAGCCGGCGCATCACGTTGATCGCGGCGTCGTGGCCGTCGAACAGGCTCGCCGCGGTCACGAAGCGCACCGGGTGGACGGGGACGTGCAGGTCGGACGGCTTGCCGGGCATGCCACTCCCTCGGGTTCGGATCCCCGCGGACCGCGGGACCGAATTAGTAGGACGTCCTAGTATCTCACCGACGAGGCCGAGCGTCCATGGTCGGCGGACCCGGTGGACGAGGGGGCTGGCCAACGCGACCGTCGTCGAGCGAGTCTGACCCTGCCCCTCGGGCCGGGGCGGTTCCCCGCGCCCGCCGCAACCCCGGAAGGATCCGCATGGACCCCTCGCTCCCGCCGGCGCTGACCACCCTGCTCGACGAGCTCGACGGGTTCATCGCCGCGGAGATCGAGCCGCTGCAGCAGCAGGACGACAACGAGCGCTTCTTCGACCACCGGCGGGAGTTCGCCCGCACCGACGTGGAGCACGGCGGCGTCCCCCGCCCGGAGTGGGAGGAGCTGCTCGCCGAGGCCCGTCGACGGGCCGACGCGGCGGGCTGGCTCCGCTACAGCCTCCCTGCCGAGCTCGGTGGGCGGGACGGCACGAACCTGGACATGGCCGTGGTCCGCGAGCACCTGGCGCACCGGGGGCTGGGCCTGCACAACGACCTGCAGAACGAGCACAGCGTCGTCGGGAACCTGGTCCTCCCCCACCTGGTGCACCTGTTCGGCACGCCGGGGCAGAAGGAGGAGCTCGTCGAGCCGCTGATCACCGGCCGGCGGGGGCTGGCCTTCGGCCTGACCGAACCCGACCACGGCAGCGACGCGACCTGGATGGAGACCACCGCCGTCCGCCGCGACGGCGACTGGGTGATCTCCGGGCGCAAGCGGTGGAACACCGGCGTGCACTCGGCCAGCCACGACCTGGTGTTCGCCCGTACCTCCGGACAGCCGGGCGACGCCCGCGGCATCACCGCGTTCCTCGTGCCGACCGACAGCCCCGGTTTCTCGGTGCCGTTCTTCTGGTGGACGCTCAACATGCCTTCCGACCACGGCGAGGTGGAGCTCGACGGCGTCCGGGTGCCGGACTCGGCGGTGTTCGGCGAGGAGGGTGAGGGCCTGGCGGTCGCGCAGACCTTCCTGCACGAGAACCGCATCCGGCAGGCCGCCTCCGGGGTGGGCGCGGCCCAGTACTGCATCGACCGGTCGGTCGAGCACGCGCGGTCGCGGATCACCTTCGGCAGACCGCTGGCCGAACGGCAGGCGATCCAGTGGCCGCTGGTCGAGCTGCACACCGAGGCCGAGCTGGTGCGCACGCTGATCCGCACGACCGCCGTCGAGCTGGACCGGTCATCCGCACATGGGGAGCCTGCGGTGTCCATCGGCCACAAGGTCTCGATGTGCAACTACCGCGGCAACCGGCTGGTGTGCGACGCCGCCGACCGCGCCATGCAGGTGCACGGTGGCATGGGGTACTCGCGGCACCTGCCGTTCGAGCACATCTACCGCCACCACCGCCGGTACCGGATCACCGAGGGGGCCGAGGAGATCCAGATGCGCCGGGTGGCCGGGCAGCTGTTCGGCTTCCTGAGGTGAGCAGACCGGCGTCCTCCCCGGCGGAGGCCGCGCTGGCGGCGGGGCTCGAGCGGCGACTGACCGCGCTGGCCGGCGGGCCGGTGCGCGTCGAGGGCCTCACCCGGCTCACCGGCGGCGCCAGCCGGCAGACCTGGGCGCTCACCGCGGTCGACACCGGCGGCGGCCGGCGCGACCTGGTGCTGCGCAGCGGCGCCGGCACCGGCGGGGTGGAGCTCCCGGTGGAGGGCGCGGCGATCGCCGCCGCGGCGCGCGCCGGAGTGCCGGTGGCCGACGTGCTCGACGTCGGCCGCGGCTCCGGCGAGGACGGACTCCCCCCGGCGTACCTGCTCATGGCCCGGGTGGACGGCGAGACGATCCCGCGGCGGCTGCTCCGCGACGCGGAGTTCGCCGCGGTCCGGCCGCGGCTGGTGCACGAACTGGCCGGGGTGCTCGCCCGGCTGCACGCCGTGCCGCTCGAGGAGCTCGACCGCGTGCCGGTGGGCGGGGACCCGCTCGACCGGCTGGCCACCGTCCACGGCGGCGACGAGCCGCCCCCGCCCGGCCTGGCGCTCGGGCTGCGCTGGCTCCGGGAGAACCGGCCGGAGCCGGCACCGGAGACCCTCGTGCACGGCGACTTCCGGCTGGGCAACCTGATGATCGGCCCGGACGGGCTGCGCGCCGTCCTCGACTGGGAGCTGGTCCACCGCGGGGACCCGCTGGAGGACCTCGGCTGGTTCTGCGCCAAGGTCTGGCGGTTCGGCTCGCCGCTGCCGGCCGGGGGCTTCGGTACCCGCGAGCAGCTGCTCGACGGCTACGCGGAGGCGGCCGGGTGGCGACCGAGCGCCGCGCAGCTGCACTGGTGGGAGCTGTACGCCACCGTGCAGTGGGGGCTGATGACCCGCGTCATGACCGAGCGGCACCTGTCCGGCGTGGAGCCGTCGGTGGAGCTGGCCGCCATCGGGCGGCGCGCCGGCGAGCAGGAGTTCGACGTCCTGCTGTCGCTGGGGCTGGCCGAGCCGGAGCCGGTCCCCGGCCTGCCCGGGGAGGACGACGACCTGCTGTTCGGCCGGCCCACGGCGGCCGAGCTCGCCGACGCCGTGGCGAGCTTCCTCACCGCCGACGTCCGGGCCGGGACCGGAGGCCGGACCGCGTTCCTCGCGCGGGTGGCGGCCAACGTGCTGGCGACCGTGCGGCGGGAGCTGCTGCTCGGGCCCGACGCGCGGATCCGGCGGCGGACAGCCCTGGACCGGCTGGGCTGCCGGGACGACGCGGCGCTGGCCGACGCGATCACCACGGGCGCGCTCGACGACCGGTGGGACGAGGTGGTGTCCGTCGTCCGTGAGGGGGTGCGGGACCGCCTGCTCGTGGCCAACCCGCGACACCTGTCGCTACCGGCCTGAGGGTTCGATCGGACGCGGTGCCGGACGACCCACCGCGCGGCGATGACGGTCCGCTGGATCTCGTCGGTGCCCTCGCCCGTGACGCGGGCGAAGCGGGCGGTGCTCACGTCGCTGCGACCGTGCTCCTCGGGCACCAGCAGGCCGAAGCAGCCGAGGGCCTTCATCTCCTCGATGACGTCCTCGGGTAGCGGTCGGCGGCCTCGAACTCGGCCACCCGCGGGCGCACCCGCTCGTCGTCGGTCAGCGTCGGCATGTGGGCTCCCTGGTCAGTGCGGCGGTGCGGGTGGGCCGTCGTCGGTGTCGTCGCCGAGCGGTCGCTGGTACCAGGCGACGTCGTGCCAGCGGCCGAGCTTCCAGCCCACCCGGCGGTAGGTGCCCACCGGCTCGAACCCCATCGCCGTGTGCAGGCCGACGCTGGCCTCGTTGGGCAGCCCGATGCCGGCGAGGGCCGTCCGATAGCCGCGGGCGGCGAGCCGGTCGAGCAGCGCGGTGTAGAGGGCACGGCCGGCGCCGGTGCGGCGGCGGCCGGTCTCGGTGTACACGCTGACCGACGTCGACCAGCGGTAGGCGGCGCGGGCGTTGAACGTCGCCCCGTACGCGTACCCGGCGACCCGGCCGGCGTCCTCGGCGACCAGCCAGGCGTGCGTGGCGAGGGCGGCCCCGATCCGCCCGGCCATCTCCGCGACGGTCGGCGGCTCGAGCTCGAAGGAGACCACGGTGTCGCGGACGTACGGGGCGTAGATCTCCTGACACCGCGCGGCGTCCTCGCGGGTCGCGTCCCTGACCAGCCAGCCGGTTGCCACGCCGCCATCCAACCGGGTGCTCCCGTCAGCTGCGCTCGGTGGCCAGGCGGACGCCGAAGCCGAGCAGGACCGTGCCGGTGACGGCGTCGAGCGCGCGCCGCACCGGGCGGCGGCCGAGCACCGCACGGGCGCGGTGCATCCCGGCGACGAGCAGCAGCAGGTAGAGCAGCCCCAGCACCGCGTGGGTGAGGGCGAGCAGCACCAACGTCGGGACGCCGGACCCCGGTTCCAGGAACTGCGGGAGCACCGCGAGGTAGAAGACCAGCACCTTCGGGTTGGTGATGTTGGACAGGAACCCCTGCCGCCAGCCGGCCAGCCGCTGCGGAGGCCGGGCGTCGGGATGGGCGTGCTGGTCGAGAGAGTGGTGGCCGGCGACCGCCGCGCGCAGCGACTGCACGCCGAGGTACACGAGGTAGGCGACGCCGGCCCACCGGATGGCCTCGAACAACGGCTGCGAGCGGCCGACGAGCGCGCCCAGCCCAGCCGCGGCGGCGAGGCCCTGCACGGCGTTGGAGGTGGTGATGCCGACCGCCGTCCACGCGCCGCGGGTCCGCCCGCCGGCGAGGGTGTTCCGCGTGGTGACGGCGAAGTCCGGCCCGGGGACGAGGATGAGCGCGACGGCGAAGATCAGGAAGGAGCCGTAGGTCGTCCACGTCACCGGGCCACGCTAGCGCCGCGCGCCGGGTCGGGGGCCGCCGTAGCGTGGACGTCGTGCGCCGCAGCCCCGGACCCGTCGCGTGCCGGTAGGTCCCGAACCCGGTGGCGCGTCCGCGGAGCCGTACGCCGACGCACCGCCGACCGGTCGGCCGTGGCTGCGGCTCGCCGTCCTCGGGGTGCTCCTCGCGGCGGCGACGGTGGTGGCGCTGACCGTCGACCGGCCCGGGGTGCCGGCCCTGCAGGCGTGGCTGGACGACGCCGGGCCGGTGGGCTGGACCGCCGTCGTCCTGGGCATGGCCGGCGCGCTGATGACGCCCGTCCCGCGGACCGCCCTGTCGGTCCTGCTCGGCGCCGCGGCCGGGTTCCCCGCGGGGCTGGCGGTGGCGGCCGCCGCCGGCTGGCTCGGCGGGATGGGCGGGTTCGCCCTCGGCCGACAGCTGGGCCGCGCCGCCGTCGCCCGCCTCGTCGGGCATCGGCTGGCCCGCGCCGACCGGCTGTTCCGCGACCGCGGCTTCCTCGCCGTCGCGCTCGCGCGGGTCAGCCCGGTGCCGTTCTGGGTGGTCAGCTACGCGGCCGGTCTGTCCAGTGTGCGGTGGTCGCCGCACGCGCTGGGGACGCTGGTCGGCGTCCTGCCGGGCGCGGTGCTGCACGTCGGGATCGGCGCCTCGGTCGTGGGCTGGCTGTAGCCCGCCGTCACCCTTTCGGGTCCGCTCCGGCCGGGTCATCCTCACGGACGGTGTGCCTGGTGCCACAATGGTGAACACCAGGTGAACGAGAGGTGGCTGCCATGCGTATCAATCCGTGTCCGCAGGTTCGCTGGGTGCCGGTCGTCGACAGCGCCGGGCACCGGCACATGGAGATGCGCTGGACCGTGCCCACCCCGTCGCGGCCGACCGCGCAGCCGACGGCCGCGCCCACCACGCTCCGGGCCGCTTGATCCGACCGGCCGCCGTCCGGACTGCCGACTCCCCGCCGCTGGCCCTCCATCTCTCGCGCCGGTCAGGCACCCGGAAAGCACCTACCCGGTGATCAACTGATCGGCCCTGTCCCAGCTGCTGTCCTTCCTGGTCAGCGGCCGAAAACTGTCGGACCCGCGCCGTAGGTTCGTGATGTGTTCATCGGTGGTGGCTACGGCGTGGGTCTGACGGTGACCGACGTCGAGTTGCCGTTGGTCGCGCCGCCGGGGATGTCGTGGCCGTCGCTGGGTGAGCTGCTGCCGGTGCACGCCCGCTCGCCGGAGGAGAAGGCGCTGGAGTTGCAGCGGGTGCAGCAGCTCAAGGCCGAACTGGCCGCCTACGAGCTGGAGCTGGTGGCGGCGTTCGCCGCCGACCGGCCGGCCTCGGCCGACCGGCAGCCCGGTCAGCCCGGTGCCGCGGCTGACGCCGGGAACGACGCGGTGCCGGGCGTGGGCGCGCCGGAGGGGGTGAGCGAGTTCTTCGCCGACGAACTGGCCTTGACGGTGAACTGCGCGCGGGCGACGGCGACCACGCTGACCGAGTACGCGCTGACGCTGACCGGCCCGCTGCGGGCCACGCACGCCGAGCTGACCCAGGGCCGACTGGATCCGGCGCGCGCCCGGGCGATGGCCGCCGAACTCGGCTGGAAGATCCGCGACACCGACCCCGACATCGTCGCCGCGGTGGAGGCCGCGGTGCTGCCCGAGGCCGCCGGGTTGTCGGTGCGCAAGCTCAAGGAGCGGCTGCGCGCCGAGTTGGCCGCCCGGGACGCCGCGGCGTCGGATCGCCGCCGCGAGCAGGCGCACCGGGCGGTGAACGTGCGCCGCCGTCCGGTCGGCGACGGGATCAGCGAGCTGGTCGCCGGCATGCCCGACGAGCTGGCCGCGGCGTGCCAGGCCACCATCGACGAGCTGGCCTGGCGGGCCAAGCAGGCCGGCGACGAGCGGCCGATCGGGATGCTGCGGTCGGGAATCCTGGCCGACCTGGTGCTGCGGCCCTGGCTGGTGCCCGAGCCGGTGGCCGCCCACGTCGAGGTGCAGGTGCCGATCGGCGCGCTGACCCCGGAGCGGTTCCTGGCCGCCGGTGCGCCGCTGCCGCCGGTCTTTCAGCGGCCCGGCAGTGTCGCGGAGCCGACCGGCACGCTCGCCGGGGTGCCGATCACCGCCGCGCACGTGCGCGACCTGCTGGCCCAGCTCGACGCCATCGGCCTCCAGGCACCGCCCGGGGGCAGCCTGACCTTCTCGTTCACCGACGACGCAGGCGCCCTGCAGGCCGTCGCCACGCTGCGCGAGCTGCGCGCCGCCGGCCGGCGCGGCTGCCGCGACCACCCGGGGAGCGACTGCGGCTGCCCGGTGATCACCCGGCCCGCACCGACCGACGCCTACCAGCCCACCGCGGCGCAGGACCGGTTCATCACCACCCGGGACCGCAGCTGTCGGCACCCCGGCTGCGACAACCGGGCCGGCTGGGCCGACGCCGACCACGTCATTCCGCACGCCGCCGGCGGGGCCACCGACTGCTCGAACTTGTGCTGTCTGTGTCGGCGGCACCATCGGCTCAAGACCTTCGCCCGCGGCTGGGTCTACACGATGACCCCCGACGGCATCCTCACCGTCACCACCCCCGCCGGCGTCACCCGCACCACCCGACCACCCGGCCTCCAGCTCACCGGACCCCGCGTCCTCACCCGCCCACCCGACCAACCACCACCGGAACCCGACCCCGCCGACGACCCACCACCGTTCTAGAGCCCGACCGACCCGAGCCCCGCGGCGGCGACACACCCGCAGCGGGGCCGGGCGGGCTGAGCGGCACGATGGTGACCATGAACCCGGCGGGGACTCCGGACGAGCTCGCGCGCATGATCAGCCGCCTGTACGAGGAACACGAGCGCGCTGCCTTCCCCGACCGTCTCCGCGCCGAGGAACCGTCGGGCGTGAACCTCGTGCTCGTCGACGCACGTCTCGCTGGCTGTGTCGCGACATGGCAGGCCAGCGGAGGCCGACCCGACGCAGCACAGGGGGTCATCGTGCGTGAGTGCCTGGATGACCTCGACCGGGTCCTCCACCGGCTGACCGACGGCCACGAGCAGCTGTACGCCCGGCGACTGCACGAGCTCGCCCAGCTCCTGGTGCGGTCCGGCGACTGCGGCTCAGCCGAGTGCGAGCACCCGGACCAGCTGCCGGGCGGCGTCCCCGCCGTCCGTGATCGCGACGTCGAGGGCGCCGGGCACGTCCAGGTCGTCGAGCAGCCGATGAACCACCGCGCGGCTCGCGGTCGGTGACGACCCGGGACGGCCGGCGGCGGAGAAGAGCGCGTCCAGCCGCCCGGAGGCCGCCTCGAGCAGCTCCGGTCGGTACTCCCACGGGTCTGACCACGGCCGGTCGAGCACGAGCAGCCGCAGCACCGGGCCGGTGGTCTCCCGCAGCAGGTCGGCGACGAGGGTGAGGTTGCCGGTCGACTTGGCCATCTTGGCGCCGTCCTGCGAGACCGCGCCGACGTGCATCCGGCTCCGCGCGAACGGCGCCACACCCGACGCCGCCTCCGCCATCGCGGCCTGGTGCGCGTGGTGAGGGAACGCCAGATCGGCACCACCCACGAGGACGTCGATGCCACGGCCGAGGGTCGCCGTCGCCATGGCCGCGCACTCGGCGTGCCATCCCGGCCGTCCCCATCCCCAGGGTGAGGGCCAGGCGGGGTCGCGCTCCCCGGAGGGTCGCCACACCGGGACGTCGAAGGGGTCCTCGCGCAGCGGGTCGTCCGGGTCGTCGCCGAACTCGGCGGCGAGCGCCCGCGCCGGCGCCGCATCGAGCCCCGCGGACGAGACCACCCCGGCGCCGCGGAAGAACACGTGACCCTCGCGCTCGTACGCGCGGTCGGCGCGCAGCAGCGCCGCGGCCAGCTGCTGCACGTGCGGGATGTGGTGCCGGGCGCGGGGCGCGTGCGCCGGCGGCCGGACGCCGAGCGCGCGCATGTCCTGCTCGAAGGCGAACTCCTGGCTCAGCGCGAACTCGTCGTAGTGCCGGCCGCGGGCGTCGGCCGCCCGGGTCAGGACGTCGTCGACGTCGGTGACGTTGCGACTGGTGACCACCTCGGCACCGGCCAGCCGGAGCACCGCGCCGAGGACGTCGGCCCACACGAACGTCGCCGCGTGGCCGAGGTGGGTCACGTCGTAGGGCGTGATCCCGCAGACGTAGACGCGGGCCGGGCTGCTCACCGGCAGCGGCCGCCCGCCCAGCCGCAGGTCCGCGGTGCGGACGTCGACCGGCTCGGCGACGCGACCGGCGACACCGACGATCCCGGGTGAGGTCGGAGGAGACAGGGCCATACCGCCATCCTGCCCGTGAGCGCCGAGGACCCGCTGTGCGACCGTTCCCCCATGGTCGCCGTTCTCTCGATCCAGTCGCACGTCGCCTACGGCCACGTCGGCAACTCCTCGGCCGTCTTCCCGCTGCAGCGCCTCGGCATCGAGGTGTGGCCGGTGCACACCGTGCAGTTCTCCAACCACACCGGCTACGGCGAGTGGCGTGGGCGGGTGTTCGACGGCCCGGCGATCGAGGAGGTCGTCGACGGCATCGCCGAGCGCGGCGTGCTCGGCGGCTGCGACGCCGTCCTCTCCGGCTACCTGGGGTCGGCCGACATCGGCCACGCCGTCGTGCAGACCGTGCAGCGGGTGCGCGCGGCCAACCCCGCGGCGGTCTACTGCTGCGACCCGGTCATCGGCGACGTCGGCCGGGGCGTCTTCGTCCGGCCGGGCATCCCCGAGTTCATGCGCGAGGTCGCCGTCCCCGCCGCCGACCTGGTCACGCCGAACCACTTCGAGCTCGACCACCTGGCGGGGACGACGACGAAGACGCTCGGCGAGGTGGAGGACGCCGTCGCCGCCGTCCAGGCGCTCGGCCCCCGCGTCGTGCTCACCACCTCGCTGGCCACCGACGACACCCCCGACGACGCGGTCGACCTGCTCGCGTCCGAGGGCGGCCGGCACTTCCGGGTGCGCACCCCGCGGCTGGACGTGTCGGTCAACGGCGCCGGCGACGCCATCGCCGCGCTCTTCCTCGCCCACTGGCTGGCCGGCCGCGACGCCGGCACGGCGCTCGGCGCGGCCGCGGCCTCCGTGCACGGCCTGCTCACGGCCACCGAGGAGGCCCGCTCGCGGGAGATCCTGCTGGTCGCCGCCCAGGACGAGTTCGTGACGCCGAGCCGCACGTTCGCCGTCGAGGAGGTCTGAGGAAGGACCCTCCCGCCCGGCCCGTGCGGCACGCCCGGGCGCGTACCCGGCCGGAGCTGCGCCGCCCGTTCCGCGTGCCGTCCGACCCGTCCGCCCCGTCCTGCCCGCGCCGGCCTGCCTGGTCCTGAGGACCGATCTCGCCGTCGACCCTGGCTGCGGTTCCTCGCCTGGCCGGCGCCGGGTCTGCCGGTCTGCGCGGTGTACGGCTACCGGCACTCACGGCTGCGCGACCGCGCCGGCGCCCCCTGACTCAGGGGACCAGCACGAGCTTGCCGTGCGTGTGGCCGGCCATGCCCTGCCGGTGCGCCGCGGCGACCTCCTCCAGCGGGAAGGTCCCGGCGACGACGACCTCGAGCCGGCCGGCGCCGGCGGCCTCGGCCAGCTCGAGCCGCGCGGCGTCCCGCAGCTCGGCGCCCGGGTCGGCACCCGGCCCGCCGCCGAGCGCCTGGATGCCGTCGGCCGCGGCCCGGCCGAACGCGGCGATGGTGGCGATGCGCCGCCTGTCGGCCACCAGCTCCAGGGAGACGTCGACGGCCTCGTCGGTGCCGACCAGGTCGACGGCGGCGTCCACGCCGCCCGGGGCGGCGGCACGCACCCGGTCGGCCAGCCCGTCGCCGTAGCGCACCGGCTCCGCGCCGAACCGGCGCACCAGCTCCGCACCGTCGCCGCCGACCGTGCCGACGACGCGCGCGCCGCGCAGCCCCGCGAGCTGCACGGCCATCAGCCCCACCCCGCCGGCCGCGCCGTGCACCAGCACGGTGCCGCCCGCCCCGACGCCGGTCGCGGTGAGCGCGTGCACCGCGGTCGCCCCGGTGAGCATCAGGCCGGCGGCCTGCTCCCACCCGAGGGACGCCGGCTTGGGCACCAGGGCCGCCGTGGGGACGACGAGCTCGGCGGCGTACCCGCCGGAGACCCGGAACCCGACGACCTCGGCGCCGACCGACAACGGGCCGGCCGGGCCGACGGCGTCCGGCCCCACCGCGGTGACCACTCCGGACACCTCGAACCCGAGGCGCTTCGGCAGCCGGCCCGGGTCGCTGCCGAACGCGCCGGTGTAGCTCTTCCAGTCCGCCGGGTTGACCCCGGCGGCGCGGACCCCGATCCGGGCCTGCCCCGGCCCTGGGTCGCCCACCGGCTCGTCGACGACGGCCAGCACCTCGGGGCCGCCGTAGGCGGTGGCCAGGACGACGCGGGTCATTCCGACGCGGCCGCCGCGGTGCTGCGGTCGTTGTGCTCGCTGCTGGGCGCGCCGATCCACACGGTCTTGGCGTTGGTGAACTCGTACATGCCGACCTCGGTCAGCTCGCGGCCGTAGCCGCTCTGCTTGACCCCGCCGAAGGGCAGCTCCGGGTAGCTGGTCGTCATGCCGTTGACGAACGCCATGCCGGACTGGATGTCGCGGATGAACCGCAGCCGCTCACCGGAGTCCTCGCTCCACAGGTTGGAGCCCAGGCCGTAGACGTGGTCGTTGGCCAGCCGGATCGCCTCGTCCAGGTCGGCGACGGTGTGCAGCGCGGCGACCGGGCCGAACACCTCCTCCGACCAGATCCCCATCTCCGGGGTCACGTCGGTCACCAGGGTCGGCTCGTAGAACCAGCCGGGCCGGTCGACCCGCTTGCCGCCGGTGACGACCGTGGCGCCCTTCTCGACGGCGTCGGCCACGTAGCGCTCGACGTCCTCCCGCCCGGACTCGGTGGCCAGCGGGCCCACCTGGGTGTCCTCGGCCATCGGGTCGCCGACGGTGAGGGCGGCCAGCTTCTCGGCGAACAGCCGGGTGAACTCCTCGGCGACGTCGGCGTGGACGAAGAAGCGCTTGGCCGCGATGCAGCTCTGCCCGTTGTTCTGGCAGCGCGCGGTCACCGCGACCTCCGCGGCCCGCTCGAGGTCGGCCGAGGGCATGACGATGTAGGGATCGGACCCGCCGAGCTCGAGCACCGTCTTCTTCAGCGCGTCCCCGGCGACCGTGGCCACCGACTGGCCGGCGGCGTTGCTGCCGGTCAGCGTCGCGGCGACCACCCGGTCGTCGCGGAGCACCCGCTCGACGGCTCCCGAGCCGATGAGCAGCGTCTGGAAGACGTCGTCGGGGAAGCCGGCCCGGCGGAACAGCTCCTCCAGGTAGAGGGCGGTCTGCGGCACGTTGCTGGCGTGCTTGAGCAGGCCCACGTTGCCGGCCATGAGCGCCGGAGCGGCGAACCGCATCGCCTGCCACAGCGGGAAGTTCCACGGCATGACCGCGAGGACGACGCCCAGCGGCTGGTGGACGACGTACGCCTCCACCGCGCCCACCGCGGCGGCGTCGACCGGCTGCGGCTGCAGCATCTGCTCACCGTGCTCGGCGTAGTAGCGCAGCGCCTTGGCGCACTTGCCGACCTCCGCCTGCGCCGACGCCAGGGTCTTGCCCATCTCGGTGGTCATCAGCTCGGCGACCCGCTCGGCGTCGGCGTCCAGCACGTCGGCGGCGGCCCGCAGCCAGCCGGCCCGCTGCTGCGGGGTGGTCAGCCGGTAGCCCTCGAAGGCGGCGGCCGCGCGGGCGATCCTGTCCTCGACCGCCTCGTCCGACAGCGGCTCGAAGGTCTGCAGCGTCTCGCCGGTGGCGGGGTTGATCGTGGCGATGGCCATGGGTGGTTCCTCCCGTCCGGGGTGCGGGGGACCCGGTGCGACGGCGGGAACGTGTGCCGTCCCGCAGCGGCGTCCCCGGCTGTGGTCCTGCCCTTCCCCGTGCCGCTCGGCCGCACACCCGGGCGCCCGAGGACCGGGCCGGCCGGGTCACGTCGACAGCGGGTCGAGGGTCGGAGAGGCGGGGGAGCCGGGCCGTGCGGCCCGTCGCCCCGACGGGGTCAGGTGCTCGTGTCGCGATCGGCCCGGGCGGCCATCCACGGCCAGCGCCCGTGCAGCTCCACCTCCAGGGCGAAGGAGAGGAACGTGCGGATCACCACGATGATCGCCAGCACGCCGACCGACGTGAAGGTCGGCGTCACGGCGACCGTGCGGATGATGTCCCCGGCGACGAGGATCTCCAGGCCCAGCAGGATGCTCCGCCCCAGGAAGCGCCTCGTGGAGGGGTAGGCCTCCTCCCGGCTACCGGGCCGGGCGACCCGGTAGCCGAACATCACCAGGCTGGCGACCACGCCGAGCGCGAGCACGGCGACACCGATGATCTCGACCGCCAGGCCCACGGCCTCGACCACGCCCGTGACGGCGGAGTGGTTCACGACCGGTCTCCTCCGTGCCGCCGTCCCGCCGTGGCCTCACCCGTCGTCGTCGCCGGGCCGGTCGCGGTGATCGCTGCGCCCAGCAAGCCCGGCCGAGCGCTGCGGGGGTGTGTCCGATCGCCGCCGGAGCCGTGGCCGCGGACGACGGCCAGGTACCCGTCGGACGTGCTGGTGAGCACGGGCCTCCCTCCCCCGTCGGACGGGCGGCGGTGCGCCGCCCGTCCTGGCCACCCTCCGCGACCCTCGGGACCACGGCCACTCGGGACCGCGGTCCAGGCGGCCACCGGCCCGGGCCACCGCGCTGGAACGGCGCTCACCCTCCGCCACGTGCCGGTCGGGACCTGACCGACGCGCGCCGGGCCCGTGCCAGCAGGGCGAACGTCCGCCGGGCCATGAGCGCGGCGTCGAACTTCGCCGCCGCCCGGGCCCTCGCCCGCCGTCCGAGGTCCGCCCTCAGGTCCGGGTCGGCCAGCAGCGTCCCCAGTGCGTCCGCGAGCCGCTCCGGATCCTCGGTGGGGACGACGAGCACGTCCTCCCCTGCGGCGGCGGCGACGTCCCCCACGTCGGTGGCCACGCACGGCAACCCCTCGGCCATGGCCTCGAGCAGCACCAGCGGCAGCGCCTCGCGGCGGGAGGAGAGGCAGAAGACGTCCAGCCCGGCGAGGAAACCGCGGACGTCGCCGACGAAGCCGCGGAAGGCGACCGGCAGGCCCGCCGCCGCGGCCCGCAGCCGCTCGCCGTCGCGCCCCTCGCCACCCACCACCACCTCGACCGGCACACCGCGGTCGGCGAGCAGCGCGACGGCGTCGACCAGGACGTCGAACCCCTTCTGCTCGGTCAGCCGGCCCAGGGCACCGATCCGCGGCACCGCCCGCCCGGCCGGCCCGGCGGGGTCGACCGGGACGTCCACGCCGTTCGGGACGACGTGCACCCGGCCGGCCGGCAGCCGGTAGTCGGCGAGCACCTGCGCGCGGGCCTCGGAGGCCGGGGTCAGGACGGCGGCCATCGCGCCGTAGAGGTCGGCCAGGTGCGCGCGCCGCTCCCCCGCGCCGGTGTCGCCGGCCAGGTGCAGCACGCCGACCGTCGGCGCCACCTCCAGCGCCGCCGCCACCGCGGCCGCGTTCGACCCCGGGTCGACGAGGTTGACCAGCACGACGTCCGGCCGTTGCGCGGCCAGCGCCGCCCGCACTGCGGGCGCGGCCGCGGTGTGCCGGGCCAGCGGGACGGCGGCCGTCCGGTCGGGCGGCAGCACCGGCGCGAAGCGGTCCGCGAGCGGGCCGGCGCAGACCAGTGACGCCGTCCAGCCCAGCCCGCCGGCCCGCCGCAGGAGGGAGGTGAGGTAGACCTCGGCGCCGCCCCAGGCCTCCGAGTCGCAGACCAGCGACACCCGGCTCACCGGGGAACCAGTTCCCGGGCCGCGGCCAGCACGTCGCGAGGCCGCACCGACGCGGCACAGCGGAAGTCGATCGGGCACACCAGGTGCGGGCACGGCGCGCACGGCACGTCGGCCACCACCGCCCGGTGCCGCGGCCCCCGGTGGGCCCACCGCACCGGGTCGCCGGGCAGGAACACCGTGACCGAACGCGCCCCCACCGCGGCGGCGAGGTGCGCGGAGCCGGTGTCGTTGCCGACCAGCACCGCGGCGTCGCGCAGCAGCGCGGCCAGGCCGCCCAGGCTGGTGGCGCCGGTGAGGTCGACCACCGGGGCGCGCATCGCGGTGACGACCGCGGCCCCGACCGCGCCCTCCCCCGGCCCGCCGGTGACCACGACGGACAGCCCGTCGGCCGCCAGGGCGTCGCCCACGGCGGCGTACCGCCCGGCCGGCCAGCGCCGGGTCGGCGACGAGGCGCCGGGGTGCAGGACGGCGTAGCCGCCGGGGACCAGGCCGTGCCGGTCCAGCGTCGCCGCGTGCTCGGCCTCGTCCGCAGGGGTGAGCGGAAAGGCCATCGTGGGTCGACCGGACGGCGGCAGACCCAGGTGCTCGAACAGCCGGGTGTGCCGCTCGACCTCGTGCAGCTCCAGCGGGTAGCGCAGGTGCAGGTGCTCCGTTCCCGGCGGCGGCTCCCAGCCGGTGGGGGCGAAGCCGCCGACCAGCCGCGCGCCCAGGGCCGCGGTGACCCGGTTGGCCGCCGGCCGGTCGCCGTACACCTGCAGCGCCAGGTCGAAGCGCCGCTCGGCGGCCGCGGCCACGAACGGGGCCCAGCCGGACGGGTCCGGCGGCCGCTCCGGGATGCCGTCGGCACCGGGGAAGGGCAGCAGCTCGTCGACGGCGTCCCCCAGGCGGGCGACCACCGCGGCCATCTCCGGCCAGGTGACCAGGCTGACCGACAGGTCCGGGCGGACGTCGCGCAGCCGGCGCAGGGCCGGCAGCGAGCACAGCAGGTCACCCAGCCCCACCCGGAGCCGCACGAGGGCGACCCGGCGGACCGCCGGGTCGGCGAGGGGTGCGGTCACCGGCGCCTCCACTCCCCCGGCGCGGGCTCGCCGGGTCTGCTGTACTGCGGGTCCTGTCCAGAAGCGGCAGGTCCCATGCGTGCAGGGGAGGTCCCGTGGACCCGGTCCGCCGCCCGGCCACCGGCCGGCACGTCCTGCGGCTGTGCAGCGTCTTCGAGCCGCTGCCGGCCCGCGGGGACACCTCCGCCGTCGACGGCCGGGCCGCCCGGTTCGACCCGATCGGCGGCATGCAGAACCACACCGCCACGCTGACCCGCTGCCTCGACGCGCAGGGCTCCGTCCAGACGGTGGTCACCTCCCGGCTGGCCGGACGGCGCGGCCGTGTGCCGATGGGCCGGGCGGCGGTCGTCCACCGCACCGGGCTGCGGGTGCCGTGGCTGCGGCAGCTGTGGGCGCTGGATGCGCTGCGCGTTGTCCTCCGGCCGGGAGCGCGGCCGGTCGACGTCGTGCACGCCCACCAGGGGGAGGACCTCGCCACTCTCCTGCTGGCCCGGCTGGCCGCCCGGCGGCACGGGTGCCCGCTGGTGGTGACGGTGCACTGCAGCGTCGGGCACACGCTGCGCGGCCGAGGCCTGCGCACCCGGCTGCTGCGGGCGCTCGGGGGGTGGATCGAGCGGTCGGCGTTGTCCCGGGCGGACGCGGTCGTCGTCCTCACCGACCGGACGGCGGCCGCCTTGATGGGCGACGGGGTGCCGGCCGAGCGGGTGACCACCATCCCGTCGGGCTTCGACCCCGGGCTGTTCGCCGGCGACCACCCCGACGTCTTCCCCGGCGCGGGCCGCCCGCGGATGGGCTACGTCGGCCGGCTGGCGCCGCAGAAGCGCGCCGACCGGCTGGTCGAGGCCTTCGGCCGGATGCGCGAGCCGGCACACCTGGTGGTCGTCGGCGACGGCCCCGACCGCGA
Organism: Geodermatophilus sp. DF01-2; assembly: GCF_004571065.1. GTDB lineage: Bacteria > Actinomycetota > Actinomycetes > Mycobacteriales > Geodermatophilaceae > Geodermatophilus. The sequence continues at coordinate 33,209 of NZ_SPQN01000044.1, forward strand.
CCGGGTCCGGCAGCTGGCGGCAGCGAGCCCGCGCGCCGACCGGGTCACGCTGAGCGGCTTCGTCGAGCATCCCGCCGTCCCGGCCGTGCTCGCCTCGCTCGACGTGCTGGTGCTGCCCTCGGCCTACGAGGAGATGGGCTCGGTGCTGACCGAGGCCATGGCCTCGGGGCTGCCGGTGGTGGCCAGCGACGTCGGCGGCATCCCGGAGGTGGTGCGCGGCGGCGTCACCGGCCTGCTCGTGCCGCCCGGGGACGTCGACGCGCTGGCCGCGGCGCTGGACCGGTTGGCCGCCGACCCCGGCCTGCGGGCCCGCCTGTCGGCCGGGGCGCGCGCCCGCGCTGCCGACTACTCGTGGCCCCAGCTGGCCGCGCGGGTGGCCGCGGTCTACGCCCGCGTGCGGGAGGAGGAGCTGCTGGAGGCCGCGGCGTGACGGCGGTCGGCGTGCTCGTTCCCGTGTACGACCAGGCCGCGTTCCTGCCCCGCGCGCTGGAGGGGCTGCTCGCCCAGGACGTCGCCGACTGGACGGCGCTGGTGCTCGACGACGGCTCCCCCGACCCGGACGTCGTCGCCGCCGTCGTGACCGCGCTCGGCGACCCCCGCGTCCGGCTGCTGCGGCAGCCCGGCAACCGGGGCCTCGGCGCCACGCTCAACACCGGGCTCGACGCGCTCGGCACCCCGCTGGTGGCCTACCTGCCCGCCGACGACGTCTGGTCTCCCCACCACCTCGCCGCGCTGCTGGCGTGCCTCGCCGACCCGGCCGTCGTCCTGGCGTCGTCCCGCCTGGCCGAGCCGTCGGGCACCCCGTACGCGCAACTGGTGCAGGTCGCCCACCGGGTCACCGCCGAGCGGTGGACCGAGCGGGCGGAGCTGGAGTCCGACGACCTGGGCCGGCTGATGTGGGACCGGCTGCGGACCCGCGGCCGGACGGCGGACACCGGCCGGGTCACCTGCACGTGGACCCGCCACCCCGGCCAGCGCTCGGCGGCGCTGCGCGAGTCGCGGGACGGCGGGCTGAACGTCTTCCGCAGCCGCTACCGGGTGGCCGGTCCGCTGCGCTTCGCGTCGTCCGACGGCGGGGACGTCGACGAGGTCGCCCGCTACGCGCGGTTCCGGTCGTCGGCGTACCCGGTGGCGGTGGACGGGCTCTCCGTGCTGATGGTCGGCGAGCTCGCGCTGAACCCGGAGCGGGTCCTGGCGCTGGCCGAGCGCGGGCACCGGCTCACCGGGCTGTGGACCGCCGACGGCCTCGGCGACGCCACCGTCGGGCCGCTGCCGTTCGGGCACGTGGCCGACCTCGACCGCGACCGCTGGCGGGAGGAAGTGCGCGAGCTGGCGCCCGACGTGGTGTGGGCGCAGCTGAACTGGCGCGCGGTGCCGTTCGCGCGCGAGGTGCAGTCGGCGTTCCCGGAGCTGCCGTTCGTGTGGACGTTCAAGGAGGCGCCGCAGCGCAGTCTCGTCCGCGGCGAGTGGCCGCTGCTGGCCGACCTGGTGTGTCGCGCCGACGCCTGCCTGTTCGCCACCGAGGAGGAGCGCGACTGGTTCGCCCTGGCGCTGTCCGGCCGGGTCGACCCGGCGCGGCTCGGCGTGCTGGACGGCGACCTGCCCAAGCGCGACTGGCTGGACGCGCCCCTGTCTCCGAAGCTCTCCGACGGCGACGGGCAGCCGCACACCGCCGTCGTCGGCCGGCCGTCGGGGCTGGACCTCGCCTGGGTGCTGGGCCTGGCCGCCCGCGGCGTGCACACCCACCTCTACGGCCAGGTGCGGGCACCGGGGCCGAAGGGCTCGTGGACCGGCTGGCTGGAGCCGGCCCTGGCCGCGGCGCCGGAGTTCGTGCACGTGCACCCCGCCGTCGGCCCGGAGGACTGGGTGACCGAGCTGTCCCGGTACGACGCCGGCTGGCTGCACCGCTTCGACAGCGCCAACGGCGGCGACCTGCGGCGGGCGACCTGGGACGACCTCAACTCCCCCGCCCGGTTGCCGGTCTGCCTCGCCGCCGGGCTGCCGCTGCTGCAGCAGGCCAACCCGGGGTCGCTGGTGTCGGTGGAGCGGGTGCTGCACCGCGACGGCACCGGGCTGCTCTACTCCGACGCCGACGAGGTCGCCGCCGTCCTCGCGGAGGAGGTGGCGTCGCGCCGCGGCGGGACGGCGGCGTTCGCCGTGCGCGAGCAGCACACCTTCGACGCGCACGCCGACCGCGTGGTGGAGCTGTTCCGGTCCCTGGCCCACTGAGGTCGTACCCGCAGGCTCGCGGGCCGCACCGGTCCGCCGGTCAGCCGCCGCGCACCCGCCGCCAGGCCCGCCGTGCCTCGGGCAGCGCGAGCGCCAGGGAGGCGGTGGACACGGCGGTGGCGGTCTGGCACCAGGCGCACAGTGCCTTGTTCTCCCGCCACTCCTCGCGGGCCAGCGCCACGTTCGTGACCACGTCGGTGGCGACCTTGGCGGTCATGAGCAGGGGCAGCACCGGCTTGTGCCGCGCCCGGTCCTGCCCGCCCGCACCGGCCAGCCAGGCGGTGACCGCGTAGGTGAGGACCATCATCAGGCCGTCCGGGCTGGACGCGCGCCGGTACGCGTAGTCCGATGCGTCGACGCGGTCGCTGTCGAACGGCCCGACCGGTGGATCGGGGATGTGCCGGAGGATCCCGGTCTGGTAGGCGCCGACGACCTGACCCATGCCGGCACCGAGGAGCGAGAGACCCACGATCCATCGGCGGCGCCGCAGGGTGGGGTCCGAGCCGGTGCGCAGGTACCGGGACAGCTGCGACGGGCTCGGGCTGCCGCCGCCGTAGCGCGGGTCGGGGACGTTCACGGGTGACCTCCTCGGGACGCTGGATCTGGGGCCAGTGCCCTCCGGCGGCCGACCCGAACCCCACTCGGTGTCCTCGCCGGAGGAGTGACCTGCGTCCCGGCCGGCAGCCGCCGGCCGGCCGGTCACGCTCCGGACCGGGCGGTCCTGTCGGATCCCCGGTCTAGCGTCGCGCCGTCCGGGCGGGAGGGGGAACGGGTGTCGAGCGATCTGCGGTGGGCGGTCACGGACGGGCCGGCGGGGACCGCTGCCGTCGCGCTGCCCGACGACGGCCCGGCTGCCCACCTGCTCGACCGCGCCCACGGCGTGGGGTTCTGGTGCTCCCGGCAGGCCGGCGGCTGCGGCGGGCCGCTCGTCCTGGAAGCCGAGGACGGCGTCCGGCCGCGGTTCCGGCACCAGGGCGACACGCGGTGCCGCTACGTCGGCCGGGAGGCCGACGCGGGTCCGAGGTACGACCACCTCCGCTACCAGCGGGCCCTGGCGGCGTGGCTCGCCGGACAGGGTCACCACCTCCGCGTGCAGAAGGTGCCCCAACCGGACGGGCGGACCGGGCTGCACGTGGTCGTGGACGACGTCGGTCAGGCGATCGAGGTGCAGCTCGCACCGCTTCCGGACACCGTCTGGCGCCGCCGCGACGACCGCTACCGACGACAGGTCCGGCACGTGACCTGGCTCTACGGCCCCGCGGCCCAGTCCGCCGGCGACACGGAGGCGGCCGTGCGTGGCGTGGCGTACTCGGTGCGCCGCCACCGCACGGGGCTTCTGGTCGGCGTCCGGGACGTCGACGGCGGGACGCGCTGGGTCCCCCTGGGCGCCTGCCGGCTCACCGCCGACGGCTTCGCCGCACCCGGCGCCACGGAGGCCCGGGCCCGGCACGCCGAGCGTGCAGCCGGACGCCAGGAGGCGGCACGGCGCGCCGCCCGGTGCGCGGCGAGAGCCGCCCAGCAGGCCCTGGGTCCCGGTCGTGGACGGCGGGGTGCCTCGATCACGGGGGGCAGACCGCCGGCTCCGGATCTGCACCCGCTGCCCTTCCCGCGGTGACTCTCCGCGGCACCGGTGCCACCACCCCCGCGGTTCCCTGACCGACGAATCGCCGACTGGACGCAGCCGGACGCGATCAGAACGCCCGGCGTCCCCGACTGACCAACCTATGAGGTCGAAGTCAAGTCGGGCTTGGAGCGTTCTTGGGTAAGGGTGATCGGCTCGCCGGTGTCCGGTCGAGCTGATCTTGACGTTGGGGTTGTGTGCGCGTGCGTGTGGGCGGTGCCTGCGCCCGTCTCCCGGCCCTACGTAGCGTTCAAGCGGGTTGTTCCCGACAG
>NZ_SPQN01000045.1 GCF_004571065.1 Geodermatophilus sp. DF01-2
CGAGCCTGACGGCGTTGGACCCAGGAGACAGCCCCGCACCCCGGAGGTCCGCTCGCTCGTGGCCCAGCTCAACCGCAGGCAGTTGCTCGCCGCCGGCCTCCGGGCCGCGGTGGCCGCCGACCCGCGGGCGCTGCTGGCCCCGCTGCTCGCGCGCGTCGAGCGGCTGGCCGGCGACGAGCGCTACGAGGACGCCGCCGTCCTCCGCGACCGCGTCGCCGTGCTCGTGCGGGCGGTGCGCCGGCGGCAGCGGCTGGAGTCCCTCGCCGCGGTGGCCGAGCTGGTCCTCGCCCGTCCGGACGGCGCGGGCGGCTGGCAGCTGTCCGTCGTCCGCCGCGGCCGGCTGGTGGCGGCCGGGTGCGCGGCCCGCGGCAGCTCGGTCCGGGCCACGCTCGAGGGTCTGTTCACCACGGCCGAGACGCCGCTGGGCCCGGACGGCGAGCTGGCCGCCTCGGTGGACGAGACCGAGCTGGTGCTGCGCTGGATGGAGAAGCCCGGCACCCGGCTGGTGCAGGTGGACGGGACGCTGGCCTGCCCGGTCCCCGGCACCGGCGGCTACACCGACTTCCTCGACCGGGCGGAGGCCGGCCGCGCCGGCCGGGACCCGTTCGCCGACGACCGCCCCCTGGGCACCCGCGCGCGCCCCGAGCGGCTCTCCCGCGGACCGGCCGGGTCGGCGGCACCCCGGCTAGCATCGCCGGCGTGATCACCGCCATCGTCATGATCGACGCGGCCACCGACGCGATCCCGGAGGTGGCCGAGGCCGTCGCCGACCTCGACGGCGTGAGCGAGGTCTACTCCGTCGCCGGCGCCGTCGACCTCATCGCCGTCGTGCGGGTCCGCGAGTTCGAGCAGATCGCCGAGGTCGTGGCGGGGCGGATCAACAAGGTGCCCGGCGTGCGGGAGACCGACACCCACATCGCCTTCCGCGCCTACTCCCGGCACGACCTCGAGGCGGCGTTCTCGATCGGCTTCGACTCCGCCGACTGACGGCCCCGCTGCAGGGTCCCGCCCCCGTCCAGGGCACCGCCCCGAGCGAGGGCGGGGAGGACGGGGTCCTTTACGAGTGGCGGGTGGCAGGGGGTCCTTGATCAGCTCCGCAGCGAGCGACTCACCGACGCCCAGTGCCCGAGCAGCGCGGCCGCACGACCGTCGTCGACCGCCGCCGCTGCGCGCGCCATCGCGGCGGACAGCGCGTCGTGCAGCCGCTCGGCCCGCTCGTCGAAGGCGGCCAGCGCGGCCGCGGCGTTGAGCAGCACCGCGTCCCGCACCGGCCCCGGCTCCCCGTCCACGACCCGGCGGAAGACGTCGGCGTTGAACGCCGGGTCCCCACCGCGCAGCGCGTCGGCCGGGGAGAGCGGGACGCCGAGGGCGGCAGGGTCCACGCGGTCAGGCACGACCTCGCCGTCGCGCACCACCCAGGCCGAGGACGTCGTCGCGGTGGTGAGCTCGTCGAGGCCGTCGTCGCCGCGGAACACCAGCGCCCGTGTCCCCCGCCGGGCCAGCACCTCGGCCAGCACCGGGGCCATGCGGGCGTCGGCGCAGCCGATCGCCGCCGCGGCCGGGCGCGCCGGGTTGGCCAGCGGGCCGAGGAAGTTGAAGACGGTGCCGATGCCCATCTCCCGGCGTGGGACGGCGGTGTGCCGGAAGCCCGGGTGGAAGACCGGCGCGAAGAAGAAGCCGATGCCGGCCTCGGCGACGCAGCGCGCCACCGCCGGTGCCGGCAGGTCGATGACCACCCCGAGCGCCTCCAGCACGTCCGCGGCCCCGGAGGACGACGACGCCGCCCGGTTGCCGTGCTTGGCGACCGGCACCCCCGCCGCGGCGGTGACGACCGCGGCCATCGTGGAGATGTTGACCGTGTGCGCGCCGTCGCCGCCGGTGCCGACGATGTCGACGCAGGCCAGCGGCAGCTCCACGGGGGTGGCCCGCTCGAGCATCGTCTCGGTGAGGCCGGCAACCTCGGCCGCCGACTCCCCCTTCGCGCGCAGTGCCACGGCGAAGGCGGCGACCTGGGCGGGGGTCGCCTCACCGGCCATGACCTCGCGCATCGCCCAGGCGGTGTCTGCGGCGGAGAGGTCCTCCCGCGCCAGCAGACGGGTGAGCAGCGCCGGCCAGGTGGGCCCGCCGGTGGTGCGTGCGCTCACCGGGCGACCGGGCGACGCCCCACCCGGTCGCGCAGCAGGTCGGCGACGACGGCAGGGGCGGTCAGCGGGTCGACCGGGAAGGGCAGCGTGGCGTCGGCCTGCGACCAGTGCGCCAGCCAGCGGTCGGGCTGGCGGGCGATGAGGACGCACAGCGCCGGACGGTCGGCCAACTCGACGGTGAGCTGACGGGCCAGCGCCAGGCCGCCGGTCGGCTGGGCCTCGCCGTCCAGGATGCAAAGGTCCACGCCGCCGCCGTCCACGGTGTCGACGACGTCCTCCCCGGTGGTGCACTCCAGCCAGGTGAGGGGACCCACGTCGGCCGCCGGACGGCGGCCCACCGCGGTGCGCACGGCGGCCCGCACCTCGGGCCGGGAGCTGTAGACCAGGACGGTGGCCGGGGCGGCGTCACTCACGGCGCCGAGCGTAGTGGCTGGGGCGGCGCTGACCAGGCACCCCGGGGTCTCGGTCTCGAGGAGGTCACGGCGCCGCGACGCCATCCCACCCGCGGTCGTGACCTTGCCGGGAGCGATGCCATGATGGGCCTCGTGACAACGGCTCCCGTGGCGAGCGGCACCTTCGACACCTCCCGGGTGCACTCCCTGACCCGACCGAACCTGGTGAGCGTCGGCACGATCATCTGGCTCTCCAGCGAGCTGATGTTCTTCGCCGGCCTGTTCGCCATGTACTTCACGGCGCGCGCCCGGGCCACCGAGGGGTGGCCGCCGGAGCCGACGCACCTGAACGTCCCGTACGCGCTGGTCGTCACGCTGATCCTGGTCGCGTCCTCGGTGACCTGCCAGCTGGGCGTCTTCGCCGCCGAGCAGGGCAACGTCTACGGCCTCCGACGCTGGTTCACGATCACCTTCGTGATGGGCCTGGCCTTCGTCCTCGGTCAGGGCTACGAGTACATCGAGCTGGTGCACGACGGCACCACGATCTCCTCGAGCACCTACGGGTCGGTCTTCTACCTCACCACGGGATTCCACGGCCTCCACGTCATCGGTGGCCTCGTCGCCTTCGTCTACCTGCTCATCCGGTCCACCATGGGCCGCTTCACGCCGGCGCAGGCGACCGCGGCCATCGTGGTCTCCTACTACTGGCACTTCGTCGACGTCGTGTGGATCGGGCTGTTCACCACGATCTACTTCATCCGCTAGGAAAACGGTGTCCTCTGTGAATCCGCAGTCCGACGCCCCCTCCGACGAGGGAGCGCCCCGCGGCCGCCGCCGCTGCGGCCGCCGCCGCTGGTCCCGCCGTCCGGCCGACGGGTCCCCCGCCGCCGCGGCCCGCGCCCGGCGCCGCTCCAAGCAGCGCCGTCGTGTCGCCAACGTGGCCGGCCTGATGGCCGCCCTGGTGCTCACCGGGACGCTCTACTCGGCGCTCTCCCCGGCCCAGGCGACCGAGGAGAGCGCGACCACCGAGTCCGCCGCCGAGGCCGCCGGCCGCGAACTGTACGAGCGCAGCTGCATCACCTGCCACGGGGAGAACCTCGAGGGCGTGCCCACCCGCGGGCCCTCGCTGATCGGCGTCGGTGAGGCGGCCGTCTACTTCCAGGTGCACACCGGGCGCATGCCGCTGGCCCGCCAGGAGGCCGACGCCCCGGACAAGCCGGCCGTGTTCTCCGACGAGGAGATCGACCAGCTCATGGCCTACGTCCAGGCCAACGGCGGCGGCCCCACCCTGCCCTCCGGTGACCTGCGCGACGGGGACCTGGCCGAGGGCGGGGAGCTGTTCCGGCTCAACTGCGCGCAGTGCCACAACTTCGTCGGGCAGGGCGGCGCTCTCTCCTCGGGCAAGGCCGCGCCCAGCATCGAGGGCGCCAACGACCTGGAGATCTACACCGCAATGCTGAGTGGCCCGGCCAACATGCCGGTCTTCGGGGACAACCAGCTGACCCCCGAGGAGAAGCGCTCCATCATCAACTACGTCCAGACGATCGACGCCCAGGCCGACCCGGGCGGCTTCGGCATCGGACGGATCGGCCCGGTCGCCGAGGGGATCGTGGTCTGGCTGGTCGGTATCGCCGCGCTGCTGTTCGGCATCTTCTGGATGGGGAGCAAGGCGTGAGCACCCGCATCCACACCGCAGCACCGAGGACGCCGACGACGCTCGTCGGCGAGGAGGCAGCGTGACCACGCGCGAGACCCACCCCGGCACGGCCGGCGGTTCCACCGGCCCGGCAGCCCACGGCGGGCCGGACGCGGACTACACCCCCGAGCAGCTAGCGGCGATGCCCCGTGAGGAGCTCGACCGCCTGGGCGCCCAGTACGACAACGTCGAGGTTCTGCACGTCGACCCCGGTCCCGAGCCGGGCTCCCCTGTCGAGAAGCGCGCCGTCCGCCAGGTCGGGCTGACCTTCGCCCTCGCCGGGCTGGCCGCGCTCGCCTTCGTCGTCGTCTACGTGGGTTCCGGCTGGTTCCTCCCCGACTGGCAGTGGGAGATCACCGAGAGCGGCTGGAGCGCGATCTTCACACCGGTGCTCGGTGCGCTCATGGGCCTGTCGCTGACCCTGGTCGGCGTCGGCCTGGTGCTCTACACCAAGAAGCTCCTGCCGCACGAGACCGCGGTACAGGACGTGCACCACGCCTCGCACTTCGACCAGGTCACCACCGGCGCCACCCTCGTCGGCGGCCTGCACAGCAGCGGCCTGGCCCGGCGCAAGCTGATCACCCGCTCGCTGGTCTTCATGGGCGGCGGCCTGGGCCTGATGCTCCTCATGCCGCTCGGCGGCCTGATCCGCAACCCCAACACCGGCGACCCGCTGGGCACCACCCCCTGGGCCGAAGGCGTGCGCCTGCTGCGGAACGACGGCAGCCCCATCCGGCCCGGCGACCAGCAGCCCGGCTCGCTGGAGACGGTCTTCCCCGCGGTGCCCGGCGGCAACACCGTCGAGAACGCCGACGCCGCGACGATGCTCATCCGGCTGCGGCCCGAGCAGGTGGAGGAGAACCGACCGCTCGAGGGCCAGGAGAACTTCGGCTACGGCGACTACGTGGCCTACTCCAAGATCTGCACGCACGCCGGCTGCCCGGTCTCGCTGTACGAGCAGGAGACCAGCCGCCTCCTGTGCCCGTGCCACCAGTCGCAGTTCGACGTGACGCAGGGAGCCAAGCCCATCTTCGGCCCGGCCACCCGCCCGCTGCCCCAGCTGCCGATCACGGTCGACGACGAGGGCTACTTCGTGGCGCGTAGTGACTACATTGAGGCCGTTGGCCCCACCTACTGGAACCGGGAGCGCATCTGATGGCTCGCACCGCCACGGCGCCGGGTGTCCCGACCACACGGCTGGGCAAGACCGCACAGGAATTCGACGACCGTCTGATCGTGTCCGGCCCCCTGCGCCGGACGCTGAACAAGGTCTTCCCCGACCACTGGTCGTTCCTGCTCGGTGAGATCGCGCTCTACTCCTTCGTCATCCTGCTGCTGTCGGGCACCTACCTGACGTTCTTCTACGACGCCTCCCTGCGCCATGTCACCTACGAGGGCATCTACGCGCCGCTGCGCGGCGTGGAGATGTCGGCGGCCTACGACTCCACCCTGTACCTGTCGTTCGACGTCCGCGGCGGCCTGTTCATGCGGCAGCTGCACCACTGGGCGGCCCTGCTGTTCGTCGCCTCGATCGTCGTCCACCTGCTGCGCATCTTCTTCACCGGCGCTTTCCGGCGGCCGCGGGAGACCAACTGGCTGATCGGCGCAGCGCTGCTGATCCTGGCCATCGCCGAGGGCTTCGCCGGCTACTCGCTGCCCGACGACCTGCTGTCCGGCACCGGCCTGCGCATCATGTCGGCGATCATCCTGTCCATCCCGGTGATCGGGACGTGGGCGCACTGGGCGGTGTTCAACGGCGACTACGTCGGCGAATTCATCATCGGACGCCTCTACATCGCCCACGTGCTGCTGATCCCGGCGATCATGCTCGGCCTCATCGCCGTCCACCTGCTCATCCTGGTCAAGCAGAAGCACACCCAGTTCCCCGGCCCGGGGCGGACCGAGCACAACGTGGTCGGCAACCGGCTCTTCCCCACCTTCGCCGGCAAGGCGGGTGGCCTGTTCTTCATCGTGTTCGGCGCCTGCGCCGCGCTCGGTGGCCTGGTGCAGATCAACCCGGTGTGGCTGTGGGGCCCGTACAACCCGGCCCAGGTCTCGGCCGCGTCCCAGCCCGACTGGTACGTCATGTGGCTCGACGGGTCGACGCGACTGTTCCCGGCCTGGGACATCAACCTGCCGGGTGACTACACGATCCCGGCGCTGTTCTGGCCGACCGTGGTGCTGCCGGGGATCATCTTCACGATCCTCTTCGCCTATCCCGCCATCGAGCGGAAGCTCACCCGGGACACCGCCTCGCACCACCTGCTGCAGCGTCCCCGCGACGTGCCGGTGCGGACCTCGTTGGGCGTCATGGCGATCGCCTTCTACGTCGTCCTGATGTTCTCCGGGGCCAACGACGTGATTGCGGAGAAGTTCGACATCAGCCTCAACGCGATGACCTGGGCCGGCCGCATCGGGCTGATCATCCTCCCGCCGATCGCCTACGTGCTCACCTACCGGATCTGCCTCGGGCTGCAGAAGCACGACCGCGAGGTGCTCGAGCACGGTCTCGAGACCGGCGTCATCCGTCGGTTGCCGCACGGCGAGTTCATCGAGGTGCACCAGCCCCTCGGCCCGGTCGACGAGCACGGCCACGGCCAGCTGGCCTACGGCGGTGCTCCGGTGCCCAAGCGGATGAACCAGGTCGGCGGCGCCCGCCGGGCGATCCGCGGGTTCTTCAGCCCGATCGAAGAGCCGGCACAGGCCGAGATCGAACAGCGCCGCGAGGAGCACGGCGCAGCCGCTGCGGAGGCCAGCCGGGAGCTCACCACGTCCGGTCGCCCCTCGGACGGCGGCCGGCCGCAGGAGCCGCGCGACTGAGCCTGTGCCTGGCCGGAAGGGCCCCGACGGACAACCCCGTCGGGGCCCTTCTGCGTCTCCATCCCTGCACCGACACGGCGTCGCCGTCGCCCGCCCCGCGTCGACCTGCCGTCGGCGGTCGCGGCCCTCGGCCGTGGCGCGGCACCCCGTTCCGTCCCGGCAGCCCGCCGGTGACCCGCGCCGGCCCGATGGGCACCTGACGGGCGCCGGGCCGGCTCGTCGTGCGCCGTCCTCTCGTCACCGCCGTCCTCCTCAGGCTCCGGGACGGCGGCCGGGCACCGGGGACGGCGACAGCGGCGCCCCTCCGACCTGGACGCGTTGCTCGCACCCACGGACCGAGCTCCCCGGGGGACCGCCCGACCGGTCGCCCGGCCGGACGCCGGACATCGAGCCGGCGGACGAACGGTCCTGTCCCCGCCGTGCCCCGCGCGAGGGCCGGCCACACGCCGGCCCCGCACCATGCACCCGCGGCGGCGGGCGGAGTGGCTGACCGCCGGCTGCACGAGGCACGGAGCACTTGGGCCGGACCACGATCCGGGTGGACAGGCCGGCGGTGAACGGCCCGCAGGCGGTCGTTCCACGAATGCCGAGGGCCCCTCCCCGCGCGCGGGAAGGGACCCTCGACAGTGGCGGTACGGCTCAGCCGTGCGCGTTCTGCCCCACGTAGTACTCGAAGAGCAGGCCACCGATGGTGACCAGCAGGGCCGCACCGGCGAGCAGCATGAGCCAGGGGTAGAAGAAGGCCAACGCCAGGCCCATCAGACCTGCCGAGAGGGCGATACCGAACGGCCAGTAGCTGCCCGGGCTGAAGAAGCCGAGCTCGCCGGCTCCGTCGGCGATGTCGGCGTCCTTGCGGTCCTCCGGGCGAGCGTCGATGCGTCGCGAGACGAACCAGAAAAATCCACCGACGAGGAATGTCAGCCCGCCGGAGAGGACCAGCGCGGTGGTCCCGATCGGCTCACGGGACCAGACCCCGTACACGACGGCCATGACGATGCAGAAGACGCCGATGGCGTTGAAGATGAGCGCTTCGACCTTCACGGCCGTCCCTCCGACTGCGTGGTGTGCGGTGCGCGGGTGGAGGACACGTCAGCCGTCCGCCTGCTGCGCGTCCTCGACCAGGTCGAACGGCGAGGTGCTCTGCGCCACTCCCGGCTCGCCGATGCTTTCCAGCGCCTCGAAGGTGCTCAGTCCGGATTCCCGGGCCTCCAGGTAGGCCTCGTACTCGGCCGGCGACACCGCTCGCACCTCGAAGTTCATGTAGGCGTGATAGGTGCCGCAGAGCTCGGCGCAGCGACCGACGAAGGCACCCTCCTCCTGGACGACGACCTCGAAGACGTTGTCCACGCCATTCTCCTGCCCGGGGATGACGTCGAGCTTGAACAGGAAGTCCGGCACCCAGAACGAGTGGATCACGTCGGCGGAGGCGAGCTCGAACCGGACGTTCTGACCGGTCGGCAGGACGAGGATCGGGATCTCGTCGCTCGTGCCGACCGTCTCGACCGGCTCGCCGTCGGCCCCGGCGGTGTCCGGGTAGACGAACTGCCAGTTCCACTTGAACGCGTTGACCGCGACGGTGACTTCCGGGTCCTCGCTGCGCTCCTGGACCTCGTTCTGCGTCACGACGGTGAAGAAGAACAGCCCGGCGATGATGAGGAACGGGATGATCGTGTAGACGATCTCCAGCGGGAGGTTGTAGGCCGTCTGCTTGGGCAGCTGGTTGCCGCGCTTCTTGTAGCGCAGGATCGCGAAGAAGATCAGCCCCCACGTGATCGTGCCCACCACGTTGGCAGCGTGTGCCGACCAGAACCACAGGCTGCGCATCGCGTCAGCCTCTTCAGTGACCCCCTCCGGCCACCCGAAGAAGAGGAAGTTGCGGACCCAGAAGTCGCTGCCGGTGACGTCACATCCGGTGAGGGTGAGTCCTCCCAGGAGACCGAGCGCGGTGACCCGCGCGAGCCTGCTGCCTCGAGCCACTGCTCGCTGCCTCCTCGTCCTCGTCCGGTGCACCGGACGGTCTTCCCGGCGGGCCCTCAGCCGGTGCCCGGCGGACGGCGCCTGTGCCGACCACAGTCTGCGGCGAGACTAGCCGACCCCGCTCGGCGGCCGACCACCGGAGATGCGGCACCGGCGGGTCGTGCCGCCGGGCGGCCGGACGGTGCGCCGCCCGCCCGCTCCGGACGGCAGCCGGGAGCGGTGGGGCACGGTGAGCCCCCTCACCGCTGGGCACTCTGCGGGGGCACCGCCGGTTACAGTCGGGGCCGTGTTCTCCCGGCTGCTGACGCCCACATGGGTGCTCCTGCACCTGGTGGTGGCCGCGCTCTTCGTCGGCACGTTCTTCCTGGGCTACTGGCAGCTGTCCAAGGCCGAGGCCGGGGGTGGCGCGGTGAACTGGAGCTACGCGCTCCAGTGGCCGCTGTACGGGTTCATGGGCCTGTGGTTCTACGTGCGCATGTGCCGCGAGGAGGTCAACCGCGACCCCGACGAGGAGGAGCCGGGGTCCGCCCTGGTCCTCTACCAGCGGCCGCGCATCGACACCTCCGGCGACCCCGAACTGGCCGCCTACAACGCCCACCTCGCCGAGCTCAACGAGCGGGCGCTGCGCCGGCGGGCCGACCATGGCTGAGCCGGCGACCGCATCGCGGCTGCCCCGCGCGCTGGCCCGCCGGGTGGGACGCGACGTCCCCGCCGCGCTGACCCGCTACCGGGTGATGGCCTGGATCGTCGGCGTCCTGCTCATCGCGCTGATCCTGGTCGCCGTGCCGCTCAAGTACCTCGCCGGGATCGACGGACCGGTCGCCGTCATCGGCACCCTGCACGGCTGGCTCTACTTCGCCTTCTTCCTGACCGCCTGCGACCTCGCCCTGCGGGCGCGCTGGACGTCGAAGGGCACCGTCCTCGTGCTCGTGGCCGGCACCGTCCCCATCCTGTCGTTCGTCGCCGAGCGGATCGCCACCCGCAGGACCCGCGCCGGCGAACGCGTCTGACCCCGTCCCGGCGTCCGCGCCGGACTCGATCCGAACCCGGGAGACCTGCGCCTCATGTGCGGCCTGCTGGCCTACCTGTCCACCGACGCCGAGCGCGTCACCGACCCGATCGTCGGTGAGGTCCGCGAGGCGCTGCCCTGCCTGCGCCATCGCGGCCCCGACGAGACCCAGGTCTGGCACGACGCGCGGGTCGTCTTCGGCTTCAACCGGCTGGCGTTCATCGACATCGAGCACAGCCACCAGCCGATGCCCTACGCGGACGGCCGCTACCGGATCGTCTTCAACGGCGAGATCTACAACTACGTGGAGCTGCGCGAGGAGCTCGCGGCCGAGGGCGCGCAGTTCGCCACCGAGGGCGACACCGAGGCCATCGTCGCCGGCTACCACCACTGGGGCCAGGACGTCGTCCGGCGGCTGCGCGGCATGTTCGCCTTCGTCATCTGGGACACCCGGACGGGAACGGCGTTCGGCGCGCGCGATCCCTTCGGCATCAAGCCGCTGTTCACCGCGCGGCTCGCCGACGGGGCGCTCCTCTTCAGCTCCGAAAAGAAGGCGCTGCTGGAGATGCTCGGCGGCAGCGAGGCCGCCGGCGGCGTGGACTCCGCCTCGCTGCAGCACTACCTGACGCTGCAGTACGTGCCGGAGCCCGCGACGCTGCACCGCGGCATCCGGCGGATCGAGAGCGGCACCAGCTTCACCGTCGTGGACGGCGAGTTGCACACCAGCCGCTACTTCCACCCGGCCTTCCCCGTCCGGCCGGTCGCGAAGGACGAGCAGCAGGGCCTCTACGACCGGATCGCCGAGGTCCTCGACGACTCGGTGCGGGTGCACATGCGTGCCGACGTCACCGTCGGGTCGTTCCTCTCCGGGGGCATCGACTCCACGGCGATCGCGGCGCTGGCCAAGCGGTACAACCCCGACCTGATGACCTTCACGGTCGGCTTCGAGCGCCAGGGCTTCTCGGAGATCGACGTCGCCGCCGAGTCGGCCGCGGCGATCGGCGTGGAGCACGTGACCAAGGTGGTCACGCCGGAGGAGTTCGCCGAGTCGATCCCGCTGGTGGTCTGGTACCTCGACGACCCGGTCGCCGATCCGGCGCTCGTGCCGCTGTACTTCGTGGCCCGCGAGGCCCGCAAGCACGTGAAGGTGGTGCTCTCCGGTGAGGGCGCCGACGAGCTCTTCGGCGGCTACAACATCTACCGCGAGCCGCTCTCCCTGGCCGCCTTCGACCGGCTGCCCGGCGGCATCCGTCGCGCGCTCGGCTCGCTGTCGGTGAAGCTGCCCGACGGCATGCGCGGCAAGGACCTGCTGCGCCGCGGCTCCATCCCCCTGAGGCAGCGGTACTACGGCAACGCGCGGATCTTCCGGGACGACGAGCTGGGCTTCCTCGAGCGCCGCGACCCCGACCTCTCGCACGTCGCCGTCACCCGCGAGCTCTACGAGCGCACCCGTGCAGCCGGCTACGACGACGTGACCGCCATGCAGTACGTCGACCTGTTCACCTGGTTGCGCGGGGACATCCTGGTCAAGGCCGACAAGATGACGATGGCCAACTCGCTGGAGCTGCGGGTGCCCTTCCTCGACCCCGAGGTCTTCGCGGTGGCCGGCACGCTGCCGGTGGACCAGCGGGTGACCCGGGAGACGACGAAGTACGCGCTGCGCCGCGCGCTGGAGCAGATCGTCCCGGCGCACGTGCTCGACCGCCGCAAGCTCGGCTTCCCCGTGCCGACCCGGCACTGGCTGGCCGACGACCTGTACGACTGGGCCCGCACCGTCATCGCGGAGAGCCAGACCGACGAGTGGCTCGACCGTGCGCAGGTGCTGGACATGCTGGAGGCGCACCGGGCCAACATGGCCGCGGGCAGCCCGGTCGACCTCTCCCGGAAGCTGTGGACGCTGCTGGTGTTCATGGTCTGGCACGGCATCTTCGTCGAGCAGCGGATCAAGCCCGACGTCCCCGAGACCATCTACCCCGTGAGGTTGTAGCGCTGGCGTCGAAGGCCCGGTTCCTCCCGCAGGAAAGACCGGGCCTTCGACGCATCTGAGGTGAGCCGCCATGCGACCGGCGGTGCCGCGTTGCGGGGCCCGGAGGGCTCCCGACGCGGTGCCGCGGACACACTCAGCGTGGCCGGGGCACGGCACCTGGCCGCGCTGTCGGCCGGGAGGCCGACGATGTCACAGTGTCACCGCTCAGCTGAAGGAGTCACCGCAGGCGCAGGAGCCGGTGGCGTTCGGGTTGTCGATCGTGAAGCCCTGCTTTTCGATCGTGTCGACGAAGTCGATGACCGCGCCGCCGAGGTACGGGCCGCTCATCCGGTCGACGATGACCTCGACACCACCGAACTCGAAGGTCTGGTCGCCGTCGAGGAACCGCTCGTCGAAGAAGAGCTGGTAGCGCAGGCCCGAGCAGCCGCCGGGCTGGACGGCGATGCGCAGGCGGAGGTCGTCGCGACCCTCCTGGTCCAGCAGCGTCTTGACCTTGGCGGCAGCGGGGTCGCTGAGGATGACGCCGGTGGCCGTGGTGTCCTGCACCGTCATGTTGGAAGTCCTCCCACGTTCGAGGGTGCCTGCTGCGGCACGTCCTGCAGCAGACCAACGCCGCCGGAGCGGAGCCTCTTCCCACTGTACGGCGTCCGGTGCCGCGCAGGCCGGGATCGGCCGAGGTCGCACGTAGACTCGCGGCCGTGAAGCTCCGCCTGCCCGGGCGTCGCGACCGCACCGAGGCCGCCCCCGACCCCGCCGCCGACCTGGCCACCCAACAGCTGGTGAAGACGGCCGGCAAGGGCCGGCCCACGCCCAGGCGCAGCGAGGCCCAGGGCCGCCGCCCCGGCCCTCCCCCGCCGCCGCCGGCCACCCGCAAGGAGGCCTACAAGCGGATGCGGCAGCAACGGGCGGCCACCCGGGGCACCGCCCGCGCCGCCGCCGCACGGGGGGACGACAGCTACCTGCCGATCCGCGACCGCGGCCCGGTGCGCCGGCTCGTGCGTGACGTCGTCGACGCCCGCCGCAACGCCGGGAGCTTCTTCCTGGTCGTTGCCGGGCTGGTGCTCGCCGGCTACTTCGTGCCCAGCCCCGCGGTGCAGAGCTACACGGTCTTCATCTGGTTCGTCTTCTTCCTCGTGATCATCGCGGACTCCGTCGTCCTCGGTCGGCGGATCAAGAAGAAGGTGCTCGAGCGGTTCCCCGACCAGGACCACAAGATGAAGAGCCTGGTGTGGTACGGCGTCACCCGGGCCACCATGGTCCGCCGCTGGCGCTTCCCCAAGCCCGAGGTGGCCCCGGGCGCCCAGGTCTGAGCGCCGGGGGCTGAGCGGCCGGCCCGGTCGTCGGGACCCGTGGATTCCCGACGACCGGGCGGTTCCGGTCTCTCCATCTCCGCGGTCGCCTACGGCGACTGCTGATCCACGGCGGCCGGGTCGGGGACGGCGCGCACGCCTGCGTCCGCGCCGTCCCGACGCCGGCATCGCCACCTCCGACGCCGCCGACGGCTACGCCGGGAACCCGGGCCGAGGCGGTGCTCGGTCAGGCCCTGGCCGGCCGGTGCCGCGAGGAGATGGAGGTCTTCACCAGGACCTACTGGCCGACCGGTCCCGGCCACAACGGCCGCGGGCTGTCCCGCACGCACGTCGTCGAGAGCTGTCACGCCTGGCCGTGGCGGCTGCGGACTCGACCTCCACCGGGCGCACCGCTACGACCCCACGGTGCCCGCTCGAGGAGACGATGACCGTTTCCCGACCTCGTCCGGGTCGATGCGGAGGGTTCCTGCGCGACGACGTGCTCACCCGGGTGCAGCCGCTGCGGCCCGTTGCCGAGGACCTCGACCTGTCCATGCCTACGTGGCGGCCAGGCCCATCGGCCCGTAGACCTCCTGCTCGCCGTCGAACAGCGTCACCGTGGCGACCCCGCGCTCGAGCAGGTCCCGCCAGTTCTCCCCCAGCCAGGACTCCGCGTCGCCCTGGTTCTCCGCCTGCGGGACCTCGACCCCGACCGTGGCCGGGTCGAGCTCCGCCCCCGAGGGGTCCTCCAGCCGCCAGTACCAGCTCATGGCCGCAGGTTAGTGACCCGCCCGCGGACGGCGCCGTGCCCGGAGTGTGACCGCGCGTCTGGTTATCCCGGCGATCCTCGGGGGCATGTGAGGTCATCGACACGCCTTCCCGGACCGGAGGACCGATGACCGACCCCACCACGGGCGCCAGCCGCGCGCCCCTGCCTCCCCCCGCCCCCGAGGACGCCTCGACCGGGCAGCTGATCGGCCAGCTGACCGAGCAGATCAGCCGACTGGTCCGCGACGAGGCCCGGCTCGCGCAGGCCGAGGTGACCCAGAAGGCCAAGCGGCTCGGCGTCGGCGCCGGCCTGTTCGGCGGCGCCGGCCTGTTCGCGTTCTTCGGCCTGGCCGTGCTCATCGCCGCCGCCGTCCTCGCCCTGGCCCTGGCCCTGGCCGACTGGCTGGCCGCGCTCATCGTCGCCGCCGTGCTCTTCGCCATCGCCGGCGTCCTCGCACTGGTCGGCAAGAAGGACGTCCAGAAGGGCACGCCCCCCGTGCCGACCCAGGCCATCGCCAGCACCAAGACCGACATCGCGACGGTGAAGGAGAGTGCACGCCGGTGAGTACCCCAGCCAACCCCGGCCCCGACGGGGCCGCCCGGACGTCGGACGGCGGCACCACCCCCAGCGACCCCGACGCCATCAAGGCCGACATCGAGGCCACCCGCGCCGAGCTCGGCCGCACCGTCGACGAGCTCTCGCAGCGCCTCGACGTCCCGGCCCGGGCCCGCGAGAACGCCTACCGGGCCCGGGACACCGCGGTCGAGACCTATCGGGAGAACCCGCCGGCCGTCATCGGCGCCGGCGCGAGCCTGGCCGCCCTCGTCGGCCTCCTGGTGTGGCGCCGGCTCACCAGGAACCGCCGGGTCGCGAAGAAAGAGGCCAAGCAGGAGGCCAGGCGGCTCGCCGCCCGCCGGGCCGCCGCCGAGAAGGCCGTCCGGAAGGCAGCGGCGAAGAACGCCGAGCAGGCCCGTCGGGCAGCGGCCGAGCAGGCTGCCCGAAGGGCAGCGGCGAACAAGGCGAAGCAGGTGCGCCGTGCCGCGGCCGCCAAGGCCGCGCGCAAGGCCGCGGCGGACAGGGCGAAGCGAGTCCGCCGGGCCACGGCCGCCAAGGCCGCCCGCAAGACAGCGGCGAAGAAGACGAAGCGGGTCCGCCGGGCCGTGGGGAGGGCGACGTGAGCAGCACGGGGGCCAAACTCGTCTACCGGCCGATCGGGCTGCTCAGCGGAATCCTGGCCGGTGTCGTGTCCGGCGCGGTCTTCAAGCAGGTCTGGAGGCGCGTGGCCAAGGAGGACGACGCTCCCGACGCGCTGCAGAGCGAGTACCGGATGCGTGAGGTCGTGCTGGCCGCCGCGCTCCAGGGTGCGATCTTCGCCGCCACCAAGGCGGCCATCGACCGGGCCGGGGCCCGCGGCTTCACCAAGCTGACCGGCACCTGGCCGGGCGACTGACGTGGCCGGCACCCGGCACCGCGACAGCGCGGTCGATCGGATCCGGGAGCGGGTCGAGGAGAAGGCGGCCCGCCGGGCGGCCGCCAGGGCGGCCGAGGCACGCGGGCCCCATCCGCATGCCGACCGGCTGCCGCCCGGGGCGCCGGGCGAGCACCAGCTGCCCGGCATCACCGCGGAGCGGCCCACCGACATTCCCTGGCGCGGGTGGAAGCAGGTCGTCAAGCGGGCGTGGGCGGAGAACAAGGCCGACAACATGCCCATCGTCGCCGGCGGTGTGGCGTTCTGGGGCTTCCTGTCCATCTTCCCCGCGCTGATCGCGATGATCTCGATCTACGGGCTGGTGGCCTCACCGGAGACCGTGACCCAGCAGATCGAGGACCTCTCCGCACAACTCCCCGAGAGCGCGGCCCTGCTCATCGAGGACCAACTGCGCGACATCGCCACCGGCAGCGGCGGTGCGCTGACCGTCGGCCTGGTGGTCTCCGTCCTCGGCGCGCTGTGGACGGCCTCCGGCGGGGTGAACAACCTGGTCACCGCGGTGAACATCGCCTACGACGAGGTGGAGACCCGCAACTTCGTGAAGCTGCGGGCCACGTCACTGGCGCTCACGCTGGGCGCGGTCGTCTTCGTGCTGATCACCTTCAGCCTGGTGGCCGTCGTCCCGGCCGTGCTCAACGCCCTGCCGCTCGGCCCGTTCGCCACGATCCTGACCCAGGTCGCGAGATGGGTGCTTCTGCTGGCCGTGTTCGCCGGGTCCCTGGCCGTCGTCTACCGCATCGCCCCGGACAGGGACAACCCGAAGCTGCGCTGGGTCAACCTCGGCGCCGTCGTCGTCACCATCGTCTGGGCCCTGGTCAGCGTGGCGTTCAGCTTCTACGTCGACCGATTCGGTAGCTACAACGAGACCTACGGCACGATCGCCGGGGTCATCGTCCTGATGCTCTGGCTCTACCTCACCTGCTACCTGGTGCTGCTGGGTGCCGAGATCAACTCCGAGGCCGAGCACCAGACGGCGCAGGACACGACGCAGGGCCCGGCCCAGCCCATGGGGAAGCGGGACGCGGTGGTCGCCGACTCGCTCCCGGACAAGCCGGAACCGTCCAAGGAGGACAGGGACCCGACTCGCAAGAACGCCTGATGGCGGTCCCTTCTCGGCCTTTCCGAGCTTGCCAGGGATGGGGAGGACGGCGGCCCCCTGCGGGGTCCCCGGATCTCCTGGCGTGCCCTGGGCTTCCCAAGGGCTCGGGAACAGAGTCCTAGGACGAGCGGCAGGGGTGGCCTCGTCCCGGGTCCCGCCCCGAGCCTGCGACGGGGTGCGGAGGACGAGGCCCTTTCTCAGCGCACGTGCGAGGGCACGAAGGGCGGCCGCACGACCTGCACCGTCTGCGGCCGCCCCCGCACGTCGACGGCCAGCTCGCCGCCCTCGCCCACGCCGGACGCCGTGTCGAGGAGGGCCAGCGCGATGCCGGTGCGCAGGGACGGCGAGAACGTCCCGCTGGTGACCTCGCCGACACGGGCACCGTCGGCGTCCAGCACCGCCATGCCCGGCCGCGGGATCCCCCGCCCGGTCGCCCGCAGGCCCCAGAGCAGCCGCACCGGCCCGGCCTCCTTCTCGGCGAGCAGCGCCTCGCGTGCCCAGAACGCCGGCTTGCGCCAGCCCACCGCCCAGCCGGCGCGGGCCTGGACGGGCGTGATCTCGGCCGACAGCTCGTGTCCGTGCAGCGGGTAGCCCATCTCCGTCCGCAGCGTGTCCCGGGCGCCCAGGCCGCACAGCCGCAGCCCCTCGTCACGGCCGGTGTCCACGAGCACGTCCCACAGCTCGCCGGCCCGCTCGGCAGACACCAGCAGCTCGTACCCGTGCTCGCCGGTGTAGCCGGTGCGGCAGACGGTGACCTCGGTGGAGCCGCCACCGGTCCCGGTCACGAACGACATGTAGGGCAGCTCACCGGGCAACCCCAGGAATGCCAGCAGCTGCGGCGACCGCGGTCCCTGCACGGCCAGGACCGCGACGTCAGCGTGCCGGTCTGTCACGGTGACCCCCGCCGGGGCGGCGTCGGTCAGCCGGGCCACCACCTCGGCGGCGTTGGCGGCATTGGGAACGAGCAGCACGTCGTCGGGGCCGTGCAGGTAGACGATCAGGTCGTCGACCACGCCCCCCGCCCGCGGGTCGCCGTCGGGCAGGCAGCACATCGTGTACTGGGCCTGCCCCGGGCCGATGCGTGAGAGGTCGTTGGTCAGGCAGGCGTCGACGAACTCCGCCGCCCCCGGCCCGCGGACCGTCGCCGTGCCCAGGTGGGAGACGTCGAACAGGCCCACCCCGGAGCGGACCGCCTCGTGCTCGGCCAGCACCCCGCCGCCGGCGTACTCGATGGGCATCGACCAGCCGCCGAAGTCGGCCAGCTTGGCACCGGCCGCGACGTGCCGGTCGTGCAGGGGCGAGGTCCGCGCGGTCACGAACGGCACGGTATCGGCGCGCAGCGGCCGCCCTGCAGGGTCCTGCCGCGAGCCTGGTGACGTACTGGAACGGCTACCCTTCAGGGTCCCGCGCCGAGCCTGCGAGGCGTGGGGGAAGGGTGGTCCTTCTAGGATCGAGCGGTGCCGCCGACGATCAACGCCACCGACCGCCCGCTCGAGAAGCTCTCCGCCGACGCCGTCGTCGTCGGGATCGGCAAGGGGCTCGACGGCCTGCTGCCCACTCCCGGCGCCGAAGCGGTCGACCGGCTCCTGGGGGGCCGGCTGCTGACCGCGCTCGCCGACCTCGGCGCCCGCGGGGCGGAGGACGAGGTCACCCGGGTCGCCACCCTGGGTCAGAGCGCGTTCCCCGTCGTCGTGGCCGTCGGCCTCGGCGCGCCGCAGCCGGGCGGCGGGTACGCCGCCGAGGCCGTCCGGCGCGCCGCCGGCGCCGCCAGCCGGGCACTGTCGGGTCGCGCGTCGGTCGTCACCCTGCTGGCCGCGGTCGGCGGGACGCCGGACGAGCAGCGCCTGCACGCCGTCGGCGAGGGCAGCCTGCTCGGCACGTACGAGTTCACCGCCTACAAGTCCGACCTCGACGGCCGTCCCGCCCCGCCGCGGGAGTTCACCGTCGTCGTCCCCGACGGCGGCGACGCCAAGGCGCCACTGGGCCGGGCCCGCGCCGTCGCCGACGCCGTGACGCTCGTGCGCGACCTGGTCAACACCCCGCCCAACGACCTCCACCCCGCCGAGCTCGCCGCCCGCGGCGCGGCCGCGGGCAAGAAGGCCGGACTGAAGGTCGAGGTGCTCGACGAGGACGACCTGGCGGCCGGCGGCTACGGCGGGATCCTCGCCGTGGGCGGGGGCTCGGCCCGCGGGCCCCGCCTGCTGCGGCTGACCTACAGCGGCCGGAAGGCCCGGAAGAAAGTCGCGCTGGTCGGCAAGGGGATCACCTTCGACAGCGGCGGCCTGTCGATCAAGCCGGCGCAGAACATGCACCACATGACCAGCGACATGGCCGGGGCGGCGGCCGTCATCGCCACCGTGTGCCTCGTCGCGGAGCTCGGCCTGCCGGTCGAGGTCACCGCCACCGTGCCGATCGCGGAGAACCTGCCCAGCGGCACCGCCTACCGCCCCGCCGACGTGGTGACCTTCCGCAACGGCAAGAAGGCCGAGATCACCAACACCGACGCCGAGGGCCGCGTCATCCTGGCCGACGCCCTCGCGCGGGCTGCCGAGGACTCTCCCGACGCCCTGCTGGAGACCTCCACCCTCACCGGCGCGCAGCTGGTGGCCCTGGGCTCGCGCACCGCCGGGGTCATGGGCAGCGACGACCTGCGCGACGCCGTCGTGGCCGCCGCCGACCGCAGCGGTGAGTCGATGTGGCCGATGCCGATGCCGGCGGAGCTGCGCAAGGGGATCGACTCCCCCATCGCCGACTTCGTCAACGCCAACGCCGACCGGATGGGCGGCATGCTCGTCGGGGCGCACTTCCTCGCCGAGTTCGTGCCGGCCGGCCTGCCGTGGGCGCACATCGACATCGCCGGCCCGAGCTACAACACCGGCGCGCCGTGGGGATACACCCCCAAGGGCGGCACCGGCGTCCCGGTCCGCACGCTCCTGTCCGCCATCGAGGACCTCATCGCCACCGGGTGATGCACCGGAGCGGCCACCGTCAGGGGCCCGCCGAGAGCTGGCGAGCGGTGGGGGACGGTGGTCCTTCGAGGGGTCCTTCAGTCGAGCTCGCGAGGGGAGGGGGGACGGGGGTCCTTCTTCTTCGACCAGTCGCGCATCCGCTGCGGATAGCCGGTGACCTGTGCGTCGTAGACCGGGATGCCGAGTTCGCGGGACAGCCGGCGGGCGGTGTCCGGGCCGTCGATGCGACGACGGGTCCACTCGCCGTCGGCCGCGACCAGGACGATGGTGGTCTCGGTGACCGCGGTCCGGGGCTCGACGTACCCTTCCACGCCGCGCCGGCTGGCGACGAACTGCTCGAGGTGGGCGACGTCGGCCCGCCCGGCGCCCCGGTCGAGCGTGGCTCGGCCCGGTGCCCGCCGCCGCAGTCGGCTCCACAGCCCCATGCCCGCTCCTGTCCACCCGGGTCGCGCCTGCGCGGCGACGTCCGCGCTGGCAACGGTGCTGCCCGCCCCGGCGTTCCCGGAGTGGCAGGATGGGCGCCGGATCATCGCCCGCCCGTGTGAACGGGTCGGGACCACGGCATTCGAGGAGTCCTCGTGAGCGCACCCACCTCTCCCGCCGACCTGGTCATCCTCGGTGGTGGCTCGGGTGGCTACGCCGCCGCGCTGCGCGCCGCCGAGCTGGGCATGTCCGTCGTCCTCGTCGAGCGCGACAAGGTCGGCGGCACGTGCCTGCACCGCGGCTGCATCCCGACCAAGGCCCTGCTGCACAGCGGCGAGATCGCCGACCAGGCTCGCGAGGGCGAGCAGTTCGGCGTCAAGACGTCGCTGGCCGGCATCGACATGGACGGTGTCAACGGCTACAAGGACGGCGTCGTCTCCCGGCTCCACAAGGGCCTGCAAGGGCTGATCAAGTCCCGCAAGATCAACTACGTGGAGGGCGAGGGCCGGCTGGTCTCCCCGACCGCGGTCGAGGTGAACGGTCAGCGCTACGAGGGCAAGCACGTGCTGCTGGCCACCGGCTCCTACGCCCGGTCGCTGCCCGGCATCGAGGTCGACGGCAGCCGGGTCATCACCAGCGACTACGCGCTCGGCCTCGACCGCGTCCCGGCCTCGGTGATCATCCTGGGCGGCGGCGTCATCGGCTGCGAGTTCGCCAGCGTCTGGAAGTCCTTCGGCGCCGACGTGACCATCGTCGAGGCGCTCCCCCACCTGGTACCGCTGGAGGACGAGTCCTCCTCGAAGCTGCTCGAGCGCGCCTTCCGCCGCCGGAAGATCGACTTCAGCCTCGGGAGCCGCGTCTCCGCCGTCCAGACCACCGAGAACGGCGCGAAGGTCTCGCTGGAGAACGGCAAGGAGTTCGAGGCCGAGATCGTGCTCGTCGCCGTCGGCCGCGGCCCGGTCAGCCAAGGGCTGGGCTACGAGGAGGCCGGCGTCGCGATGGACCGCGGCTACGTGCTCGTGGACGAGTACTGCCGGACCAACGTGCCGACCATCTCCGCCGTCGGCGACCTCATCCCCACCCTGCAACTGGCGCACGTCGGCTTCGCCGAGGGGATCCTCGTCGCCGAGCGGCTGGCCGGTCTGGAGCCGGCGCCGATCGACTACGCCGGCGTCCCGCGGATCACCTACTCCGAGCCCGAGGTCGCCTCGGTCGGGCTCACCGAGGCCCAGGCCAAGGAGCGGTTCGGCGAGGTCAAGACGCTCAGCTACGACCTCGGCGGCAACGGCCGCAGCCAGATCCTCAAGACCGCCGGTGCGGTGAAGCTGGTGCAGGCCGTCGACGGCCCCGTCGTCGGCGTGCACATGGTCGGCAGCCGGGTCGGCGAGCTCATCGCCGAGGCCCAGCTCATCTACAACTGGGAGGCCGAGGCCGACGACGTCGCCGCCCTCATCCACCCGCACCCGACGCAGAGCGAGGCGCTCGGCGAGGCGCACCTGGCGCTCGCCGGCAAGCCGCTGCACGTGCACGGCTGACCCCCGCCACCACCCCACCATCCACCCAGCGCCAGAAGGAGCCCTGCCCCGATGCCGACGTCCGTCACCATGCCCGCCCTGGGCGAGAGCGTCACCGAGGGCACCGTCACCCGATGGCTCAAGCAGGAGGGTGAGCAGGTGGAGGTCGACGAGCCCCTCCTGGAGGTGTCGACGGACAAGGTCGACACGGAGATCCCCTCGCCGGCCGCCGGGGTGCTGACCAAGATCCTGGTCTCCGAGGACGAGACCGTCGAGGTCGGTGCCGAGCTGGCCGTCATCGGTGGGGACGGCGACGGTGGCGCGCCGGCCGCTGGCCCGGACACCGCGGAGGCCGGCACCCAGGAGGCGCCGGCCCAGGAACAGGCTCCCGCCCAGGAGGCGCCAGCCCAGGAACAGGCGCCGGCCCAGGAGGAGGCGCCGGCCCAGCCCCAGCCCGAGCCGGCCGCCGCGGCGCCGGCGGGCGGGTCCGGGGACGGCTCCGGGGACGGCGAGGGAACGCCGGTGACCATGCCGGCCCTGGGTGAGAGCGTCACCGAGGGCACGGTCACCCGGTGGCTGAAGTCGGTCGGCGACGAGGTGACGGCGGACGAGCCGCTGCTCGAGGTCTCCACCGACAAGGTCGACACCGAGATCCCGGCCCCGGTGTCGGGGACCCTGCTGTCGATCTCGGTGAACGAGGACGAGACCGTCGAGGTCGGCGCGCAGCTGGCGGTCATCGGGTCCGGCGCGGCGGGCGGCGACGCCTCGGCGCAGGCCCCTGCTCCCACGGCCCCGGCCCAGGAGCAGCCAGAGGCCCGGCCGCAGGAGCCGGAGACCGCCAAGCCGGCCACCGAGACACCGGGCGCGGACTACGGCTCCAGCGGCGCCCTGCCCGCGGAGTCGCCCACGTCGGCCCCCTCGCCGGCCGCCGCGGTGGCCCCGCAGGCACCCGCCCCGTCGGCCCCACCCGCGCCCGCTGAGCAGGCACCCTCGGGCGACGGCGGTGGGCAGTACGTCACCCCGCTGGTGCGGCGGTTGGCCGCTGACCGCGGCGTCGACCTCTCCACGGTGTCCGGCACCGGTGTCGGCGGACGGATCCGCAAGCAGGACGTCCTCGCCGCCGCGGAGAAGGCCGCCGCTCCGGCGCAGGCCCCGGCTCCGGCGGCCGCCTCCGGCCGGACGGCGCCGACCCCTTCGCCGGCGGCGCAGCCGGACACCTCGCTGCGCGGGCGCACCGAGAAGTTGTCCCGGCTGCGCACGGTCATCGCCCGGCGGATGGTGGAGTCGCTGACGGTGAGCGCCCAGCTGACGACGGTCGTCGAGGCCGACGTCACCGCCATCGCCCGGCTGCGGGACCGGGCCAAGCGTGACTTCGAGGCCCGCGAGGGCGTCAAGCTGTCGTTCCTGCCGTTCTTCGCCAAGGCGGCGGTCGAGGCGCTCAAGGCCCATCCGGCCGTGAACTCCTCCATCGACCTCGAGGCCGGCACGGTCACGTACCACGACGCCGAGAACCTGGGCGTCGCGGTCGACACCGAGCGCGGCCTGCTGGTGCCGGTCATCAGGGACGCCGGGGATCTGAGCCTCGGCGGCCTGGCCCGCAAGATCGCCGACCTGGCCGAGCGGACCCGCACCAACAAGGTCACCCCGGACGAGCTCGGCGGCGGCACCTTCACGCTGACCAACACCGGCAGCCGCGGAGCCCTGTTCGACACGCCGATCATCAACCAGCCGCAGGTGGCGATCCTCGGCACCGGGACCGTGGTGAAGCGCCCGGTCGTCGTCCAGGACCCCGACCTCGGCGAGGTCATCGCGGTCCGGTCGATGATCTACCTGGCGCTGACCTACGACCACCGGATCGTGGACGGCGCCGACGCCGCCCGCTTCCTCACCACGGTGAAGGAACGGCTGGAGGCCGGTCAGTTCCACGGCGAGCTCGGCCTCACCTGAGAAAGGAGCTCGGCCTCACCTGAGAAAGGACGGCCTTGCCCCCCACCGCTCGCAAGCTCGCAGTGGGGGGCAAGGGGCCGCTGTCACCAGCTTCCGGAGGAGAGTCGTTGAGGGTCGCGGTCACCGGCTCCTCCGGACTGATCGGGTCCCGCCTGGTGACCGCCCTGCGGTCCGACGGGCACGAGGTGCTGCGGCTGGTCCGGCGGACGCCGCGGACGGCCGACGAGCACCGCTGGGATCCCCAGCACCGACGCATCGACCCGGCGCTGCTGGCCGACGTCGACGCCGTGGTCAACCTGGCCGGCACACCGATCCGGCCCCGCCCCTTCACCGCCGGCTACGAGCGGCAGCTGCGCTCCAGCCGGCTCGACAGCACGGTCACGGTGAGCGAGGCGCTGGCGGCGGCCGCCGCGGCCGACCCGGGACGCCGTCGTGTGCTCCTCTCGGCCTCGGCCGTCGGGTACTACGGCGACACCGGCGACCGGCCGGTGAAGGAGGACGCGCCGCCCGGCAGCGACTTCCTGGCCCGGATGTGCGCCGAGTGGGAGTCGGCGACCCGCGCCGCCGAGGACGCCGGCGTGCGAGTGGTGCGCCTGCGCACCGGCCTGGTCATCGGCCGCGACGCGATGCTGATGCGCATCCTCGGCCTGGTCTTCCGCGCCGGCCTCGGTGGCCGGATGGGGTCGGGGCGGCAGTACTGGCCGTGGATCAGCCTGGACGACGAGGTGGGGGCGATCCGCTTCCTGCTCACCGCTGACGTCTCCGGCCCCGTCAACCTCACCGGACCGGCCCCCGTGACCAACGCCGAGTTCGCGCGGCGCCTGGCCGCGGCGGTGCACCGTCCCGCCGTCCTGCCGGTGCCCGGACCCGTTCTGTCGCTGGCCCTCGGGGAGTTCGGCCGGTCCAGCGTGCTGGCCGGTCAGCGCGCCGTGCCGGCGGTGCTCGAGCGGGCCGGTTTCCGTTGGACCCACCCCGACCTGGACGACGCGTTCCGAGCCGCCCTGCAGCGCGGCTGACATCCGCGTCTCACGACATCCGCTCGGCCGACGCGATGCGCCACCCGTCGGTGGTCGCGGCGAGCGTCATCCGCACGTCCGCCTCGCCCCGCCCGCCGACCGACCGCAACGCCGGGCCGTCGGGGTCCGCCGCCGGCACGACCTCGTAGGCGGGCCAACGGTCGACCACCCGCAGGGTCACCCGCCCCTCCTGCGTCCCGCCGTCGGCCACGGCGGCGCGGACCACCACCGGGGCGAAGCCGCGGAGCTGCTCCCCCGCTGCGTCGAGGGCGGACACGGTGTCCCGGTCGGCCGTCAGCAGCGCGCTGTCGGGCGGGTACACGCCGTCGAGCAGCGCCACGGACCCGGTCGACAGGGCCTCGGCCCGGCGCTGGTACAGCTCGGCGAGCCGGGCCGTCCAGTCCTCCTCCTGGTCCGGCGGCACGCTGGTGGGGGGCGGCTGGGTGGCGGACGGGCTCGGGGCCCCGGACACCGTCCCCTCCGGCTGGGGCACGCGGGGCGCGCTGGCCGCGCGGTCGGCCACCCGGGCGGCCGGCTCGGCGACGGGCCCAGCCGGTCTCCCCCACCATCCGCCGAACCACACCGCCCCGGCCAGGACGGCGGCCGCGGCGACCAGCGCTCCGGCACGCCGCAGCACCGGGCCGGCCGCGACGATCCCGGCCCGCAGGCCCACCCGGCCCGGCTCGGCCTGCTCCGGGACCCGTCGGTGCCGGCCGGGAACCTGGTGGGTGAGCTCGGTGCGCGGACCCCGGCCGGTGCGGCACAGGTCCTCGTCGGGCACCCCCGCCCGCGGCAGCCGCACCGGCTCCGGGCGGCACGCGTGCCGCAGGTCCAGGGCGAAGGCCGCCGCCGACCCGCGGTCGTGCGGATCGGCCGACAGGCCACGACCGATGGTGGCCAGCAGGTCCGGTGGGGCGTCCGGGGCCAGCTCCGCGAGATCGGGCAGGGTGCCCTCCGCGGCGACCCGGAGTGTGTCGGCCGGTGTGGCGGCGTTCCAGGGGGCCACCCCGGTGAGCGCGTGGAAGGCCGCGGCGGCCACGCCGAAGACGTCGGACGCAGGCCCCGGGGCGCCACCGCGGGCAACCGTGGGGTCGACGTAAGCCGGGGCCACCTCCCCCGCGGCGTCCTCCCCGACGACCCGCGCCACGCCGAGATCGGTGAGCACCGGGCGCCCCTCGGCGGTGAAGACGACGTTGCCCGGCGAGAGGTCGCCGTGGACCACACCGCGTTCGTGGGCGTGCGCGAGGGCGGCGGCCACGGGAGCGAGGGCGGTGACCACCTCGCCGGGCCGCAGCCGGCCGCGGCGGGCCAGGAGCGCGGCCAGGCTGCCGCCGGCCAGCAGGTCGAGCACCAGGGCCACCCGAGGCTGCCCGCCCCGCCGCGGCTCGTGGACGACCTCGTGCAGGCGGACCAGGTGCGGATGGTCCAGCTCGCCCAGCAGGGCCGCCTCACGTGCCTGCCGCTCGGGGTCGCCGACGACCAGCAGCTTCACCGCCACCGGCGGACCGCCCGACCGCGGCACGGCCCGCCACACCTCGCCGGACCCCCCGCGGCCGAGCAGCTCCTCGAGCCGGTAACCGGGGACGACGGGGACGGGCGGGGACGTCGGCATGGCGGGCACCGTAAGCGGACCGCCGGCTTTCGCGCTGACGCCGTCCACAGGCCCCGTCCGCCTCCACAAATGCCGGCCCGGACGGATGCGGCGACGCCGGGCACCCTAGGTTCGGAGCCATGCCGCTGCCCGCCCGCGCCCAGGTCGTCGTCGTCGGGGCCGGGCTCGCCGGGCTGTCCGCGGCCGTCCGGCTGCACGCCGCCGGCTGCGACGTGCACGTCGCCGAGGCCACCGGGCACGCCGGTGGCCGGCTGGCCACCGAGCGGGTCGACGGCTTCGTCGTCGACCGCGGCTTCCAGGTGCTGAACACCGGCTATCCCCGCGCCGCCGACCTCGACCTGGCGGGGCTCGACCTCGGCTGGTTCTGGCCAGGGGCGGTGGTCCGGGTCGACGGCCGCGCGCACCGGGTGGTCGATCCACGGCGCCGGCCGTCGGCGGCGATCGACACGCTGCGCGCGCCCATCGGGTCGCCGCTGCGCAAGGCGGCCGTCGCCGCGTACTCCGCCCGGGCGGGCTACGCCCCGGTCGACCGGCTGCTGCGCGAACGCGAGACGAGCGCCGAGGAGCGGCTCCGGCGGGCCGGCGTGGACGAGGCGGCGCTGGAGCGCTTCTTCCGGCCCTTCCTCGCCGGGGTGCTGCTGGAGGACCGGCTGGAGACCTCCAGCCGGTACCTGGACCTGCTGTGGCGCAGCTTCGCGCGCGGGGCCATCGGCCTGCCCGCCGGGGGGATGCAGTCGGTGGGCGAACAGCTCGCGGCCCGGGTCGGCGTCGACCGGGTGCACCACGGCGTCCGGGTCACCGCCGTGAGCGGGGACGCGGTGGTCACCGAGGCCGGGCGCACCCGCGCGGACGCGGTCGTCGTGGCCACCGACCCGGATACCGCCACCACGCTGGTCCCCGGCCTCACCGCGTCAGCGCCCCGCCAGGTCACCACCCACCTGCACGTGCTGCCCGCGTCCCCGTCCGGGGAGCCACTGCTGGTCCTCGGCACGCCGGGCGGGCGCCTGGTCAACAGCGTCGTGCTGACCGACGCCCAGCCGGCCTACAGCCCCGACGGCCGGGCGCTGGTCGCCAGCTCCAGCCTGGCACCCACCCGGGAGGCCGACGTGCGCGCCGAGGTGGCCGCCCTGCACGACGTCGGCCCCGGCGACCTCGAGCACCTCACGTCGATCACCGTGCCGCGGGCCCAGCCGGCCGCCGTCCCGCCACTGCCCCTGCGCCGGCCGGTCGACCTGGGCGGCGGCCTCTACGTCGCCGGCGACCACCGCGACACCCCGTCCATCCAGGGCGCCATGGCCAGCGGGGCGCGAGCCGCCCGTGCCGTGCTACGCGCCGTGCGCCCCGCCCAGCGAGGAGCCGACTGACCGTGCCCGCCACCGCGCCGACCATCCTGGCCACCAGCATCGGCTTCGACTCCCGCCGTCGCGGCCCGTACGACTGGGCCCCGGGCCCGGTCTTCGACCTCGCGTTCGAGCTGGCGGGCGCGCCGCAGCGGCCGCGGCTGTGCTACCTGGGCACCGCCACCGGCGACGACCCGGTGCGGGTGGCCGGGGTCTACGGCGCCTTCGCCGGCAGCGGGGTGCAGGTCAGCCACCTGAGCCTCTTCCCGATGCCCACGGTGCCGGACGTGCGCGCGCACCTGCTGGCGCAGGACGTCGTCTGGGTCGGCGGCGGCAGCGTTGCGAACCTGCTCGCCGTGTGGCGGGTGCACGGCCTCGACGAGGTGTTCCGGGAGGTGTGGGAGGCCGGCGTCGTGCTGGGCGGGGTGTCGGCGGGGTCGCTGTGCTGGCACGCCGGCGGCACCACCGACTCCTACGGCCCGGACCTGCGCCCGGTCACCGATGGGCTGGCGCTGATCCCCACCTCGAACGGCGTCCACCACGACTCCGAGGAGCAGCGCCGCCCGCTCTACCATCGGCTCGTGGCCGAGGGCACGCTCCCGGGCGGCCACGCCACCGACGACGGCGTCGGGCTGGTGTACCGCGGCACCGAGCTGGTGGAGGCCGTGGCCGATCGGCCCGAGAAGGCCGCCTACCGGGTGGAGCCGGGCGCCGACGGCACCGCGGTGGAGTCCCGCATCGAGCCGCGCCGGCTGCGCTGACCGGGGGCATAGGCTCGGGGCGTGGACGAGCTGCAGGTGATCCGGGCGGGTCTGGTCCCCTACGAGGAAGCCTGGGCGTGGCAACGTGAGCTGCACGGCCTGCGGGTGGCCGGCACCGGCCCGGACACCCTGCTGTTGTTGGAGCACCCGCCGGTGTACACCGCGGGCAAGCGCACCGAGCCGCACGAACGCCCCTTGGACGGCACCCCGGTGATCGACGTCGACCGCGGCGGGAGGATCACCTGGCACGGTCCCGGACAACTCGTCGGCTACCCGATCATCGCGCTGCCCAGCCCCGTCGACGTCGTCGCCTACGTCCGGCGGCTGGAGGGCGCGCTGATCGAGGTCTGCGCCGGCTTCGGGGTGGACGCCGGGCGGGTCGAGGGTCGCAGCGGCGTCTGGCTGCCTGCCGACGCACCCGGCCCGGACAGCCGATGGCGCCCCGAGCGCAAGATCGCCGCGATCGGCATCCGGGTCGCGCGCGGCGTGACGATGCACGGCTTCGCGCTCAATTGCGACCCCGACCTCGGCGCGTTCGGCGCGATCGTCCCGTGCGGCATCGCCGACGCCGGCGTCACCTCGCTGTCGGCCGAACTCGGCCGCGACGTGACCATCGCGGAGGCTCTCGAGCCGGTCGAGAAGGCGATGCGCGCCGCCCTGACCGCCTGAGCGACATGTCGTGACGAGTGGGGGCCGAAGGCTCCCGCGAGGATCGACGACAGGGCTCAGCGCGACACGGGGGCGGCACCTGGCCGCGGTGTCGTCCGGTAGGACGACGGGGTCAGGCCCGCGGTGTCGTCCGGTGGGACGACGTGTCATCGCTCCTAACCGACGACGAAGTTGACCAGTCGGCCCGGGACGGCGACCACCCGGCGCACGGTCTTCCCGCCCAGGTGGCCGGCGACCTTGTCGTCGGCCCGGGCTGCGGCCTCCAGTGCGGCGGCGTCGGTGTCCGCCGGCACGGTGACCTGGGCCCGCACCTTGCCGTTGACCTGGACGGCGACCTGCACGGTGTCCTCCACCAGCCACTGCTCGTCGGCCTCCGGGAACGGCGCCCAGGCCAGGGAGTGCTCGTGCCCCAGCCGCGACCACAGCTCCTCGGCGATGTGCGGAGCCAGCGGCGCGACCATCAGCACCAGCGGCTCGGCCACCGACCTCGGCACCGGCCGGTCCGCGCCGTAGGCAGCGGTCAGGTGGTTGGTCAGCTCGGTGATCCGGGCGATCGCGATGTTGAACCGCAGCGTCGCCATCCCGTCCCGGACCCCGGCGATCGTCCGGTGCAGCGCCCGCAGCGTCTCCTCGGACGGCTCCAGACCGTCGGCCGCCCGCACCGCGCCGGTCTCCTCGTCGACGACCACCCGCCAGATGCGCTGCAGCAGCCGCTGCGAGCCGACGACGGCCTTGGTCTCCCACGGCCGCGACTGCTCCAGCGGCCCGGTCGACATCTCGTAGACCCGGAAGGTGTCGGCCCCGTACGCGCCGATCATCTCGTCCGGCGTCACCATGTTCTTCAGGCTCTTGCCGATCTTCCCGTACTCCCGGTTGACCGGACTGCCCTCGTAGAAGAACCGGCCGTCCTTCTCCTCCACCTCGGCGGCGGGCACGTAGAAGCCGCGCTCGTCGGTGTAGGCGTAGGCGGAGATGTAGCCCTGGTTGACCAGCCGGCGGAACGGCTCCTCGCTGCTGACGTAACCCAGGTCGAACAGCACCTTGTGCCAGAACCGGGCGTACAGCAGGTGCAGCACCGCGTGCTCCACGCCCCCGACGTAGAGATCCACGCCGCCGACGTCGCCGTCCTCGCGCGGGCCCAGCCAGTAGCGCTCCAGCTCCGGGTCGACCATCTGCGTGTCGTCGCCGGGGTCGAGATAGCGCAGGTAGTACCAGCACGACCCGGCCCAGTTGGGCATCGTGTTGGTCTCGCGCCGGTACTTCTTCGGACCGTCGCCCAGGTCCAGCTCGACGGTCGTCCAGTCCGTCGCCCGGGACAGCGGCGGCTCGGGCACCGAGTCGGCGTCGTCGTCGGCGAACGTCTTGGGCGAGTAGTCGTCGACCTCGGGCAGCAGCACCGGCAGCATCGAGTCCGGGACGGCGACCGGCAGGTCGTGCTCGTCGTACAGGACCGGGAACGGCTCGCCCCAGTAGCGCTGCCGGCTGAACAGCCAGTCGCGCAGCTTGTAGGTGGTGGTCGCCTCGCCGTGCCCGTGTGCCACCAGCCAGTCGGCGACGGTGGCGATCGCGGTGGCCTTGTCCAGTCCGTCCAGCGAGATCTCGTCGTTGGCGGAGTTGATCATCGGGCCGGCGCCGGTGTACGCGCCGCCGTCCCAGTCGGCCGGCGGCTGCACCGTACGGACGACGGGCAGCCCGAAGGCCTCGGCGAAATCCCAGTCGCGGGCGTCCTCGCCGGGCACCGCCATGATGGCGCCGGTGCCGTAGCCGGTCAGCACGTAGTCGGCGACGAACACCGGCAGCTCGCGGCCGTTGACCGGGTTGACCGCGGTGACGCCCAGCCAGACGCCGGTCTTCTCCCGTGCCTCGTTCTGCCGGTCGAGCTCCGACCGGCGCGACGCCTGCCGCTGGTAGGCCGCGACCGCCTCCCGCGGGGTCGCCGCTCCCCCGGTCCAGCGCGGGTCGGTCCCGTCCGGCCACACCTCGGCGGTCAGCGTCCCGACCAGCGGGTGCTCGGGGGCCAGCACCATGTAGGTGGCGCCGAACAGGGTGTCCGGGCGCGTGGTGAAGACCTCGATGGTCTCGTCGCCGCAGCCGAAGCCGATCCGTGCACCCGTGGAGCGGCCGATCCAGTTGCGCTGCATCAGTTTCAGCGAGTCCGACCAGTCCAGCCGGTCCAGGTCGGCCAGCAGCCGGTCGGCGTAGGCGGTGATCCGCATCATCCACTGGGTCAGCGGACGCCGGAACACCGGGAAGTTGCCGCGCTCGGACCGGCCGTCGGGCGTCACCTCCTCGTTGGAGAGCACCGTGCCCAGGCCCGGGCACCAGTTCACCGGCGCCTGGTGCAGGTAGGCCAGCCGGTGCGCGTCGACGACCTTCCGCTTCTCGACGTCGTCCAACGACACCCACGGGCGACCCGAGGGGTTGGTGCCGGCGGCCGGCTCCCGCGTGCCGGCGTCCAGCTCGGCGACCAGCTCCTCGATCCGCCGCGCCTTCCCCGCGGACTCGTCGAACCAGGAGCCGAAGATCTGCAGGAAGATCCACTGGGTCCACCTGTAGTAGCCCGGGTCGATCGTGGCGAAGCTGCGGCGGTCGTCGTGGTCGACGCCCAGCCGCCGCAGCTGCGCCTTGATGGCGGCGATGTTGGCCTCGGTCGTGATCCGGGGGTGCTGCCCGGTCTGGACGGCGTACTGCTCGGCGGGCAGGCCGAAGGCGTCGTAGCCCATGGGGTGCAGCACGTTGGCGCCGTCCATGCGGCGGAACCGGCTGGTGACGTCCGTGCCCAGGTAGCCCAGGGGGTGGCCGACGTGCAGGCCGGCGCCCGACGGGTACGGAAACATGTCCATCACGAAGTACTTGGGCCGATCGGCGACCCGCTCGAAGCCTTCGGAGAGGCGACCGGCCGGGTTCGGGGTGTGGAACGTCCCCTCGGCCTCCCAGCGGTCCTGCCACGCGAGCTCGATCCGCTGCGCCAGCGCCGGGGTGTACCGGTGCGGGGGGACGCCCTCGTCCGTGGCGGGGCCGGTCGCCTGCTCGACGCTCGGCTGGTCGGCCGTCTGGCTCATCGTCGGTGCTCCTGGGTCCTCGAGGTGCTCGTGCCGGTGGCGGACATCAAAAAACCCCTCACGCAGGAGGGGTCGCCGTGCTGCCTGGAGGTCTAGCGGTCAGCACGGCCGGGCAAGGAGAAGCCGCCTGGTCACGCCCTCGAGCCTACCGCGCGGCAGCCCCGCCCCGTGGCAGCCGCTGTACCCGCTGCGTCAGCCCAGCTGGGGCGCCACCTCGGCGGCGACCAGGTCCAGGTGGTCGAGGTCGGCCAGGTCCAGCACCTGCAGATACGCCCGGGCCGCCCCTGCCGCCTCGTAGCGGCCCAGGACGTCGACCACCTCGGCGGGGGTGCCGGCGGCACCGTTGGCCCGCAGGTCGTCGACGTCCCGCCCGATCGCCGCCGCGCGGCGCGCCAGCTCGGCCTCGTCGCGGCCGACGCAGAGCACCAGCGCGGAGCTGAACACCATGGACGCCGGGTCGCGGCCGGCGTCGTCACAGGCCGCGCGCACGCGGTCGAACAGCTCGGCGTTCTCCTCGACCGGGGAGAAGGGCACGTTGAACTCGGCGGCGTGGCGGGCCGCCAGGGCCGGCGTCCGCCGCTTCCCGCGGCCGCCGACGATGATCGGCACGCCGCCGGGCTGCACGGGCTTGGGCAGCGCCGGCGAGTCGCTGAGCCGGTAGTGCTGCCCAGCGTGGTCGAAGGTCTGCCCCACCGGCGTCGACCACAGCCCGCTGACCACCTCGAGCTGCTCCTCGTACCGGTCGAAGCGCTCGCCGAGCGAGGGGAACGGGATGCCGTAGGCGGTGTGCTCGGCCTCGTACCAGCCCGACCCGATGCCCAGCTCCACCCGCCCGCCGCTCATCTGGTCGACCTGCGCCACCGAGATCGCCAGCGGGCCGGGCAGCCGGAACGTGGCCGCCGACATCAGCGTGCCCAGCCGGATGCGGCTGGTCTCGCGAGCCAGCCCGCCCAGGGTCACCCAGGCGTCGGTCGGCCCGGGCAGGCCGTCGCCGCCCATCGTCAGGTAGTGGTCGGAGCGGAAGAAGGCGTCGAAGCCGGTCTCCTCGGTCCGCCGCGCGACGGCCAGCAGGTCGTCGTAGGTGGCGCCCTGCTGCGGTTCGGTGAAGATGCGTAGCTGCACCCGCCGACGCTATCCAGCGCGGTCCGGGACCGCCGTCCGGGCGTGGGTACTCGGGGTGTGCCGTCCGCGGCGAGCGGGCAGGATGGCCGCCGACACGATCAACCGGAGGTGCATCCCGTGTTCCGCAAGAAGACGCACGGCCAGATCATCGGCGAGGAGTTGCAGGAGGGCCTCGTCCACATCGGGACGGCGGTGGCGGAGGCCCGGCGGGCGGCGGCGGAACAGCTCGTACCGCGGGTGGAGGCCGCCCGTGAGGCGACCGGTCCAGCGCTGGACGCCGCGAAGGGTGCGGTCGTGCCCAAGGTGGCCGCCGCGGTCGCCGTGGCCGCGCCCGCCGTCGAGGCCGCCCGCGACGCGCTCAGCCCCCGCGTGGACGCCGCCCGCGACGCCCTCGGCCCGCGGATGGATGCCGCCCGCGACGCCCTCGGCCCCCGCTTCGAGGCGGCCCGTGACGCCGCCGCACCCCACGTCGCCTCGGCGCTGATCGCCGCCCAGACCGCGGCCACCCGCGCTGCCACCGACCTCGGCCCCCGGGTGGAGGCAGCGCGCGACGCGGCCCAGAAGAGCCTGGAGAAGGACGTCGTCCCCCGGCTCACCGCCGCCCAGGCCGCGACGCTGGCCTACGCCGCACCGAAGGTGCTCGCCGCCCGCGAGGCGGTCACGCCGGCGCTGGAGAACACCCGCGAGTCGCTGGCTGCGGGACTGCTCACCGCGCGCGACGAGCTCGAGCTGCGCCGCCTGGAGCTCACCGCCAGCACGGGCAAGGCCCGCAAGCAAGCGGTGAAGAAGCGCCGCGAGCTGGAGAAGAAGGCCGCGAAGAAGGCGGCCAAGGCCGGCAAGAACGTGAAGCGGAGGGCGAGGGTCGAGCCCGAGCCGCGGCGGTGGCCGTGGCTGATCGCCGTCCTCGGCATCGCCGCCGTCGTGGCGGTGGTGCTGCGCCGCCGCGGCGGCTCCGACGACCTGTGGACCCCCGCCGCCACGGGGGACGGCCCCGTGCCCAGCTACCGAGAGGACCCCGTGCCCAGTTCACCGAGCAACTCCGGCAAGACCGTCTCCTCCGCCCAGGCCTCGCCGGGCGACGCGACCCCGCCCGACACCGACCTCGGCGAGCAGCCCCAGCAGCTCGCCTACGGTGACGCCGAGAACGCCGCCACGCCGGGAACGGCGACGGGGCCGGCCACCGTCGACCCCACCCCGACCGCCGGTCCGGCAGGTGCCACCGAGGGGCTCGGTGGCGTCGACCCGACGACCGACGCCACCAACGACACCGACACCGCGCGCGGTGAGGCGGGCACCCCGCTGGCCGACCGCGGTCAGGAGCCCGAGGGCGGCGCCTCGCGCCGCTGAGTCCCGGGACGCACGGGGCCCCCGCCGCGGCGGGGGCCCCGTGCGTTCGGGAGTACCGTGGGCGATCATGAGTGAGACGGTGGCCCCGACCCCCTCCTCGGACACTCCGATGGCTCCCGGCGGCCGCAAGCTGCTGCGCCTGGAGGTCCGCAACAGTCAGGTCCCCATCGAGCGCAAGCCGGAGTGGATCAAGACCCGGCTCAAGACCGGCCCGGAGTACACCGAGCTGAAGTCCCTGGTCCGCCGCGAGGGTCTGCACACCGTCTGCGAAGAGGCCGGCTGTCCCAACATCTACGAGTGCTGGGAGGACCGCGAGGCCACCTTCCTCATCGGCGGGGACCAGTGCACCCGGCGGTGCGACTTCTGCCAGATCGACACCGGCAAGCCCGCCGCGTTCGACGCCGACGAGCCACGCCGCGTCGCCGAGAGCGTCGCGACCATGCAGCTGAAGTACGCCACCGTCACCGGCGTCGCCCGTGACGACCTGCCCGACGGCGGGGCCTGGCTCTACGCCGAGACCGTCCGGCAGATCCACGCCGCCGTCCCCGGCTGCGGGGTCGAGCTGCTCATCCCGGACTTCAACGCCGATCCCGACCAGCTCGCCGAGGTCTTCTCCTCCCGGCCCGAGGTGCTGGCCCACAACGTGGAGACCGTGCCCCGCATCTTCAAGCGGATCCGGCCCGGCTTCCGCTTCGAGCGCTCCCTGTCGGTGCTCACCGCCGCCCGCGAGGCCGGGCTGGTCACCAAGTCCAACCTCATCCTGGGCATGGGCGAAGAGCCGCACGAGGTCGTCGAGACGATGCAGGCGCTGCACGACGCCGGCTGCGACCTGCTCACCATCACCCAGTACCTGCGCCCCTCGCCGCGGCACCACCCCGTCGTCCGCTGGGTGAAGCCGGACGAGTTCGTCGGGTTCCAGCGGACGGCGGAGGAGATCGGCTTCCCCGGGGTGCTCGCCGGACCGCTCGTGCGCAGTTCCTACCGGGCCGGCCGGCTCTACCAGCAGGCCGCCGAGGCCCGCGGGCTGACCCGCTCGATCTGAGCGCCGCCGCGGCCGGTCCGCCGGAACCGACCGGCGGCCCTCCTGCAAGGTCCCGGCGCTGGCCCCGTCCAGGGCACCGCCCTGAGCTCGCGAAGGGCGGGGAGGACGGGGTCCTTCCTCGGTGGGGACCGGTCGGCGGCCTCCTGCAGGGTCCCGGCGCGAGCTTGCGAGCGTTGGGGGGCAGGAGGGTCCTTTCACTATCCTGTGGGTATGGCACGCAGCAGGCCCACCGACTCCCCCGCGCCTCCCGGCACCGGCAAGGCCGCCACCGGGCGCGGCCTCCGCGGTCGCCGGGGCGCGACGAAGGTCGGCAAGGACGGCCAGCCCAGGGTGGGCCGGCTGAAGAAGGCCGGCAACCAGGCCCGGATGATCAGGCAGGCCTACTCCCTGACCCGCAGGAACGACCCCAAGCTGCCCTGGGTCATGCTGATCGCCTTCGTGGTGGTCGCCGCGGTGGTCGAGCTGATCGGCATCCTGCTCAGCTCGCCGTTCCTCTTCCTGCCCGTCGCGATCCTCCTCGGCCTGCTGGCTGCACTGGTGGTCTTCGGCCGTCGCGCGCAGGGGTCGGCCTACCGGCAGGTCGAGGGCCAGCCGGGTGCCGCGGCCTGGGTGCTCGAGGGCATGCGCGGCGACTGGCAGATCGCCTCCGGCGTCGCCGGCACCACGCAGCTGGACGCCGTCCACCGCGTCCTCGGCCGCCCCGGCGTGATCCTGGTCGGCGAGGGGTCGCCCTCGCGGGTCCGCCCACTGCTGGCCCAGGAGAAGAAGCGCATCGCCCGGATCGCCGGCGACGCGCCTATCTACGACCTACTGGTCGGCGACGAGGAGGGCCAGGTGCCGCTGCGCAGGCTCAGCGCCCACGTGATGAAGCTGCCCCGCAACCTCTCCGGCGGCGAGCTCAATGCGCTGCGCAAGCGGGTCGCCGCCCTCGGCGGCACCCGCATGCCGGTGCCCGGTGGCCCGATGCCCGGCGGCCGGCAGATGACGGTCAGTCAGCGCCAGGTCCGCAGGAGGTAGTCGATGACACTGTCGGCCTACCGGCCGACACCGCGGCCAGGTGCCGTGCCGTCGACCGCTGAGCCGCTCCCCGTGTCTCGGTCGGGAGGTCCTCCGGACCCCCGCGACCGATTCACTCCAGCTCCGTGCCGTCCCCTACTGACAACGTGTTGAGAAAGCAATTAGGCGGCGCGTGCCGGTTGCCAGGGACGGCGGCCGGGTGCAGGCGCGAGTCGGCGGGCCATCAATCCGATCATGGCCCACTTGATCATCGCTTCGGAGTGCG
>NZ_SPQN01000046.1 GCF_004571065.1 Geodermatophilus sp. DF01-2
CTCCACGAGACAGCCGACGAGAGCTACGGTTCGACACGACATCCTCCTGGTTGGGGTTGGGACACCAAGCCCGTTCACCCCACCAGGGGGATGTCCTGGGTCTTCAACCGCTCAGGGAGTTACTACGTGGTCGACTGGCCGCCATGCCGGTCGACCCTGCCGCGTTCGCCGAGGCCCTCCGCCAGTACGCG
The DNA here is from genome assembly GCF_004571065.1 of Geodermatophilus sp. DF01-2. Lineage (GTDB taxonomy): Bacteria > Actinomycetota > Actinomycetes > Mycobacteriales > Geodermatophilaceae > Geodermatophilus. Next base: position 192 of record NZ_SPQN01000046.1, read on the forward strand.
GCCGGCGTGTGCCTGCTCACCGTCCGGGACGACATCGACGACGTCGGCACGACCGTGTCGTCGGTGATGAGCGTGTCCGCACGGCCGCCGCTGGTCGCCGTCGGCCTGACCGCGGGCGGCTACCCGGCCGAGGTGCTCGAGGAGGTCGGCCGGTGCGGGGTCACCGTCCTCGCCGCCGGGCACGCCATCGTGGCCAGCCGGTTCTCCTCGGCCGGCCGGCCCAGCGCCCGCCACCTGCTGGAGTCGGTGCCGTGGCGCCGCGCCGAGGGCAGCGAGGCGATCGTCCTCGAGGACGGGCTGGCCGCGCTCGACTGCCGGCTCGATCGGCTGGTGAGGGCCGGGGACCACGTGCTGGCGCTGCTCGAGGTGACCGACGTGCCGGTGGTCGCCCGTGGTGGCATCCCCCTGGTGCGACTGCGTGGTCGGTACGTCGACGCGGCCGGGGAGCCCGCCGGCCGCGGATGAGCGGCCCGGCCCCCGTGCAGAGTCCCGCCGTCGGCCCCGTCCCGAGGCTCGCCGCGACCCCGTCCCGGGTCCCACCCTGACGAAGGGTGGGAAGGACGGGGTCCTTCCACGGTGAGGAGGACGGGGTCCTTCAACTAGCGTCGGGCGCGATGACCGAGCCGCTGAACCCCTCCGCGTCCGCCGTGCGCCGTGCCCTGGCCCGCGCCGAGCGCGGCGTTCCCCTCGACGCCACCGAGGCCGAGACGCTGCTGCACGCCCGCGGGCTCGGTGGGGGCGAGCCGCTGGACCGGCTGCTGACGGCGGCCGGGCGGGTCCGGGACGCGGGGCTGGCCTCGGCCAGGCGGCCGGGCGTGGTCACCTACAGCCGCAAGGTCTTCATCCCGCTCACCCACCTGTGCCGCGACCGCTGCCACTACTGCACCTTCGTGACGACGCCGGGGCAGCTGCGAGCGCAGGGGAAGGCGCCGTTCCTCTCCCCCGACGAGGTGCTCGACGTCGCCCGCGCCGGCGCCGCACGGGGCTGCAAGGAGGCGCTGTTCACCCTCGGCGACCGGCCCGAGGACCGGTGGCCGGTCGCCGCCGAGTGGCTGGAGGCGCACGGCTTCGACTCGACCCTGGCCTACCTGCGGGCGATGGCGATCCGGGTGCTGGAGGAGACCGGGCTGCTCCCCCACCTCAACCCGGGCGTGCTGACCTGGGAGGAGATCCAGCGGCTCAAGCCGGTGTCGGCGTCGATGGGGATGATGCTCGAGACCACGGCCACCCGGCTGTGGTCCGAGCCCGGCGGCCCGCACTTCGGCTCGCCCGACAAGGAGCCTGCCGTCCGGCTGCGCGTGCTCGAGGACGCCGGCCGTTCCGCCGTCCCCTTCACCACCGGCGTGCTGCTGGGCATCGGCGAGACCTACGCAGAGCGGGTGGACGCCGTCGGCGCTATCCGGGCCACCGCGCAACGGCACGGGCACGTGCAGGAGGTCATCGTCCAGAACTTCCGGGCCAAAGCGCGGACGGCGATGCAGGCACACGACGACCTGGAGCTGCAGGAGTACGTCGCCGCGGTCGCCGTCACCCGGCTGCTGCTCGGGCCGAAGGCGCGGGTGCAGGCGCCGCCGAACCTGTCGGACTCCACCGAGCTGGGCCTGCTGCTGCGCGCCGGCGTCGACGACTGGGGCGGGGTCAGCCCGCTGACGCCCGACCACGTCAACCCCGAGCGGCCCTGGCCGAACATCGACAAGCTGGCCGCGCTGTCGGCCGAGGCCGGCTTCGAGCTGCGCGAGCGGCTGGCCGCCCAGCCGCCGTACGTGCTGGCCCCCGAGCCGTGGCTGGACCCGCGGGTGCGTCCGCACGTGGCCGCACTGGCCGGTGCGGACGGGCTCGCGGTCGAGGGGCGCGTGCCGGCCGGGCTGCCGTGGCAGGAGCCCGACGAGGCGTGGACGTCGTCCGGGCGGACCGACCTGCACGTCGAGGTGGACACCGTCGGGCGCACCGGCGACCGGCGCAGCGACTTCGACGCCGTCTACGGCGACTGGGCGGAGCTGCGCGACCGCACGACCGCCGCCCGCGACGGGCACTCCACCGCGCTGACCGTCGGCGACCCCGAGGTGCACGCCGCCCTCCGGCACGCCGAGCGCGACCCCGCCGGGCTGTCGGACGCGGACTACCTGGCGCTGCTGGGCGCCGACGGCGCGGACCTCGAGGCGCTGTGCGGGCTGGCCGACGCCGTGCGCCGCGAGGTCAACGGCGACGACGTCACCTACGTCGTCAACCGGAACATCAACTTCACCAACGTCTGCTACACCGGCTGCCGGTTCTGCGCGTTCGCCCAGCGGCGCACCGACGCCGACGCGTACACGCTCTCGCTGGCCGAGGTCGGCGCGCGTGTGGACCAGGCGTGGGCGGCGGGCGCGACCGAGATCTGCATGCAGGGCGGCATCCACCCCGACCTGCCGGGGACCGCCTACCTCGACCTCGCCCGCGAGGTGAAGCGCCGGCAGCCGGGCATCCACCTGCACGCCTTCTCCCCCATGGAGATCGTGAACGGCGCGGCCCGCACCGGGCTGTCGTTCGAGGAGTTCCTGATGGCCGCTCGCGAGGCCGGGTTGGACAGCGTGCCGGGGACGGCGGCGGAGATCCTCGACGACGACGTCCGCTGGGTGCTCACCAAGGGCAAGCTGCCGACGGCGACCTGGCTGGAGATCGTCACCACCGCGCACCGGGTGGGCCTCCCGACGACGTCGACGATGATGTACGGCCACGTCGACACCCCCGCCCACTGGGTGGCGCACCTGCGCACGCTGGCCCGGGTGCAGGACGAGACCGGCGGCTTCACCGAGTTCGTGCTGCTGCCCTTCGTGCACCACAGCTCGCCGATCTACCTCGCCGGCGTCGCCCGGCCCGGGCCGACGGTGCGGGAGAACCGGGCGGTGCACGCGGTCGCCCGGCTGCTGCTGCACGGCCGGATCCCGAACGTCCAGACGTCGTGGGTGAAGCTGGGCGACGTCGGCACCCGGGCGGTGCTGCAGGGCGGGGCCAACGACCTCGGCGGCACGCTGATGGAGGAGACGATCAGCCGGATGGCCGGCAGCGAGAACGGCTCGCTGAAGACCATCGCCGAGCTGGAGGCGATGGCCGCCGCGATCGGCCGCCCGGCCCGGCAGCGGACGACGGAGTACGGCACCCCCTCGGCCGAACGGCTCGCCACCGCCCGTTCCGACGCGGGCCGCCGCGCACTCGACCTGTCGATCACCCCGATCTGAATGCGAGGAGACACCATGGCCGACGACACCTGGCACCAGCCGCTGCGGCACGTCCGCGCGGCCGAGTTGAGCGGGGACACCGGCCAGACGCCGGGCATGGCCCGGCGGGAGGCGGTCTCGGCCCGGACGGTCGGCTCCCGACGGGTCTGGATGGGGCAGACCCACGTGGCGGGGCGGACGTCGTCCGGCGACCACCACCACGGCGACTCCGAGACCGCGATCTACGTGGTCTCCGGGCACCCGGTGTTCGTCTTCGCCGAGGACGGCGCGGAGGTGCGGCTGGAGGCCTCGCCGGGGGACTACGTGTTCGTGCCGCCGTTCACCCCGCACCGGGAGGAGAACCCCGGCGAGGACGAGGCGGTGGTCGTGATCGCCCGCAGCAGTCAGGAGGCGATCGTGGTCAACCTGCCGGGGCTCACCTGAGCACCAGGGCAGCCACCGCGCCAGGCCGATCGAGCCGGGCGCGGTCTCGGCGAACCCGTGCCGGGCGTACAGCCGGCGGCCGGGCGGGTCGGCGAGCAGGGTGACGTACGCCCCCGCCGGGACGACAGCCCGGATCCGGCCGAGCAGCCGGGTGAGGACGGCGTCTCCCCTGCGGGTGCGCTCAGCGCCGGGTGCGCCACAGGGGCGGGAGCGGCCACGCCCCGCCGAGCTCCGCGTCGAGGGCCGGCTCGAGCGGGGAGAGGCCGGCGCCCGGGTACGGGGTGAGCTCGCCGAACCACAGCTCGCCGTCCGCCTCGTAGAAGTCGACCCGGAGCATGTCGAAGCCGTCGGCCAGCGCCGTCGCCGCCTTGAGCAGGTCCTCCAGGAGCTCCGGCGGATCGGCGTCCGGGCCGGGCCGGTAGCCGATCGTCCAGGGCAGCGGCTCCCACGCCGGGCTGTAGAGGCGGGCGCGGTGGTCGTCGTCCCGGCCGGTGTGCAGCTCCACCAGCCGGGGCTCCCCGCCGACCACCAGGACCTTGAGGTCGGCCGGCACCGCCCCCGGGAGGCCGACGAACTCCTCGACCAGCAGGCCCGGGCGCGCGCGCCGGTAGGCCCACTCCTCGCTCTTGCGCCAGTACTGCTCCTCGACCCAGCCGGCCGTACGCCGCCGCACCTCGGCGACGTCGGCCGGGCCGTCGCCGAACAACCGGCGGATGCAGGAGTGGTTGGGCTTCAGCACCCAGTGGTCGGGCAGGGCCACGTCGGCCAACTCGGCCACGTCGGTGCCACACCAGAGCGTCTCCGGGATGCGCACCAGGCCGGGTGCCAGCGTGCGGGCGTGTTCCTTCATCGCCAGCTTGTCGCAGGTCGGCGCGAGCAGGGCCCGCCGGTCGACGCAGATCCGCCAGTTCAGCTTCTCGGTGAAGGTCCGCGGCCGCAGCGGCGGGAACCGCCCGGCGACCTGGCGGTACAGCCGGACCCGGCGCACCGGTGAGGGTAGCAGCCGGGCGGCGGAGAGCACACGCAGCACCCCAACAGTGATCCGGCGCCCCGGCAACGCGGGACGACGTCCGCGTGCCCCTCCCCCCGCCGGGGTACCGCCGCTCCCGACCCCGGACGGCAGAGGACGGCGATGCGGACGGCGAGGCTGGGTTGGACCATCGCGGCGGTCGCCGGCGTGCTCACGTCCTGCACCGCCACGGTGGAGGGGACGGCGAGCCCCGGCGGGCCACCCGACCTCGGTGCCGCGCTGTCCGTGCAGCTGCCCGGTCTGCGGCCCGCCGGTCCACCTCCGCCGCCGCCGTGGCAGCTGTGCGCGACGGCGGTCGGCACCCCGGCACCGCTCCTGGACCCGGCGCTCGGAGATCCCGTGGCCGTCGGCCGCACCTCCGGGGACGCCACCCTGCACGTGTACGCGTGGGCCACGTCGGCGCCGATGGTCGCCGACGCGATCCTCGACCAGGCGGAGATGGAGGCGCCCGACTGTGCGTCGTCGCCGCCGAGCACCGAGGACGTTGCCGCTCGGTCGGTGGACGAGTGGGCGGGATCGGGCTGGACAGGAGTCAGCATCCGCACCGAGGCCCCCGGCCCGGAGCCGGGGTTCCGCGAGACCCGGCTGGTGCACTTCGACGAGGTGGTCGTGCTCGTCGTCCTCACCACGGAGGGGCGCGGGCCCGACGTCCTCCCTGTCGTCGACGAATACCTGGCCGAGGTCGCCGACCGGCTGCGGTGAGCGCGCAGGTCTCCCGTGGCCGGGATCGCGCCGACCGCACGTCGCCCCCTACCCTCCCGCGATCATGGACGGACGTCGCCTGGGAAAGGCATGCCCGCCCGCCCTGGTCCGGTCAGGCGGTCAGGCGCGCCAGCTCCACGACCGCGCCGACCACCTGCGGGCCGTCCAGCAGGACCGGGTCGTTGTGGTCGGCTCCCGGCACCTCGACCAGCCGGTGCAGCTCGGCCGCCGCAGCGGCCACGGCCCGGCTCTGCTCCGGCGGCACGATCGTGTCGCGGCTGCCGTAGACGACCGTCGTCGGCACGTGCACGGTGGCGAGGCGCTCGGCGACCGGGTGGCGCTCCCGCAGCAGGAGCCCCACCGGCAGGAACGGGTAGTGCACCCGGCCGACCGAGGGCAGGTCGACGAACGGTGAGCGCAGGACCAGCCCGGCCGGCGGGTGCTCCGTGGCCAGCTCGGTGACCACCGCGGCGCCCAGGCTCTCCCCGAAGTACAGGAGTCGATCCGGGGGTACTCCGGCGTCCTCCACCAGGAAGTCCCGTGCGGCGCGGACGTCGAGCGCCAGGCCGGCCTCGCTCGGACTGCCCGGGTTGCCGCCGTAGCCGCGGTAGTCGAACAGCAGGACCCCCAACCCCTCGGCGTGCAGCGCCCGCGCCAGCGGAGCGCGCAGCCCGCGGTGTCCGCCGTTGCCGTTGGCGACCAGGACGGTGGGGGCGTCCGGAGCCCGGGAGGGCAGGTACCAGGCGGCGAGGTCCAGGCCGTCCACGGTGGTGAGCGTGGCGTCGCGGGCACCGGGGAGGACGGCGTCGGCGGTACCCACCGGGCCGTCGTCGGGCAGGTAGATGAGGGAGCGCTGGAACGTCCAGAGCAGGCCCACGACCAGAGCCAACAGCAGGACGACGGACGCCGCCGCCCGAACCAGCCGCCGCCCTGCCGTTCCTGTCTCCATCGGTACCCCCGACGTGGTGCCACCGTCCTCGTGAGGATGCCGCAGGTTGCCCGGGCGGCTCCGGCCCGGTACTGCCCCGGGCGTGACCCCCGGGCGCTCGGCTGCCGTCCCGAGACGGTCAGCTGGCGATGACTGCCCCGGCCGGAGCGGGTAGGACGAGCCGGTGCGAGCCATCGTCTACACGGAGAACGGCGACCCCGACGTCCTGCGGCTGGCCGAGCGTCCCGCTCCCGAACCCGGCCCTGGCGAGGTGCGGGTGCGGCTGGCCTCCTCCGGCGTCAACCCGACCGACTGGAAGCGCCGGCGCACCGCCGAGCCCGCACCCGGCGGGCAGGTGCCGAACCAGGACGGCGCCGGCACCGTCGACGCGGTGGGAGAGGGCGTCGACCCGGTGCTCGTGGGCGAGCGGGTGTGGGTCTGGGAGGCGGCCTGGCAGCGCCCGCACGGAACCGCGGCCCAGTACACCATCGTCCCGGCGCGCCATGTGGTGCTGCTCTGGGAGGCGGCCTGGCAGCGCCCGCACGGAACCGCGGCCGAGTACACCGTCGTCCCGGCGCGCCATGTGGTGCTGCTCGGCCCCGGGCCCGCGTTCGAGCTGGGCGCCGCGCTCGGCATCCCGTTCCTCACCGCGCACCGCTGCCTGACCGTGGCCGAGTCGCTGCCCGACCGGCTGGGGCCCGGATCGCTGGCCGGCCGCACCGTCCTCGTCCAGGGCGGGGCGGGCGCGGTCGGCAACGCCGCGATCCAGCTCGCGCGCTGGTCCGGTGCGACGGTGGTCGCCACGGTCAGCAGCCCGCGCAAGGCGCAGCTGGCCGCCGCCGCCGGGGCCTCGCACGTCGTCGACTACCGGTGGCAGGACGTCGTCGCCGAGGTGCGCAAGGTGGCTCCGCACGGCGTCGACGCCATCGTGGAGGTCTCCGCCGCGACCAACGCCGCCGCCGACGCGCAGCTGGTCGCCCCGCACGGCGCAGTCGCGACGTACGCCGACGACGGCGGCGCGGAGGTCACGATCCCGGTGCGCGCCCAGATGAACGCCAACGCGCGGTGGCAGTTCGTGCTCGTCTACACCGAGCCGGTGCGGGCCAAGGCGATCGGCGTGGAGGACGTCGACGCCGCCGTCGTCGACGGCGCCGTCCGGGTCGGTGAGGACGCCGGCCTGCCGCTGCACGTCTTCCCGCTCGCCGAGACCGCCCAGGCGCACCGTGCGGTGGAGGACGGCGCCATCGGCAAGGTGCTCATCGACGTCACCGCGTGACATCGAATTCGTCAGGCCACGGGTCTACGTTGCCCGCTGTGTACCAGCAGGTCGAGCCGCGCACGCGGTAGAGGGATCTCCACGGGACCGCATGAGGACCCCACAGAACATCGATCCCGCACGCATCCCGTCCCTGCCCATCGTCGAGACCGCGCTCGTCCGAGAAGAGGACTCCTACCGTTTCCGGGCGCAGGGCATGGACACGAGGCTCGGACTGCTCCTGAGCGCGGCTGGAGTCCTCGTCGCCCTCGTGGGCAACCGACCCAGTGTCGCCGGCCTCGCCGGTCAGGTGCTGGCGCTGGCCGCCGGCGCGACGGCCGTCCACGGGCTGTGGCCACGCGTGGACAAGGGCGTCGCCCCACGCCGTCTTCGCGATCGGTACCTAGCGGTCGACCCGACGCTGACCCGGATGCGGTTGCTCAACACCAGACTCGACCTGCACGCTCAGGACGAGGGCCGGCTGCTGGACAAGGCACGGCGGCTCCGGGCCTGCGCACTGCTGCTGCTGGCTGCCGCCACGGCGGTCGTCATGGGGCGTACCGTCGAAGAGCACGACCGTCCTGATGGTCGTATCGGCGTTGGCGAGAGCCCGGACTGGGACTGGGACGCGCTCTACCCGCCGGATCCCGAACTCATGGCAAGCGCTGAGGGCGACGCCAAGGGGCTGGCCGCATTGAAGCAGGCCGCACGGGAACGCATCGAGCAACTGGAACGTGCGTGACCGACAGCCTGGCTCCGTCCTCACCTGGCGAGACAACGCCGCAGGAAGGCTCATCGCCTTCCGGTAGAAGTGCCTCGCTCGTCGGAGATCCTCTGCCCGCAGACCTGCTCCAGTCCGATCCGGCGATCCTGACCGACTCGGTACGTGGCAGTGGGAGCCCCGAGCGCGGACTTCTTCGGCCGCCCGGCCCCGACCAACGACCACGCTGACCTCGCGGGTCCACGGACGCCTCGGCTCCGGCCGCACCCCGACGGGCTGACAGGATCTGGCAGTGCCTCGCGTCCTCGTCGCCCCGGACAAGTTCAAGGGATCGCTGACCGCTCCGGAGGTGGCCGACGCGGTCGCCCGAGGCCTGACCGCCGTCCGCCCCGGCGTCGCGGTGACGTGCCTGCCGGTCGCCGACGGCGGCGACGGCACCCTGGCCGCCGCCCTGGCCGCCGGGTTCGAATCGGTTCCGGTCACCGCCACCGGGCCGACCGGCGAACCGGTGCGGACGGCGTACGCGCGCAGCGGGGACGTCGCCGTCGTGGAGATGGCCGACGTCTCCGGGCTGGTCCGGCTGCCGGGTGGGCGACACCAGCCGCTGACCGCCACCAGCCGCGGCACCGGTGAGGTCGTCGCCGCAGCCGTGACCGGCGGCGCGCGCCGCGTCGTCCTGGGCATCGGCGGCAGCGCCACCACCGACGGCGGCGCCGGCATGCTGCAGGCCCTCGGTGCCGTCCTGCTCGATGCGGACGGCGCACCGATCGGGCCCGGCGGCGGCGCACTCGAGCGGCTGGCCCGGGTCGACGTCAGCGGGGTCGCCGCGGCACTGCGCGGGGCGGAGGTCGTCGTCGCCTGCGACGTGGACAACCCGCTGACCGGCCCGTCCGGCGCCGCCGCGGTCTACGGTCCCCAGAAGGGCGCCGGCCCGGACGATGTCGCGTTCCTCGACGGCTGCCTGGTCCGGCTGGCCGACGCCGTCGCCGACGCCACCGGTCGCGACCTGCGCGACGAGCCCGGTGCGGGCGCCGCCGGCGGGGTGGGGTTCGCGGCGCTCGCCGTCCTCGGCGCGGAGCTGCGGCCGGGCATCGACCTGCTCCTGGACCTGCTCGACTTCGACCGCCACGTGGCCGGCGCCGACCTGGTCGTGGTCGGCGAGGGCTCACTGGACGAGCAGAGCCTGCGCGGCAAGGCGCCGGTCGGGGTGGCCCGGCTGGCCCGGGCCGCCGGCGTCCCCTCCGTCGTCGCCGTCTGCGGCCGCCGGGCACTCGACGACGCGGCGCTGCGGGACGCCGGCATCGACGCCGCTCACGCGCTCACCGACCTCGAGCCGGACACCGGCCGCTGCATGGCCGAGGCCGGTCCCCTGCTCGAGCGCCTAGCCAGCCGGATCGCCGGAGAGCGGCTGTGAGTGAGCTCCGCTCACGGCGGTGGTCCGGTGGAACGAGTGCCCGCCGGAACGGTGGACGGCTCCGTCGGCCACCTCGGCGAGGCTCTCCCGGAGCCGGCCAGCGTTCACCGGGGACCGCAGGAGGTGGACCGTCTCCTTCAGCGAGTGGTACTCGTCGGCCGAGACGAGGAAGGCCGTTCCCTTCTTCGAGACGATCTCCACGGCAGTCTGGTCGGCGGTGACCTGCTCGATCAGCGGGAAGAGCCGCTGGCGTGCCTCGCTGGCGGTGACGGACATGGCGAGCCCCCTCGGACGAGTGGCGGTCAGTGCCTCGCGATGACCACCGTGACTCCGCGCTGCTCGAAGGCGGCGACCGCCGGAGCCGGCGCAGCCGCGTCGGTCAGGAGCGTCCACCCGGGCTCGACGCGGGTCCAGGCGGGTGCGTTGGCGGCGGCGAGCTTCGAGGAGTCGGCGAGCAGGACGACCCGGCGGGCGTGACCGGCCGCGACCTCCTTGACGTGGGTCTCCTCGACGGTGGGCTCCCCCAGCCCACGCTCCGGGTCGACCGTGTCGGCGCCGAGGAAGGCCACGTCGAAGGCCAGTCGGTCCAGCGCCACCGACGCGAGCGGCCCCACCACTCCATGGCTGAGCGGTTGCACCTGGCCGCCGACGACGATCACCCGGACGCCGTCCGCCCGGGCCAGCAGCAGCGCCGACTCCAGGCCCCGCGTCACCACCGTCAGCGGGCCGGCCGTGACCAGCAGCCGGGCCAGCGCCAGGCACGTCGTCCCGGCGTCGAGGAACACCGTCCCCTCCGCCGGGACGAGGTCGGCCGCCCGCGCGGCGATCGCCGCCTTGGCCTCGGCGTTGAGCTGGGCGCTCTCCCCGAACGGGCGCTCGTGGAACACCTCGTCCCGGACCAGGGCGCCACCGTAGGTGCGGGCGATGCTGCCGTCGCGCTCCAGCCGGGCGAGGTCCCGCCGCACCGTGGAGGTGGAGACCCCGACCTGGTCGGCGAGGGTCTCCACGCTGTCCACGCCGGCGCGCAGCAGGGCCAGCAGCGCCTCGTGGCGCTCGCGCGTCGCGCGGCGCGTCCCGGCCTCCTCCACGGCGGCTCCTGCGGTCAGCGCCCGTAGGAGGCGCGGATGTTGTCGACGAACGGCGCGTAGTCGACGGCGGCCAGGTAGGCCGACAGCATCGTGCCGGGCCCGGCCTTCCCGGTGCCGGCGATGTCGAAGGCCGTGCCGTGGTCGACCGACGTCCGCAGCACCGGCAGCCCGACGGTCACCGAGATCGTGCCGTCGAAGTCGAACGTCTTGGCCGGGATGTGCCCCTGGTCGTGGAAGTGCGACAGCACGCCGTCGTAGCGCCCGACCAGGCCCTGGTGGAACACCGAGTCGGCCGGGACGGGCCCGGCGACGTCGAGCCCGCGGGACCGCGCGGCCTCGCAGGCCGGACCGATGTGCACGATCTCCTCGTCGCCGAAGTTGCCGTTCTCCCCGCCGTGCGGGTTGAGCGCGGCGACGGCCAGCCGCGGCTGCTCCACGCCGAAGACCTGCAGGGCCGTGTGCGCCCGGCTGATCGACTCCTCGACCCGCTCCTTGCTGATCTGGTCGATGGCCGTGCGCAGCGCGACGTGCCGGGTGGTGAAGAAGATCCGCAGGTGATGGCCCTCCGCCGCGGTGTTGCGGACGACGAACATGGTGTCCTGCTGGGTGACCCCGGTGAGCTCGCCCAGCATCTCGGTGTGGCCCAGGTGCTTCGAGCCGGCGGCCCAGATGGCCTCCTTGTTGATCGGGCCGGTCACGATGCCGGCGACCTCGCCGGCCATGGCCGCCCGGGTGGCCTCCTCGATGGCGGCGACGGCGGCCCGCCCGGCGCGCGCGTCGACCTTCCCCCACTCGGGGACGTCGTCGCCGAGCACACCGGTGTCGACGACGTCGATGACGCCCTCGGCCGGCTCGGTGCCGTACCCCTCGACGGCGCGGACCTCGACGTCGAGGCCCATCGCCTCGACGCCGCGGCGCAGCGCGGCTGCGTCGCCGACGGCCACCCCGTGGTGCCCGTCGGCGCCGGACTGTTCGGCGAGGGTGCGGGCCACGATCTCCGGGCCGATGCCCACCGGGTCGCCCAGGGTCACGGCGAGGACGTGTCGGGTCATGTCTGTCTCGTCTCCAGTCTCGTGCGGTCGTCGTGCTACCAGCGGGTGCGCGGCTCGGCGGCGGTGACGTGCCGGCGGTCGCGCTCGACGGCCCGTCGCAGGTGGTCCAGGCACTCGACGGCGGTGCCGGCGTCGCCGACCAGCCCGCCCTTGGTCACCACGTGCAAAGCGTCCCAGGGGCCGCCGACGACGGTGCCCGCGACGGCCAGCGGGACGACCTCCTCCCAGATCTCCAGACCGGAGGAGCCGAGCTCGGCCAGGACGGCGGCGGTGACGTCACCGCCGGTGGTGTAGAGCCCGCCCACCGGGTGCGCCTCCAGGTTGCGGCGTACCGCCCGGGCCAGCTCGAGCGGGATCCGGTCGGCCTCCTCCGGGGTGGTGCGGCGGACGTCGGCGTCGTCGAGCACGGTGGCCAGGACGACGACGTCCGCGGGGCCGGCCTGGGACAGCGCCTCGTCGAGCAGCCGGGTGGTCGCGTCGGCGTCCGGGACGGCGCTGTCGGGGAGCGTCGGCACCCGGTGCACCGTGACCAGCTCCTCCCCCGCCAGCGTGCGCAGCTGCTGGCGGGTCAGGTCGGTCGCCGAGCCCGAGACGACCAGCAGCGGCGCCCCGGCCACCGCGCGGTCCAGGCCCAGCGCGCGGGCCAGCGCGACCGAGCCGGGCCCCGGGTCGCTGGTGACCCACACCAGGTCCAGCCCCTCGGCGGCCGCGACCGCCGCGGCGGCGACCCGGTCCAGGTGCTCCTCGGTGGTGGCGTCGGCGACCAGCAGGTCCACGCCGTCGGTCAGCGCGGTGCGCAGGTGGTCCACCAGCTCGTCGGCCGGGCCGGTGACCGCGGCCATCGGCACCGCGCGGGCGGCGAGCTGCGCCTGCTGCTGCACGATCGCCACCACGTCGGAGGTGCGCATCGGCGTCCGCGCGTCGCGGGCCACCTCCGTCTCCTCCAGCCGACGGCCGCCCAGCAGCTGGTGGCCGCCGATGGTGTGCCGCCCGGCGCCCGGATGGGCCGGGGCGCACAGCGCCACGGCCCGGGAGCCGGTGAGTTCCCGCACCTCCGTGAGCACCGCTGCGGTGGTCGCGCCGACGTTGCCGCGCAGCGTGGTGTCGATCCGGTTGCACACCAGCCGCGTCGGCCAGCCCGCGCGGACCACCGCCCGCGTCCGCTCGGCCGCGACCTCGGGCGGCGCGTGCCGGGCGTCGGTGGTCGCGACCACCACGTCGAAGCGGGACACCATCTCGGCGACGACGTCGGCGCGGTCGGCCGCGCTCGCCGTCACCGACCGCAGACCGGCCGCGGCGAAGCCGGCGGCGGCCGCGTTGGCGCCGGTGAGATCGTCGGCGACGACGAGGACGGAGGCCATCGAGCGGATCCCCTCGGCCTCAGAGGAACAGGCTGGCGATCAGCAGCAGGGGCAGGGACGCGGCCCAGACCGCCGTGGTGATCCCCGACCAGCCCTGGAGTGCCGCCGTGCCGTCCAGTCCGGTGAACCGGGTGACGACCCAGAAGTAGGAGTCGTTGAAGTAGCTGAACACCATCGAGCCCGCACAGCAGGCCAGCGCGGCCAGCAGCGGCGAGAGACCCAGTTCGATGACCAGGGGGGCGGACACCGACGCAGCCGTGATCATGGCCACGGTGCCCGAGCCCTGCGCCAGCCGGACCAGGGAGGCGACCAGGAAGGGCACCAGCACGCTGGGCAGCGCCAGCTGGGCGATGGCCTCGGCGAGCTCGTCGCCGACACCGGAGTCACGCAATACCTGGCCGAGGGCGCCGCCGGCTCCGGTGATCAGGATGATCAGGCCGGCGGACGCCGCGGCCTCGGCCAGCCAGTGGTGCACCCGCCGGCGCGGCGTCCAGCGCGGAAGCAGCAGGTAGACGGCGAGGATGATGCCCACCAGCAGGGCGATGACCGGGTTCCCGATAAAGGCCATGACACCGGCGAAGCCGGTTGGCGTGTACTCCTGGTCCGGGTCCAGAGCGCCCAGGGCGTTCCGGTCGATGGCCGTGGTGACCGTGTTGAGCACGATGAGCAGCAGCGGGACGAACAATGGCAGCGAGGCCACCAGCAAGCCGACCTTGTGCGGCTTCCCGCCTTCGGGGGTCTCCCCCAGCTGGTGGGCGAGCGGCTCGTCGGCCGGGGGCTCACCTTCCTCGATCGGCCGCGGGATGTCGCCGGAGCCCTGCCGATTGGAGGTGATGGTCCTGGCTGCCGAGGCCGAGCCCGTGGCCCCGGAGGTCGTCTCGGCGACGCCGGCGTACACGGCCTCCCGCACCTGCTCGTTGACCTCGCTCTCCAGCTTGGGGCCCATCCAGGCCGCGTAGCCGATCACCACCGGGATCAGCAGGAGCGTGAACACCAGCCCGGCCAGGATAAGAGCGCCGATCTGGGCGCCGAGGATGCCGGCCACGGCCAGCGGACCCGGCGTCGGCGGGACGAGGTGGTGGGTCAACGTCATCCCGCAGCCGAGGGCGAGAGCCAGCACGACGTAGCGGCCCCTGATTCGGCGGGCGATGGACCGCGCCAGCGGATTCATGATGACGTATCCGGAGTCGCAGAAGACCGGAATCGAGACCACCGCGCCGGTGCCGGCCATGGCCCAGTGCTCGCGGCCCCGGCCGAGCGCCTTGACGAACGCGCGCGCCAGCCGCTCGGCCGCGCCGGAGACCTCGAGCATCTTGCCGATTGCCACGCCCAGACCGATCACGATGCCGATCGAGCCCAGGGTGTTCCCGAACCCGGTCGTGATCGAGGCGATCGTCTCACCGATCGGCAGCCCGGCGAGCAGGCCGGTGACCAGCGCGGCAATCAACAGTGCCACGAAGGCGTCGAGGCGGGTCCACAGGACCAGCACGACGATCGTCGCGATGCCCAGGACCAGTGCCAGAAGGAGTTGCACGTCCACGCGGAACCTCCACGGTCTCCCCGCCGTCCGGGGCGCTCCCGCCGTCGGGAGCTCCCGGGAATCGTGACAGCACCAACCTGCGCAGATCAAGCGGTGAGCTGAGAAGACTGCGCAGTTCGCGCAATTTCTCGGCTTTGCGACGGCGAACCTGCAAGGGGCATCCCCGCAGACGATGGGACGACATCCGCCGCTAGGGGGTCTGACTGGAGCGTGACGCCCCGCCCGTAGGCAGCTCCCCGCGGGCGCGAGGAGCACGCGCGAAGCTCGCCAAGGTAAAGCCCACGGGGGTGGGCTTAACCCCGCGGACGCGGGAGCACCTCTCCTCCCTGTGGGGCGGCACGGTCGGCGACGGCTCACCCCACGGACGCGGGGAGCACCTGGGCGGGGTGATCGGCGGTGTCGGTCAGGTGGGCTCACCCCCGCGGACGCGGGGAGCACCGCACCCTCCTCCGCTGGCGCAGAGTCGATCCGGGCTCACCCCCGCGGACGCGGGGACCACGCCGGTGCGCCCGACGCGCCGCGCCCCCCGGGGGGCTCACCCCCGCGGACGCGGGGAGCACACCGGATGGTCGACTACCTCGCGACGC
Organism: Geodermatophilus sp. DF01-2; assembly: GCF_004571065.1. Lineage (GTDB taxonomy): Bacteria > Actinomycetota > Actinomycetes > Mycobacteriales > Geodermatophilaceae > Geodermatophilus. The sequence goes on from NZ_SPQN01000046.1 coordinate 15,511, forward strand.
CACTGGGGCTCACCCCCGCGGACGCGGGGAGCACGCCAGCCGGAGCGCCGCCCGCAGCATCGGCGGGGGCTCACCCCCGCGGACGCGGGGAGCACGCCCGCCTCGACCACCCGCTGGCCGGGGCCAGCGGCTCACCCCCGCGGACGCGGGGAGCACACTTACGCCCTGACCGCCGTCGACGACCCGGCGGGCTCACCCCCGCGGACGCGGGGAGCACCCGACGACCGCACCGACCGCTTCGGCGGTCATGGGCTCACCCCCGCGGACGCGGGGAGCACCTGGCGGTGACCGACGACATGATCCGCGGCTGGGGCTCACCCCCGCGGACGCGGGGAGCACGCGGGTGCAGCCGCCCTCGGCGGCGGGGCGGTGGGCTCACCCCCGCGGACGCGGGGAGCACGCGCGCCGGCGGTCGTGATCGGCCCGTGGCGGAGGCTCACCCCCGCGGACGCGGGGAGCACGCCAGCCGCAGCTGTTCGGCCAGCCACGGAGCGGGCTCACCCCCGCGGACGCGGGGAGCACGCCGTCGCCCGCGGCCACGCCGACCACGCGGACGGCTCACCCCCGCGGACGCGGGGAGCACCCGACGACCGTGGCACCGCAGGACTTCAAGGGCGGCTCACCCCCGCGGACGCGGGGAGCACCCGAGCCCAACGGCGTGGCCGGCGCCGGCCAGGGGCTCACCCCCGCGGACGCGGGGAGCACGCGCTGTTCCTGGCCGGGACAGCGCTGGGCGCCGGCTCACCCCCGCGGACGCGGGGAGCACCGACCTGCGGGCCTACCGGTCGGTGACCACCGGTGGCTCACCCCCGCGGACGCGGGGAGCACCAGCTGGGCATCGCCCGCGGCGACATCGCGGACGGCTCACCCCCGCGGACGCGGGGAGCACTTCGAGAAGACGCTCGCCGAGGGCGACGCCCGGGGCTCACCCCCGCGGACGCGGGGAGCACCGTGTCCGTGCGGTCGAGCTCGACGTACCGGGCGGGCTCACCCCCGCGGACGCGGGGAGCACGTGCCCGACCAGCGGATGTTGGCCGCGTCGCGGGGCTCACCCCCGCGGACGCGGGGAGCACCCGCCGCCACCGAGGTGGTCTGCCCGGTCCCTGGGCTCACCCCCGCGGACGCGGGGAGCACCTGGCGAACCTGTCGAACCCGCAGTGGGACCGCGGCTCACGCCCGCGGACGCGGGGAGCACGGGGTCGGCACGCCGGCGGTCCGGTCCTGCTGCGGCTCACCCCCGCGGACGCGGGGAGCACATCTGCCCGTCCCAGGTGCGCGGCGTGTAGGCCGGCTCACCCCCGCGGACGCGGGGAGCACGAGCACCTGTGGTTCGGGCAGACCGGCCCGGCCGGCTCACCCCCGCGGACGCGGGGAGCACCGGCTGTATCACGACCGCCTCGGCCGACCCGTGGGCTCACCCCCGCGGACGCGGGGAGCACCGGCTGTATCACGACCGCCTCGGCCGACCCGTGGGCTCACCCCCGCGGACGCGGGGAGCACTTGTCCAACTGCGCGCGACGCCAGTCGGCGCGCGGCTCACCCCCGCGGACGCGGGGAGCACCGTCCGGACGGCGGGTCACAGCAGCACTCCGGCAGCTCACCCCCGCGGACGCGGGGAGCACCTGCAGGGCGTCCCCGGTGGTCGCGGCAACAGCGGCTCACCCCCGCGGACGCGGGGAGCACCGTCCTCCTACGCGGACGGCACCGGCAGCACCGGGCTCACCCCCGCGGACGCGGGGAGCACTGCTCCTCCGCACGGAGGACGCACAGCGGGCAGGGCTCACCCCCGCGGACGCGGGGAGCACGTTGACGCCATCCCCTTCGACGCGCCGCCCACCGGCTCACCCCCGCGGACGCGGGGAGCACTTTTTCCGCCAGAGCCTCCGCACTGATCAGCGGGGCTCACCCCCGCGGACGCGGGGAGCACCCGCCGCCACCGAAGTGGTCTGCCCGGTCCCTGGGCTCACCCCCGCGGACGCGGGGAGCACTGGTGCCCGACGATGGCGGTGCCCCCGGAGCTGGGCTCACCCCCGCGGACGCGGGGAGCACACGGCCGGGTCCTGCGACATGACGAAGTGGATGGGCTCACCCCCGCGGACGCGGGGAGCACGTCAGCGTCACGTCAACCCCTGTCGGGAAAAACGGCTCACCCCCGCGGACGCGGGGAGCACGCGGAGCTGAGCGGCTCGCAGGGCATGCACGAGGGCTCACCCCCGCGGACGCGGGGAGCACTCGGCGGCCAGCGCCCGTGCGCAGGTGGGGCAGGGCTCACCCCCGCGGACGCGGGGAGCACCGACCGCAGCCAGGTGGCGGCGTCGGTCAGCGCGGCTCACCCCCGCGGACGCGGGGAGCACCACCTGACACCCGTCACCGGTCGCCGACTTCCGTGGCTCACCCCCGCGGACGCGGGGAGCACGCCGACGTCCCCCCGGGCGGGTCCGTCGGGGTGGGCTCACCCCCGCGGACGCGGGGAGCACGACTGGCCCAGCTGCAGCCCGCCGCACCAGCAGGGCTCACCCCCGCGGACGCGGGGAGCACGAGCTGCCGACGGAGGCGCTGCGGCTGAACTTGGGCTCACCCCCGCGGACGCGGGGAGCACGGTCGAGGACGCCGGCATGTTTTCCGCGCAGTCGGGCTCACCCCCGCGGACGCGGGGAGCACGGTCACCGCAGGCACCCGGCATGAGGCGCGGCCGGCTCACCCCCGCGGACGCGGGGAGCACAGCGGGCTGCTGTTCTGGCCGGCCGCGGCCGCCGGCTCACCCCCGCGGACGCGGGGAGCACCTACCCATGCTCGACCAGGAGGACGACGACATGGGCTCACCCCCGCGGACGCGGGGAGCACGACGCCTACGAAGCCCGCGGCCGGCAGCGCCCGGGCTCACCCCCGCGGACGCGGGGAGCACAACCGGTAGGCGAGCTTGCCGAAGTTGGCCTTGGGCTCACCCCCGCGGACGCGGGGAGCACCGTCGCAGGCTGTGATGCCGCCATCACGCCCGGGGCTCACCCCCGCGGACGCGGGGAGCACAGTGGCTGGCTGCTGTGGCACTTCTTCAGCTGGGGCTCACCCCCGCGGACGCGGGGAGCACGCCCGGTTGACCCCGGAGCACGTGGCCGGGCAGGGCTCACCCCCGCGGACGCGGGGAGCACGCCGCGAAGGACGCACTCGGCGCGGTGAGCCCGGGCTCACCCCCGCGGACGCGGGGAGCACCTCACCTCGAGGAAACGCGGCGAACCCGAGCCGGGCTCACCCCCGCGGACGCGGGGAGCACGCCCGCTCGCAGGTGCTGCGCATCCTGCAGCGGGGCTCACCCCCGCGGACGCGGGGAGCACGCGCGCTCTTGCGCGGTCGTCGTCAGCTCGCGGGGCTCACCCCCGCGGACGCGGGGAGCACACGGCGCACCCGCTGTCCAAGGAGGACGCGACGCGCTCACCCCCGCGGACGCGGGGAGCACACGTCCGCGCCGAGCACCGGGCGTTCCACGAGGCGCTCACCCCCGCGGACGCGGGGAGCACACTCGAAGCCGGCCTCGGCCGACAGCGCGGCCAGCCTCACCCCCGCGGACGCGGGGAGCACACAGCAGGTCGAGGATGCCCCCGGACCGGATCCAGCTCACCCCCGCGGACGCGGGGAGCACACCTGGAAGGAGAACCTCCAGCTGGCCGGGGAGGCCTCACCCCCGCGGACGCGGGGAGCACACTTGAACACGATCTGCTGCGTGCCGGCGTCCTTGCTCACCCCCGCGGACGCGGGGAGCACACACTTCCTGACCTGCCCATTCGGTCCCGAAGTGCTGATTCTGCGTTCGGTTTCTCGCTGAGGACGCTATCGGACTGGTCGACGCCCGTACTTGCGGCGCTTGCTGGCAGCACTCCACCCCGCTGCAGGCGGCTCCTCCGTCACCGCGGGAGCCGCGGCGTGCTCCGGCCTCATCATCAGCGTGAGCCCATCGAAGTCCGTCGGCGTCCAGTGGTGGTTGTGCACGCGGAAGTCCATCCGCTGCTCCCCCGGCACGCTGAAGACCATCAGCGCTCGGCCACCCGACGCCATCTCGCAGACGTTCAGCCACATGAGGTCACGCACCCGGGCGGACACGTGGCCGACGAAGACCCCCGCCGAGATCTCGAGCAGCCACCGCGTCAGATGTCCTCGTAGCCCCGCGGGACAGGCCGACAAGACGAGGACGACCATCAGAAGTCCGTCCCGTACCCAGAGCCGCCGGCCACGGGATCGTCCGACTCGTCCCACAGGTACACGACGTCGGCGTCAGGCACCGCATCGGCAGGCGAATCGCCGTCCGTCGTGAGGAGCCGGCGGACGTCCCGCACGCACCGTTCCAAGAGCTTGCCGTCGAACAACCGGTCCCGCACCGCCCGGCGCGCATCCGCCGGGATGTCCTCCGTGGGACTCGCAGCCACGTCGAACGCCACGGGGATGCTGATGTCGGCCTTGTAGAGGTCGGCGATGTCGTAGACGAACGACAACTCGTGGCCGGTGTGCACGAAGCCGAGCCCCGGCGAGCAGCCAAGCGCCACGATGACCGCGTGGACGACGCCGTAGAGAGACGTGTTCGCTGCTGACAACGCCTGGTTGACCCTGTCCTCCGAGGCGAAGTCGTCGACGTCGTAGTCCCGGCGCTTCCACTCCACTCCGGTGCGGGCGGAGTGCTCACGGTAGAGCCGCCGGACGCGCGCCCCCTCCCGGCCGCGCAACTGCTGCATGGTCAGCCCCTCGACGTCCTCGCCGGGGAACCGCATGCCGTACATCTGCCGCGCGACCGCCAGCCGCGACCGCTTGTTGGTCACGAGATCGGCCTGTGCCTCCAGCAGCCGGGCCGACCGTGCCAGCGAACGGCCGTGCGCGTAGCAGCGCACGCCCCGCTCCCCCACCCACACAGCCGTCGCCCCGCTCTGCCCGATCAGCACCATGGCCTGATGACTGATGCGCGTGCCCGGCCCGAGCAGGAGAGCACCCAGTCCCGAGGCGGGGATGTGTACGGTGCCCCGCTCGTCGGTGGCGGTGACTGCGTTGGCATCCCGGTGCACGACGCAGCGTTCGACGTAGACGAAGGACAGCCGGTCCTCTGCTCGGACGAGCTCGGGCAGCGAGGACGGCGGAGGCCCCGGGATCTTGCGCATCATGACGCCGTGGGTGCCAGCGTGAGCAGCCCGCAGCCGTAGGCCTTGGCCGGCCCGATTCCGCCGGTCAGCGTGGCGCGAAGCACGGCGGGGTCCCCCACGACGAGCTGACCTTCGAACATCGCTCGTGACAGCGTCACCGTCCCCTCTCCTCGCCGGAACCGGTCGACCGATCGGTTCCGGACGACGAGGCCGTTCTCTGGACGCTTCTGCGCGTCGAGACCGAGAACCGGTGGGAGCTCGAAGCCGGCCTGCTCCGCCCGACCTACCAACCAGGCCTGTTGCTGGGACACAGTGACGTGCCCGAACCTCTGCGACGGCGCTCCCTCCTTGAGGGGCCTCGACCGGGTCGGGTTCGCCGTCAGCCGGAAGGCCCACCGCTGGCCGACGGCCAGCCGGTCGAGCAGCGGCGCATAGTCCCGGCTCTCCCAGGTGGGGAGCGTCGGCCACCCGGCCTGCTCGATCAGATGGGTGAAGTCCGGTTGTTCGGGCGAGACCACGTACAGCACGGCCTCCCCGTCGGCGGGGTCCAGCCGCCACAGCACGCGCTCCGACGTCCGGTCGGCGAGCCGCCCCGGGAACGCGGCCATGACCGCGGCGTGCATGACCTGCGGCGAGCCCAACAGCGGTCGGCCGGACCGCCGGGCCGGGTTCAGTCGGACGCGGCTGAGGTAGGTCACCACGCCGCCATCGGGTCGTGGGCGTCGCGAGCCACCGCTCGCGCGCCGCGGGAGTGCACCAGCACCGAGTCGTACAGCACCGTCCGCCAGCCGTACTCACGGCGCTCCGGATCGAAGCTGATCGGGTGGTCGCGGACCGTCACCGCCTTCGCCGTACCGGGCGGGCAGTCGATCACCGTCTCCACGTGCACCTCAGGCAAGGACGCGACAGCCGCGGAGCGGCGGTACCAGGCCTTGGCCGCCCACGGTTCGGCGGACAGCACCTCCTCGACGGTTCCGTCCAGCACCTTCGGCAGCAGGGGCCCGGCTGGCGGGCACGAGCGGCGGCCCAGGTACAGCGGGTAGACCGGACGGCGCAGGGCCTCGGCGAGGACGTCGAGCAGCATCCTTTCCCCTTCGACCGCGGCAAGGAACACCGCGTCGGCCAGGTAGAAGCGGTAGCTCAGCGGCATCGTCTGGCGCCCGTCGAGGCTTCGCGCGGTCTGGAAATCGCGCACCAGCCGGCCGGGCTGATCGATCCGAACGCCGAAGCGCAGACCCGCCAGGTCCTCCAGCCGCTCGGTGCGTCGGCGCCCCTGTGCTGCCGCCAACAGCCCCAGCACTCCGCTCTTGGTCGGCGCCGATTCCGTGCCCCGCCGGACGAACCGCGACGACGATCCCCACGACTGCAGCGGCCCGGCGAGGGTGAGCAGCAGGACGCTCATGCCACCGCAGGGTCGTCGACGGCCGCTCCCAGCCGGGCGACGACCAGCTCGCCGACGGCGGGGATGATCTCCGGCCAGGGCCGCCGCTCCCCGAGCTCTTCGAGTCCAGCGGCCGCGGGGCCGGCGACGAAGGTCGCCACCGGCTGCAGGCCGTACGCCGTAGCCAGCTCGCCCGCGTGGGACGCCAGCCGGCTCACCGCCTGCTTCACCCGCCCGTCGGGATCCTTGATCGCCTCTTCGAAGGCACCGGCATAGCTCACCGGCTGGTCGTCGCGCACCTGGACCAGAATCGCGTCGGGCAATGTCCGGTTGGCGAAGGTGTTCTGCTTGCCGGTCGGCATGCTGGTGACGAAGCAGTCGAGGAACACCTCGACCGCTCGCTGGACGGCGGCCGGGTCGCCCAGGTTCTTGCTCAACGCGGCCAGGTCGACGGTGGCGTAGCGGTAGAGCGTGGAGGAGTTGAACTCCACGGTGCCGATCATCCCGGCGCCGGCGTCCTCCTCGTCGTCGTCCGCCTTGTGGTCGTCGACCGCGGTGAAGTAGTCCGACTCGTCCTCGACGGCGTGCACGCTGAGTGCGTGCGCGACCTGGCAGGCGGCGTCGACGTTGAGGTCGGTCTGGTCGGCCACCATCCGGCCGAACAGGGCGATGTCGACCGAGTGCTCCCGGTCGGCGAGCTTCTTGACGTCATCGGGGTAGCTGCCGCCGTCTCGCTCGCTCACCGCTGCGGCCGCGAGGTTCTCGATCTGCCGGCGGGAGAGGAACAGCAGGAATCCCGACTCCTGCGGGGCCTCCTTCTTGCGCGCCGGCTTGAGCTTGACCCCGACCTGTTTCAGCACGCCCTCGGCCATGGTCAGCGCGGCCGCCTCGTCGACCGATGGGTCGATGCGTCGGATCTCGTCCGCGATCACTTCGACAACCCGCCGGCTGCGGACGCCGAGACTGCTGGGGTCCAGCTGATCCGCGAACGCCTTCCGGGCCGCCCGCTTCCACGCCTGGCTGGACACCCGGGCGCGGCGGACCCCGCCGAAGAACGCGGTCTTCGGACTGCCGGTGTCGTCCCTGTTGAGGTTGCTCGGCGGCACGGTCTGCAGCACGTGGACGTCGATGTAGGTGCGGGTCACGCGTTCTCCTCCAGGTCGGTCGGGGGCTCGGTCTGTGCAGCAGAAGTGGCTCCGGCGGCATCGGCCGGCCGGGCCCGGTGGTACTCGCGACCCCAGCGCAACCGCACGCCCGCAGCGGTCGCTGGATCCTGGAGCGCGGCGAGGTCGTCGGCGAGCCGGCCGTAGTCGAGCGGGACGGCGGCCGAACGGAGCTGGCGCACCAGACCCCGCGCGTGGTCCATCAGCTCGACGAACGTGCTCGCCGTGCCCAGCGCCTCGAACCGGCGCCGCACCGCCTTCTCGTTGCTCCTGTCCGGCTGGACGAGGGCCCGCACCGACCGACCGAGGCCGTAGCCGGCGTGGTGCATCGAGGCGGTCTGCGACTGCTGGTGGATGGCGTACAGCGTCAGCGCGGCGTGCACGGCACGCTCGTCGTCGGTCGGCTCGTCCGACGTTCCCGCGGGAACGTCGAGACCGGCCACGGTCATCTCCCAGACCCGTGGGTCGCTACCCGGGGCTGCCGTACTGGCCCGGCGGAGCGCAGCGAGGTCGGACACCCCCGTGGGCTGGTTCCGCCGGTACCGACCCTGCAGGTCGCGTACGCGCCCGTCGACCAGCGCTCCCAACCGGCGCAGAGGCACCCGCCGGACGTCGGCCGGCCTTTCGGGCGCATCACTCGTCATTCCGTCGGTGCTCACACCGGCTCCTTCGTCTGTTGAATCGGCTGGTGCTCGGCAGGGGCGAAGGCTCGGGGGACCGCCTCGACCAGGGCGGCAGAGAAGAAGACGTCGGCCCGTGCGGAATCCAGATGGCGCTGGTTGACCTCGCGCCCACGCCACGCCGCAGGGCCGCTGTCCTCCAGCAGTTCATCGGCCAGCCCGCGAACGATCCGCCGCACCTGCCTGTGCCAGCGCTCCTCGACCTCGATCAGGTCGCTGTCAGGTCCCAGCTCCGCGACCCACCGCCGGAAGGGCGCATCCAGCGCGGCGAACCCCAGCTCTCGAGCGCGGTCTGCGGCCCCGGCTCCGTCGCCGCCCGCCGCCTCCTGCAGGTTGCGGGCGAGCGACCCGAGCGCCCGGACGGCTGCCTCGGCGGCGTTCACCGCGTCCACGGCCGCCAGCCCGAGAGCGCGGTGTTCGGACTGCAGGACGGCGACGGTCAGCGACAGCTCGTCATCGATCAACTCATCGACCACCGAGTTGTTGCTGCCGTAGACGATGCCGACTGCTCGCGTCTGGATCATGTAGTCGTGCGGAACATGACCGTGGAGCTGAATCAGAGCGAGCCACTCGCTCATCGCGGGCGGCAGGGTGTCCGCGCCCCCGGTTCGCTGGGCGGCCCCTGCGGGTAGCAGGGCCGCGAGACCGCGCCAGAATGCGCGGTCGACGTGGTGCTCACGCGGCATGTACACCAGCTGCCGGCCGAGCTTCTTCGCCTGGGCGTCGCTCTTCCGCCAGGCGCTCATGGGCTCGAAGGAGAACGCGTCCTGCACGGGCAGCGGATCACCGTTGGCGACCAGGACCCCGGTCACTCCCGCGTCGTTGCCCACGAGGCGCACCCGACGGCTGGGCCAGGTGTAGAGGTCGGCCGGCCCGCGCGGGGACGCACCTTCCCGCTCCACCGCGGCGGTCAGTAGCGGGCGCTCCCAGACCGGCAGGTCGTCGTCGGATTCGCCCCAGCCCAGGACCGGGGACTGCTCCCCGTAGGGAAGGAGGTTGAGCAGCAACGTGTCCCGGAGGGTCGTGCCCTGCATCAGCACGCCGCCGAGGTTGCCGGCCCAGGCGATGCCGATCGGGTATCCCTTGCCACCTTTGACCCGCGGATCCCCGGCGGCTCCGGACTTGATGCCCGATGGGTCGAAGGCGTGCGCGTGCACCACCCAGCGGGCTGCCTCGGCGAAGCCGATGCACTGAAGGGCTCGACCGGCCCGGGTGGTGAAGTACGGATGCCCGTTCGGCACGTCGGCGATCAGCTTCTCCAGCCCGGAGAACTCGCCCTTGGCGGTCGACAGGCCCGCGACCTGCAGGAACGGCGCCTCGGTCGAGAACAGGTCGAAGCGGCGCCGCCACTGCGCCAGGTAGCGCGCGACGTCGTCGACCGGCAGTCCCGGAGCGCGCCACAGTTCGGCCCAGTCGGTGATGTCCTCCGGGCCGCGCACGGCCCGGTGCAGGATCGCGAGCAGCACGCGGGTCAGCGCAAAGCCCTGGGTAGGCAGCTCGCCGCCGATCGAGACGAGCTCGTCGGACCGGGCGAACACGTCGATCGGACTGAGCTCGTGCACGGCACCATCGAGCCCGAGCGCCGGAATCCACGGCTCTGCGGTGAGGTCGTATCGGGGCAGCTGGGTCATGTGCGCAGCACCTCCAGGCCGTGCTCGCGGGTGTAGTGCAGGTCGCGGCCAGCCACTCGGGCCCGGCCTTCGGTGTCGAGGACGAGCACGAGCTGACCGGCCAGCAGCGGGGAGCGCTGCCAGGCCGCGACCCAGCACTGCGCCTCCAGGTCGGCGATGGTCGCGTCGATGACGCCGGGCGCGGACAGCTGCGGGGGCAAGCGGAGCGCGCACGAGGCGACCAGCCGCGCCTGCTTGCCGCGGATCTCCAGGTTGGTGTCCAGCAACACCCGCTCCCGAGTGACCCAGGGCGGCACGAGCAGGCCGTCGGCGTCCCGGACGACGACCAGCACTTCCAGGCTCATCGCGCCATCGCGGACCTGGGCCTCGCCGCCCGGCCCGTCGTCCACGTCGCCGACGCCGGCCTGCACCCAGTTGAGCACCGGGCCGGCTGCGCGGTCGACGGTTCCCAGGCGGAAGGTCGCCGCCCGCTGCCGCGCCTCGTCGGCGTGCCGGGCCGCGGTGGCGTGCGCCTCGACCAGTGCGTCCTGCCAGTCGGCCGGCCCGACGGCGCCGTCGCCGTAGGCCACCTGGACGAGCGGGGCGATGTCGTCGGGCAGCACCACCGGGACGTCGTCGTCCAGGTGCGGCCGGAGGACGGCGAGGGAGCGCAGCAGCGCCTCCTCCTCGTAGACCAGCCGGGAACCGCGGACCGGCTCCGGTGGGGTCGTGCTCCAGTCGACGCCGGTGAGCACACAGCGTGGCCGGCTCACGCCAGTCGGTCGGCCGTCCCCGCGGTCGTGCCGATGTAGCCGGCCCATCCGCTGCAGCACCAGGTCGACCGGGGAGAGGTCGGTGACCAGCAGGTCGAAGTCGACGTCCAGCGACTGCTCGACGACCTGGGACGCGACGACGATGTGCCTGTGCGGGCGCTCGCCGTCTCGTCCGAACCGGCGGAGCAACTCGGCGTCGTTCGCTGCACGGTCGACGGCGAGGAAGCGGGCGTGCGTGACGGTGACCTGGTCTGCGCCGAACCGCTCGGCCAGGAAGCGACCGGTCTCCTGGACCCGGGTGACGGTGTTCCGGACGACGAGCGCACACCCGCCGTCGGCGAGCGCCTCGTCCAACAGCGTCGCCAGCGCCCCCAGGCCGTCGTCCAGGCGCTGCAGCCGTACCGCGCTGCGCCGTCCCGAAGCGGGTGTGGGCAGGTGGATCACCTCGTCGAACCCGGACGTCGCGGTGATGAGCGGGTACCCACTGTCGTCGGGAGCCTGGAGCCCGGGCGCCTTCCACCCGGCCAGCGCCGCCCTTCCGCCGCGGTAGGCGGCGACCATCTCCTGGCGCCGTCGGGCAGGCAGCGTCGCCGAGAGCAGCACGACCGGGATCCCGTACGCCCCCAGCCAGTGCAGGGCCCGGTCGAGATAGGAGGACATATACGTGTCGTAGGCGTGCACCTCGTCGATGACCACGACTTTCGACGCCAGCGCCAGGTGACGGAGCATCAGGTGACGGCTCTTCAGTGCCGAGAACAGCGCCTGGTCGACGGTGCCGACGACGAAGGAGGCGAGCACGCCCTTCTTGCGGCCCTGGAGCCATTCATGCACGACGGTCGCCAGCGCCAGTCGAGGGGCGAATCCGGTGGCCTCGCTGCGCCGGCCGCGTCGCGCGTCCTCCTCGTCGTCGACCGCGATGGCGGTGACCTGCCGCTCGCGCATCAGCCCCTGGTACTCGTCGTTGAGCGATGCCTTGCCGTGGGCGAGGAAGATGGAGTGCGGCGCGCTGCCGGGCAGCCTGTCCATCCAGTCGCGGACGCGGCCGAACATCGCATCCGTCGTCGCCTGGGTCGGGAGGGCGATGAAGCACCCGCCGGCTCCGGTGCGCTGGGCGAGAACTTCGGCGGCGAGTAAGGCAGCCTCGGTCTTGCCCTCCCCCATCGGCGCCTCGATCACCATCAGGCCCGGGTCGTGCAGAGACGTAGCCGTGTCCACCGCACGGGCCTGGACCGGGCGGGCGGGACCGGAGAAGCCGAACCGCTGGGTGACCAAATCATCCACGTCGACGCTGCTGGGTTCGGAGTGCCACGGGGTCGGGAGGTCGAGATCCTGCCAGGCCCGATCGAGCCGAACCTGTGTCAGCTCCACCGTGCTGTAGGAGAAGAGATCCGCGTTGCTGGCGATCCAGTCGGCCAGGATGACGATCGCGGTCATCAGCACCTGCGCCGGCTGCGACGGGATGATGATCCGAGAGAGGTCGCCGTCGTCGAGGAAGCGCACCTGACGGTCCAGGTACTCGTCCTGCACCTCGGTCCAGCGCCCCTCGCCCATGAGCTCCGTACGGAACGGCGCGTCGCGGACCTGCTGGAACGTCGGCGCGACACCGTGGTGACCGCCGACCACGACGGCGAGCCGGTGGGCATCGACGTCCGCCCAGCCGTGCCGTGCGCCCAGCCAGCGGACCAGGCACGCGTGCCCGGCCAGCTCGTGCCGGAGCTCCCGACGGTTCGCGTACGGGCCCTTGACCGGCAGTCCTGCGCGGGTCATCGCGTCGGCGAGTGGCGGGCACTGGAACGCGAAGACCGGTGTCGCCTTGCCGACGTCGTGGATTCCGGCCAGCCACACGACGAGTCTTCGGGCACGGGCTTCATCGCCGTCGACAGCGGCCGCGACGACCCGGCGGACCGAGACGGGCAGCCACGCATCCCACAATCGACCGGCAACCGCGGCGGTGTCGTCGAGGTGACGCCACAGCGGCATCCATTCGGGCACGTCGCGGGGATCGTCCCGGTCGTAGTAGGTCTTCGCCCAGACGGAGGCGGCGGCCGCACTCAGCGCGATTGGGACCTGGTCGTCCACCACGTGACTCCCCCCGTCGTCACTGACCGCAGTCTCGCAGTGACCACCCGGGGTTCCGCAACCCCCGCTATCGCGGGGAGCACACACCACCGTCCGAGAACAGCGGCTCACCTCTGCCGAGCAGAGATCAACGTGCTGGGGAACGGGCCTCCTCGACAGACGTGCAGCGGTACCAGCCGTTCCGACTCGCCACATGGACCGTCAACCGAGACGGTGCCATCTGGAGAGTCATGGAGCTGTCATGGAGCTCTTCCCAGGTCGAGACGGACGGAGGGACAGGCTGGCGTGGCCGGAACCACCGGTGAGCGGTCATGAAGGCGATCCTCCCGACTTCCCCCTTGCAAGTCAACGCTTCTGCTCCCTCCTCCTCTACACCACCTTTCCGAGAACAGGTTCGGCACGGCAGCGGGTTAGTCCATCGCCGCCAAGGCGGAGACCTGCACGCAGCGGATCATGGCGGATCGGATGGCCGCGTCAGTAGTGGTAGCGCGCCTGCAGGACGACGAGCTGGTCACCGTCGACGGTGTAGACGAGGCGGTGCTCCTGGTCGATCCGGCGGGACCAGCAACCGGACAGATCACCGCTGAGTCGCTCCGGTTTGCCGGTTCCGACTCCGGGGTTGCGCGCGGCCTCCGTGATCAGCCGGTTGATCCTGTGCAGTGTCTTCCGGTCGCCGACCCAACTGGTGTAGTCCTCCCAGCCACGCGTGGTGAAGGCGATCCTCACTCGATCAGGTCGCGCACCTGCGCACGTCGGTCAGCCACCTCGGCGAGGCTTTCACGGAGTCGGCGAGCGTTCTCGGGCGATTGCAGGAGGTAGACCGTCTCTTTGAGTGAGCGGTATTCGTCGGCCGAGACGAGGAACGCCGTCCCCTTCTTTGAGACGATCTCCACGGCGACCTGGTCGGCGTTGACCTCCTCGATCAGCGGGAACAGTCGCTGACGCGCCTCACTCGCGGTGACGGACATAAAACCCCCATCGGCAGGTGGTACGAAAAACTGTACCAGTCAGCCGACGCCGAGGTCGCGGGCGATGAGCATCCGCTGCACCTCGCTGGTGCCCTCGCCGATCTCCAGGATCTTCGCATCCCGGTAGAAGCGGCCCACCGGGAACTCGTTCATGAAGCCGTAGCCCCCGTGCACCTGGGTGGCGTAGCGGGCGTTCTCCATCGCCATCTCCGAGCTGTACAGCTTGGCGATCGCGGCCTCGCGCTTGAACGGCTCACCCCGCAGCATCTTCTCGGCGGCCCGGTAGTAGGCCAGCCGTGCGGTGGAGGCGCGCACCTCCATGTCGGCGATCATGAACTGGATCGCCTGGTTGCGGCCGATCGGCTGGCCGAACGCCTCCCGCTGCGCGGCGTACTTCACCGACTCGTCCACGCAACCCTGCGCCAGTCCCACGGCCAGCGCCGAGATCGCGATCCGGCCCTCGTCGAGGATGGAGAGGAACTGCGCGTAGCCGCGGCCGCGCTCTCCCACCAGGTTCTCCTCCGGCACTCGGCAGTCGCTGAACGACAGCTCGCGGGTGTCCGAGGCGTTCCAGCCGACCTTCGAGTACCGCTGGCCGACGCTGAACCCCGGCGTCCCCGACGGGATGGCGATCGCCGAGATCTCCTTGCCGCCGTCGGACCGGGTGCCGGTGACCGCGGTGACGGTGACCAGCTCGGTCAGGTCCGTGCCGGAGTTCGTGATGAACGCCTTCGAGCCGTTGACCACCCAGTGCCCGTCCTCCAGGCGCGCGGTGGTGCGGGTGGCGCCGGCGTCCGAGCCGCCACCGGGCTCGGTCAGGCCGAACGCGGCCAGCGCCTCCCCCGCGCACAGCCGGGGCAGCCACTGCTGCTTCTGCTCCTCGGTGCCGAACCGGTAGATCGGCATCGCGCCCAGCGAGACGCCGGCCTCGAGGGTGATCGCGACCGACGAGTCGACCCGCGCCAGCTCCTCCAGCGCCACGCACAGCGTGAAGTAGGTGCCGCCCGACCCGCCGTACTCCTCGGGAAACGGCAGGCCGAACAGGCCGAGCTCGCCCATCTGCCGCACGATCGCGGTCGGGAACTCGTCGCCTTCGTAGAACGCCCCGATCTGCGGTGCGACGACGTCCTCCGCGAACTCGCGCACCACCTTGCGCAGGGCTTCGGTCTCCTCGTCGAGCCGGTAGTCCAGCACCTCAGGTCACTCTCCCTCGTCGGCGGCCGATGGGGTCACCACGGCCACCTGCTCGTCCAGCCGGACCTGTTGGCCGGCCGTCACGCCGAGCTCGGTGACCGTCCCGGCGAGGGGTGCGGTCAGCACGTGCTCCATCTTCATCGCCTCGACGACCAGCAGCGGGGCGCCTGCCTCGACCCGGTCGCCGACCGCGGCCTGCACCACCGTCACCGTTCCGGGCATGGGTGCGGTGACGGCGCCGTCGCCGGCCGCGCCCTCGGCCGCCGCGTGCAGCCGCTCGTGCTCGCGCAGCGCGGTCACCCGCCCGTCGGTGGCCAGCCACACCTGCCCACCCGTGTAGACGACGGTGTAGCGGGCGGTGACGCCGTCCAGGGTCACCACGAACTCGTCCCCGTCCCGGGTGGCGCTCCCCCGCACCGGCTCGCCGTCCCCCACACGCAGCTCGGCCGCCGACGACTCGCCCCGCACCCGCACCGTCACCGGGTCCCCACCGGCGGCCTGCAGCCGGCGCACGGTCCAGGCCGGCTCGCCGAGCCGCCAGCCGTCGGGGACGTCCCAGCGGTCGACCACCGGGCCGGCCGGTTCGGCTTCCAGCAGCTCGTACAGCGCCGCCGCCGCGTACACCGACGACGGCACCGGCTCGGCCGCGGTGAGCGCCTCGCCGCGCCGCTCGATCAGGCCGGTGTCCAGCCGCCCGGCGACCACGTCGGGATCGGTGAGCAGCGCGCGCAGGAACGCGGTGTTGGTCGGCACCCCGAGGACGGCGGTGTGCCCCAGCGCGCCGACCAGCCGGGCGCGCGCGGTCTCCCGGTCCGGGCCGTGGGCGACCACCTTGGCCAGCATCGGGTCGTAGTCGGTGCCGACCACCGAACCCACGGCCAGCGAAGAGTCGAGACGGATTCCCGCGCCGGTCGGCTCCCGCAGGCCGAGCACGGTGCCGGTCTGCGGGAGGAAGCCGCGGGTCGGGTCCTCGGCGTAGAGCCGCGCCTCGATCGCGTGCCCGGTCAGCCGGACGTCACCCTGGGTCAGCGGCAGCGGCTCCCCCGCGGCGACGCGGACCTGCAGCTCGACCAGATCCAGGCCGGTGACCATCTCGGTGACCGGGTGCTCGACCTGCAGCCGGGTGTTCATCTCGAGGAAGAAGAAGTCGCTCGGCCGTTCCGCGTCGACGATGAACTCCACCGTGCCGGCCCCGGTGTAGCCGACCGCGCGCGCCGCCTCGACCGCGGCGGCGCCCATGGCCGCGCGCTGCGCCTCGTCGAGCAGCGGGGACGGCGCCTCCTCGATCACCTTCTGGTGCCGGCGCTGCAGGCTGCACTCCCGCTCGCCGAGGTGGACGACTCTGCCGTGCGCGTCGCCGAACACCTGAACCTCGATGTGCCGGGCAGAGCCGATGTAGCGCTCGACCAGCAGGGTGTCGTCGCCGAACGAGCCGCGGGCCTCGCGGCGGGCGGCGGCGATCTGGTCGGCCAGCTCGGCCTGCGACCGCACCACGCGCATGCCCTTGCCGCCCCCGCCGGCACTCGGCTTGAGCAGCACCGGGAAGCCGGCCTCGACCGCGGCGGCCGCGACCTCGTCGTCCGACATGCCCGGCTCGGTGCGGCCGGGGACGACGGGGACGCCGGCGGCCATCACCGTCTGCTTGGCGCGGATCTTGTCGCCCATCGCCTCGATCGCCGCGACCGGCGGGCCGATGAAGACGACGCCGGCCTTCTCGGCGGCCCGGGCGAACTCCACGTTCTCCGAGAGGAAGCCGTAGCCGGGGTGCACCGCCTGCGCCCCGGTGCGGACAGCGGCGTCGAGCACCCGATCGATCGACAGGTAGCTCTGCGCCGCGGGTGCGGGCCCGATGGGGACGGCGACGTCGGCCTGGCGCACGTGCCGAGCCCCGACGTCGGCGTCGCTGTAGACGGCGACCGAGCGGATGCCCATCGCACGCAGCGTGCGGACGACCCGGACGGCGATCTCGCCGCGGTTGGCGACCAGGATGGTGTCGAACATGCCTCGCCTCACTGTTCCCTCGAGGATGCTCGGGCGCTGAGTGCCCCTGCACTCACCGCCAGAGCACCGCCGGACCCATGAAGGGGACTCCCGGTACCGCGAATCACGCCGATCACATCCGGAAGACGCCGTAGCCGAGCTCACCCAGCGGTGCGTTGGCGCAGGCGGCCAGGGCCAGACCCAGCACGGTGCGGGTCTGGGCGGGGTCGATGACGCCGTCGTCCCACAGCCGGGCGGTGGCGTAGTAGGGATGACCCTGGGACTCGTACTGGTCGCGGATCGGCTTCTTGAACGCCTCTTCCTCCTCTGCCGGCCACTCCTCGCCGCGGGCCTCCAGGCCGTCGCGGCGCACCTGGGCCAGCACCGAGGCCGCCTGCTCCCCGCCCATGACGGAGATGCGGGAGTTGGGCCAGGTGAAGAGGAAGCGGGGCGAGTACGCCCGGCCGCACATCGAGTAGTTGCCGGCGCCGAACGACCCGCCGATGACCACGGTCAGCTTGGGCACCCGGGCGCAGGCGACGGCGGTGACCATCTTGGCGCCGTGCTTGGCGATGCCCCCGGCCTCGTAGTCACGGCCGACCATGAAGCCGGAGATGTTCTGCAGGAACAGCAGCGGGATGCTGCGCCGGTCGCACAGCTCGATGAAGTGCGCGCCCTTGAGCGCCGACTCGCCGAACAGGACGCCGTTGTTGGCGACGATCCCGACCGGATGACCGTGCAGCCGGGCGAAGCCGGTGACCAGGGTCTGCCCGTAGAGCGGCTTGAACTCGGCGAACCGGCTGCCGTCGACCAGCCGGGCGATCACCTCGCGGACGTCGTAGGGGGTGCGGGGATCGGGCGGCACCACCTCGTAGAGCGACTCCGGCGGGTGCAGCGGCTCCTCCACCGGTCCGACGTCCCACGGGCGGGGGTTTCGCGGGCCGAGCGTGCCGACGATCTGGCGGACCAGCTGCAGGGCGTGCGCGTCGTCCTCGGCCAGGTGGTCGGTGACCCCGCTGACCCGGCTGTGCAGGTCTCCCCCGCCGAGCTCCTCGGCGGAGACGACCTCGCCGGTCGCCGCCTTCACCAACGGCGGCCCGCCGAGGAAGATCGTGCCCTGCTCGCGGACGATCACCGCCTCGTCACTCATCGCCGGCACGTACGCGCCCCCTGCCGTGCAGGAGCCCAGGACGGCCGCGATCTGGGCGATGCCGGCCTTGGACAGGTTGGCCTGGTTGTAGAAGATCCGGCCGAAGTGCTCGCGGTCGGGGAAGACGTCGTCCTGCATCGGCAGGAACGCACCGCCGGAGTCGACCAGGTAGATGCAGGGCAGCCGGTTCTGGAGCGCTACCTCCTGCGCCCGGAGGTGCTTCTTCACCGTCATCGGGTAGTAGGTGCCGCCCTTGACGGTGGCGTCGTTGGCGACGACGACGCACTCTCGCCCGGCGATCCGGCCGATGCCGGTGATGATCCCGGCGGCCGGCGCATCGCCGCCGTACATGCCGTGGGCGGCCAGCGGGGAGAGCTCGAGGAACGGGCTGCCCGGGTCGAGCAGCGCGTCGACCCGCTCGCGCGGCAGCAGCTTGCCGCGGGAGACGTGCCGCTCCCGTGCCCGCTCGCCGCCGCCGTCGGCCACCCGACGCAGCTGTCCGGCCAGGTCGGCGGCGAGCGCGGCGTGCGCCTCGGCGTTGCGCGCCGCGGCTCCGGCGTCGGCAGGTGGCCTGCGGGCCAGCACGGGGGCGTCCACGGGCGTGATGTTAACGAGGGTTCACGCGCTGGGTCAACGCGCGTTAACATCCCGACCGTGACGGACGTCAACACCGCGCTGCACGCGGACGCGGCCCGCCCGTCACGCCGGGAGCAGATCCTGCGGGCGGCCGCGCAACTGTTCGCCGAGCGCGGGTCGCGGGCGGTGGGCGTGGACGACGTCGGGGCGGCCGTCGGTGTGACCGGGCCGGCGATCTACCGGCACTTCGCCAGCAAGGACGCGATGCTCGCCGAGATGCTGCTGCGGATCAGCGAGCGGCTGCTGGACGGCGGCGCCTCGCGCGTGGCCGCCGCCGGGGACGACCCGCTGGCCCAGCTGCGCACGCTGATCGCCTTCCAGGTCGACTTCGCGTTGGGCAATCCCGCGCTGATCACCGTGCACGACCGCGACCTCGGCTCGCTGGCCGACGACGACGCCGCCCAGGTGCGCCGGCTGCAGCGCCGGTACGTCGAGGTGTGGGTCGACGTCCTGGGCCGGGTGCACCCCGCGTCGGACGCCGCGACCAACCGCGCCCGCGCGCACGCGGTGTTCGGGCTGGTCAACTCCACGCCGCACAGCGCCGGTCGGCTGCCCCGCCGGCGGACGGCCGCCTTGCTGGCCGCCATGGCCGAGGCCGCCGCGACCACCTGACCGCCCCCGCCCGATGATCAGGTCAGCTGATCGTTCAGGCTCCTGGCTCGCTACTGGTCGTGAGCCAGGACCGGGAATCGTGATCTGAGCTGATCATCGCCGGGAGCGCCGGTCAGCCGGCGGGCGTCGGCTCCGGCATGGGCAGGACCAGGGCGGTCGAGGCGACGACGTCGAGGTCGGCGGCGCCTCCGCCCGCCCCGGGCCCGGCCCAGGCGGTCTCGACGATCGTCACGGTGCTGCCGGAGACCGCGCTGGCGTACTGCGCAGCCGACAGCCGGTCGGGGCTGCCGGGGTAGCGGACACCCTCACGCAGCAGGTCGCTGACGTTGCCGCTGCCGTTGCGGTCGGCGAGCGCGCGCAGCGCCCGGGCACCGGCGGCGTCGCCCATGTCCACCACCGACACCGAGACGACGACGGGCCGGCCGTCGACGTCGGTCGAGTACAGCGCCCGGGCCAGGCCCGCACAGTCGGTGGCGGTGAAGAAGTCGGCCACCGCGCCGTAGGAGTTGCCGACGCAGGTGGGGTCGACCTGCACCCGCTGGACGACGAACGTGCGGCCGTCGACCATCTCGCGGTCGCCCGGCTGCGGACCGGGATCGACCGCGGCGGGAGCCGCGGTCTGCCCCGCGGTCTCGGTCGCGGCCTCGGGCGTGGCCGTCCGGTCGTCACCGTCGAGCAGCGCCGTGACGCCGACCCCCAGGAGGACGACGAGCACGAGGGCGGCCGCGACGAGCAGCGCCGTGCGCCGGGTGGAGCGCGGACGCCGGCGCGGCCCCACCAGCGGGACCCCGGCGGGCCGGACCGGCGGCGACGTGGCCGAGGCGACCGGGGGGACGGCGGCCGGCGCGGGCCCTCGCGGCTCGCGGTCGGCCGGGCCGGAGGCGACCGGTTCGGCGCCGGCGAACAGCCCGCCAATGCCACCGGTCTCGTCCTCGCGCACGTCCACCGTGGGCCCGACGAGGGTGTCGGGGGGCCGGGGGGGCGGCTGCTCCGCCGGCGATGCTCCGGCAGGTGAGGCCGCGCGCGAGGGCGCCGGGGCGGCGAGGGCCTGCGTCCGCGCGGCGGCCGGGGCCGCGGCCCGGGCGGCTTCCTCGTCGGCGCGGATGGCGGCGGCGGAGATC
>NZ_SPQN01000047.1 GCF_004571065.1 Geodermatophilus sp. DF01-2
CACGGCCGCGCCGGGCGTGGCCCGCCGGCGGTTCCTCGTGGCCGCGGGCGGTACGGCGGCGCTGGCCCTCGTCGCCGGGGTCGGCGGCTGGCTGCTCACCGGGCGGGAGGGGCTGGCGCGGGTGCGGGCGGCCATCCGGCTGCCCCGGCCGGTCCGGCCGGCGGGCCCCGTGCCGCCCGGCGCGGACCTGGAGGTCCCCGGCCTCACCCCGCTGTTCATCCCCAACGAGCGCTTCTACCGGATCGACACCGCGCTGCGCGTGCCCATCGTCGACCCGGCCACCTGGCAGCTGGAGATCCGTGGCCTGGTCGACCGCCCCTACACGCTGACCTACGCCGACCTGATGGAGATGCCGCAGATCGAGGCCGACATCACGCTGGCGTGCGTCTCCAACCCGGTCGGCGGCGACCTCGTAGGCAACGCCCGCTGGCAGGGCGTGTCGCTGCGGGCGCTGCTGGAGCGGGCCGGCCTGCAGGAGGGCGCCGTCCAGCTGATCGGTCGCTCGGTCGACG
Source organism: Geodermatophilus sp. DF01-2 (assembly GCF_004571065.1). Classification (GTDB taxonomy): domain Bacteria; phylum Actinomycetota; class Actinomycetes; order Mycobacteriales; family Geodermatophilaceae; genus Geodermatophilus. The sequence continues at coordinate 513 of NZ_SPQN01000047.1, forward strand.
GCTTCACGGCCGGCTTCCCGACGATCACGGCCCTCGACCTCGAGGAGGCGATGGTCGCCGTCGGGATGAACGGGGAGCCGCTGCCGGCCGAGCACGGGTTCCCCGCCCGCCTGGTCGTGCCCGGGCTGTACGGCTACGTGTCGGCCACCAAGTGGCTCTCGGCGATCGAGCTGACCACCTGGGACGTCGACGGCTACTGGATCCCGCGCGGCTGGGCCAAGGAGGGCCCGATCAAGACGCAGTCCCGGATCGACGTCCCGACCCGGGGCACGGCGGTCCCGGCGGGACCGACACCGATCGCCGGGGTGGCCTGGGCGCCCACCCGCGGGATCGAGCGGGTCGAGGTGCGCATCGACGACGGCCCGTGGCAGGAGGCCGAGCTGGCGGCGCCCTACGATGTCGACGTCTGGCGGCAGTGGGTGCTGCCCTGGGACGCCACACCCGGCGTCCACCGGATCGCCGCGCGGGCCACCGACGGGGCGGGCGAGGTGCAGACCGACCAGCGGACCCCGGTCGCTCCGGACGGTGCGTCCGGGTACCCGGTCATCGAGGTGCTGGTCGAGCCGGTCTGACTCCGGGCCACCGCCCGGTCGCCGTCGTCAGCCGGTGACCTCGACGGCCTTCAGCGCGACCCCGCGGAAGGCGGCCAGCCGCTCGGCGGCCTCGGTGACCGCCTCCCGGGCGACCGGGGCGGCCCAGAGGTCGACCGCCACGGTGAGCCTCGAGCCGGTCTTGCGGGGGCGCCAGGTGCCGGCGACGTCGCCGTCGACGAGCACGGCGCCGGGACGGCCGAGCACCGGCCACAGCGCCTTGGCCCGGTCGCGTTCCGGCACCAGCAGTGGCCGGTCGCGGGCCTGCAGGAACAGGTCGAACGGGCCGAGCAGGTGCACGCCGGAGGCGGGTGGGACGTCGCCGAGCCGGTCGGCGTCCTCGGCGAGCAGCCAGCGCCGCTCGCCGTCCACCGAGACCTCGACGGCGTCCTCCGGCCACCGGGCCCGCACGTCCGCGACCGGTGCGTCGAGGTAACCGGCGACCTGCTGCGGCCTCGCCGGGCCGAGCAGGTGCAGGTAGCCGCGGACGACGTCCAGCTGCGGCGGCACCGCCTCGGTCGGCACCAGCCCCGGCGCCGGGCGCAGGACCGGCGGCGAGGTGCCGGGCTGCAGCTCCAGACCGGCGCGCAGGGCGGCCAGCCGGAACGGCATCTCGAACAGGTGCGTGGCGTCGCACGGGCGGCAGGACCGCAGGTACGGCGCCGACATCATCCCGGTCACCCGCGCCGAGACCTCGCCCTTGACCGTCGGGGCGGTCACCACCGACCGCAGAGCCGCAGCGACGGCGTCCAGCGCCTCGAGGTTGCCGATGCCGGCGGCCTTGAGCGGCTTCGACGCGTCGTAGATCCGCTTGCCGGCGTCGGCGTCGGAGAACGGCGCGGTGGCCGCGGCGACCCCTGGGAGGTCGTCCCGGCGGTACAGGTGCGGAGCGCCGCGGATCGTCCACACGGTGGCCGGTTCGTCGCCGGCGAGCGCCCGCACCTCCACCCCGCGCAGCGCCAGCGCCCACAGTCCGCCGTCCGGCCCGGTGTCTTGGACGCCGAGGTCGAGGACGGCGGTGTCGGCGATGCTGCCGGAGAGGCGGCCGAGCTGCTGGGCGTGCACCCGCAGGTCGAGCACCTGCCGGCGGGTCAGGGTCGCGGTCACGGCCGGACCGTAGCGGCGGGGGACGACGGCGTCAGCGCCTCGGCCGGCCGATGCCCACGGTGTAGAGGACGAGCAGGGCGGCGCCGGGGACGCTCAGCCAGATCCACCACGGGTGGACGTCGCCGTCACTGGTGAACGACACCAGCCCCCACACCACGAGGTTCACCGCCGTGATGCTCGCCCAGACGATCGTCAGCACCCGCATCGCGGTGCCGGCGCCGTCGGCGGAGAACGCCCGTCCCAGCGGTGGCGGCGACGGCGGGCCGGGCGGTGGCTCGGGCAGGTCGCGGGTCACCCGGGCCAGCTCGCCGCGGGTCCGGGCGGCCCACGCCGACTGCACGCGGGTGTCGAACTCGGGCAGGTCGAGCTGCCCGGCGGCCACGGCCCGGCGCAGGGTGTGGCTTCTGCGGTGTCGCACGCGCTCTTGCGGTCCTGCAGCGCCGCAGAACCGTCCGCACGACCGCAAGAGCGAGTTCAGTCGGTCAGCGCATGCAGGATCCGGGCCAGCGCAGCACGGTCGGCGGCGTCGAGCCGGCCGAAGAGGTCCCGGGTGTCGGCGGCCCGGGCGGCGGCGATCTCCTCCTGCGCCCGGCGCCCCTCGGCCGTCGGCGTCAGCACCACCGCGCGCCGGTCGGTGGGGTCGGGCGCCCGCTCCACCAGCCCACGGGCCTGCAGCGCGTCGGCGACCTCGGTGGCCGAGCGCGGGGCGATGTGCAGGGCCTCGGCGAGGTCGGAGAGCCGGGTGCCGGCCCGGTCGACGACGACGCGCAGGGCGCGGGCGTGGTGCGGCGAGAGCTCCCAGGGCGCCAGGGTGTCGCGCCACCGCCGGCGCTGCGTCCGGGCGACCCGCAGAAGCAGCTCACCCAGCGCCTCGGCGTCGTCGTCCGACATGCGAGCAGCCTAGTGGCTGCCTCACTGTGAGGTATCCTCAGTATCGGCGAGGGGAGGTGGTCGCCATCGACGGGACCACGGGATCGGGCGGCGGGCGCTCCGGGCGCACCGTCGACCCCGCCGACCGCGCCCAGCTGGAGCGCAACCCGGTGCCGCTGCGCCGGGTGACCGCGCTGTTCGCACCCTTCCGCTGGCAGGTCGCCGTGGTCGTGGCGCTCATCGTCGCCTCGTCCGTGGTGGCGTTGGCCACGCCGTTCCTCGTCCGGCTGGTGATCGACGAGGCGCTGCCCCGGCAGGACGTGCGCCTGCTGGTCTGGGCGGTCGCCGCCATGCTCGCGGTCGCCGCGACCACCGCCGTCCTCGGCGTGGTGCAGACCTGGCTGTCGACGACGGTCGGCCAGCGGGTCATGCACGGCCTGCGGACGGCGGTGTTCGACCACCTGCAGCGGCAGTCGCTGGGGTTCTTCACCCGCACGCGCGGTGGCGAGGTGCAGTCGCGGCTGACCCACGACATCGCCGGCATGCAGTCGGTGGTGACCACGACGGCGACGTCGCTGGCGTCCAACGCGACCACCGTCGTCGGCACGATCGTCGCGATGGTGGTGCTGTCCTGGCGGCTGTCGCTGCTCTCCCTCGTCGTCCTGCCGCCGGCGGTGCTGCTGACCCGCAAGGTGGCGCGGATGCGCCGCGCGGTCACCGCGCAGCGCCAGCGGCACCTGGCCGACCTGCACGCGCAGGTGGAGGAGGGGCTCTCCGTCAGCGGGGTGCTGCTCGGCAAGACCCTCGGCGCCGGCCCCGCCCAGTCGCGCCGCTTCGCCGCGACGTCGGAGGATCTCGTCGGCCTCGAGGTGCGCGCGCAGCTGGCCGGGCGGTGGCGGATGGCCACGATGAGCATCGTCTTCGCCGGCATCCCGGCGCTGATCTACCTCGCCGCGGGCCTGCCGGTCACCTCCGGCGGCATGACCATCGGCACGCTCGTCGCCTTCACCGCGCTGCAGGGCACGCTGTTCCGCCCGCTCATGGGCCTGCTCGACGTCGGCGTCTCGGTGACCGCCTCGATGGCCCTGTTCAGCCGGGTGTTCGAGTACCTGGACCTGCCCGTGGAGGTCGACGACCCGGCCGACCCGGTGCCGCTGGACCCGGCGCGGGTGCGCGGCGAGGTGCGGCTGGAGGGCGTCTCGTTCACCTACCCCGACGGCCACCGGCCCGCGCTGGACGGCGTCGACCTCGCCGTCCCTGCCGGGACGACGCTGGCGCTGGTGGGGGAGACCGGCTCGGGCAAGAGCACGCTGGCCTCGCTGGTCGCCCGGCTGGCCGACCCGACCGCGGGCCGGGTCACCGTCGACGGCGTCGACCTGCGCGACCTCTCCCTGGCCACGCTGTCGCGGGTGGTCGGCGTCGTCGCGCAGGAGACCTACCTGCTGCACACGACGGTGCGGGAGAACCTGCGGCACGCCCGGCCCGACGCGTCCGACGCGGAGATCGAGGACGCCGCCCGCCGCGCCCAGGTGCACGACGTCGTCGCCGCGCTGCCCGACGGCTACGAGACCGTCGTCGGCGCGCGCGGGCACCGCTTCTCCGGCGGGGAGAAGCAGCGGCTGGCGATCGCCCGGACGCTGCTGCGCGACCCGCGGGTGCTGGTGCTCGACGAGGCGACCAGCGCCCTGGACACCGGCACCGAGCGGGCGGTGCAGGCCGCGCTCGACGAGGCCAGCCGGGGCCGGACGACGATCACCATCGCGCACCGGCTCTCGACCGTGCGCTCCGCCGACCGGATCGCCGTCCTCGCCGGCGGCCGGGTCGTGGAGAGCGGTCCGCACGAGGAACTCCTCGCCCGCGGCGGCCGGTACGCCGCCCTGGTGGCCGCCGGCGACCGCGCCGTGGCGCTGGCCGCCTGAGCTGCCGGAGCGGTCGTCAGAGCGTCGGTGACCACAGGCCCCTCGCGTCGTCCAGCGCCGGGAGGACGACGAGAGCAGCAGCGCCCGCGGCAGCGAGGACCAGCAGCAGGGCCGTCGTCACCCGCACCGCGAGGGGCCCGGCCAGGTGGCGCCAGATCAGGAGTACACGCTCAGACCTCCTGGAGGGCGCTGGGGTCGTCCGGCGACTCCGCCTTGGGAACCGAGTCCTCCAGCGCCCCGTGAACGACGAGCCGCTCGCGGGTGGAGAACTTCGGATGGCAGGTGGTCATGGTGAGGAAGGCCCCGGTCGGGTCGCCGTCCATCGCCCCGCCGGGCGTGGGTGCGACGACGCTGCTCTCGCTCGGGTCGACGACGGCCGTCGTCGTCACCCGGTAGACGTGCCAGGTGTCCACGGTCTCCACGACGACGGGGTCGCCGGGTTCCAGGACGTCGAGAGCGATGAACGGGCTGCCACGGCCGACGCGGTGACCGGCCATGGCGAAGTTCCCCTGCTCGCCGGGCATCGCCGAGCCGACGTAGTGGCCGGGGCCGTCCTCGAGCTCCTCGGGGTCGGTGCCCTCGACCACGGCGCGGTCCAGTCCTCGCCGAAGCGCGGGATGTGCACGAAGGCGAAGGCCTGCCCGAAGTCGAACTCGGGATCAGGCGACCCGGGGGTCGCCCAGTCGTCGCGGAGTTCCTCGGCCACCCGGTCCTGGGCGCGGTCGCTGAAGAGGTCACGACCCTGGACGGGGTCGTGCAGGCTCCGGGCGGGCCGGACGAGGACACCTCCGGCGGCTTCCGTTCCGGCGGGTGGCTGGTGCCGTCGATCGAGGAGACCCTGGGCGCCCAGATGGACGCGTGGTCCGCCGGGGTGGAGGACTTCCTGCTGGGCCGGGGGACCTACGAGGTCTTCGCGGCGGCCTGGCCGCAGACGCCCATCGAGGACGACCCGGTGGCCGAGGCGCTGAACACGCGGACCGAGCACGTCGTCTCGCGCACCCTGACCTCGGTCGGCTGGCACGGGGCGCGGCTGGTGCGCGGCGACGTGGTGGAGACCGGCGCGATGGGCGCCGAGTACGAGGACACCGTCAGCGGCTGAGCGCTGCAGCAGGGACGGCGACGGCCGGCGTGCGGGGCGCGGGGACGGCGAGCGCCTCGGGCGGGCCGGGCCGGCCGAAGAACCAGCCCTGGCCGTAGTCGACGCCCAGCGCCCGCAGCGCGGCGGCGTCGTCCACCGTCTCCACGCCCTCGGCGACCACCCGGGCACCGGAGCCGTGCGCGAAGGTGGCCAGCGAGCCGACCAGGGTGGAGAGCACCCGGTCGGAGGCCACGCCGCTGGCGATGCTGCGGTCGAGCTTGATGACGTCGGGGGCGGTCGCCACGATGTGCCGCAGCGAGGAGAAGCCGGCGCCGACGTCGTCGATGGCCAGCCGGAGTCCGGCGGCCCGGAACGGGGCGAGGGCGGCGGCGAGCTCGTCGTAGTCCTCGACCTCGTCGTGCTCGGTGAGCTCCAGGACGACCCGCTCCAGCGGCAGCCGGCGCAGCAGCCGGGCGCAGCCGGCGGTGAGCAGCGTGGCCGGAGAGACGTTCATGGCGACGTAGCCGCCGACCCGGTCCAGGTGTGCGGCGGCGCCCTCGAGGGCCTGGAGCTCCAGGACGTGGCCCAGCCCGACGCTGTGCGCCTCGGCGAAGACGACGTCCGGGGTCAGGCCCCAGTCGACGGGGAAGCGGGACAGCGCCTCGGCGCCGACGCGGGTGCCGGTGGCGAGGTCGACGATCGGCTGCAGGTGGATGACCGGGCCGCCGGCGGCGATGAGCCGGTCGAGCCGGCCCTCGATCTCGGCGCGCCGCTCCTGGGCGCGGACCTCGGGCTCGACGATGACCGCCGCGGCGCCGGCCAGGACCTTCATGAGAGCCACGTCGCGCTTGCCGAGCTCCTTGTCGGAGGCGAACCCGAACGCGCAGAAGGTGCCGTAGAGGCTGCCGTCGCTGAGGGTCACGGGGGCGGAGACGTAGCTGCGGATCCGCGGGATGCGGGCCGCGGGCAGCTCCATCGCCACCGGGTTGCGCCTCACGTCGGGGATGACCGCCGGCAGTCTGCCGTCGAGGATCGCCTGGCAGAAGGACGTGCCCTGCCGCTGGGTCACCCCGTCCCGGATGAACGGCACCGCGGACTCCACGACCTCCAGGTGCTGGGTCGTGCCGTCCAGGCGGCTGAGGAAGGCGACACTCAGGTCCAGCGACTTCTTCGCGGTCACCAGCAGGTCGGCGATCTGCCGCTCGGCGGCCGAACGCTTCGTGCGCACTGGCGGCCTCCTCTCGTCCAGCACGGTCATCGGCCGGCCGGCAGCGGAGCTGGAGCCCCCTCACCCGTTGGGGGAGGGGAAGGACCGGGCCACGGCGGTGGTTTCGCATGGCAACACCAGCTGAGAGGTCTCGAGAGCACATGAGCATCCCGTTGTCCGTCCTCGACCTGGCGCCGATCCCCAGGGGTCAGACGCCGGCCGACAGCATCGCGGCGAGCGTCGCACTCGCCCGGTGCGCGGAGCGGTCCGGCTACCGCCGGGTCTGGTACGCCGAGCACCACAACATGCCGACGATCGCCTCCTCGGCGACCAGCGTGCTGATCGCGCACGTCGGCGCGCAGACGTCGTCCATCCGGCTCGGCGCCGGCGGCGTCATGCTGCCCAACCACTCACCGCTGACCATCGCCGAGCAGTTCGGCACCCTCGACGCGATGTACCCCGGCCGGATCGACCTGGGGCTGGGGCGGGCGCCCGGCTCGGACCAGAACACGATGTACGCGCTGCGCCGCGACCCGCGCTCGGCCGACCGCTTCCCGCAGGACGTGCTCGAGCTCCAGGGCTACCTGACGGGTTCGTCGAGGGTCCCCGGCGTCGACGCGGTCCCGGGCAAGGGCTCGAACGTGCCGCTGTACGTGCTCGGCTCCTCGATGTTCGGCGCGACGCTCGCCGCCGCGCTGGGCCTGCCCTACGCGTTCGCCTCGCACTTCGCGCCGGCGATGCTGCGACCCGCGGTGGAGGCCTACCGGCGCGAGTTCCAGCCGTCGGCGCAGCTCGCCGCGCCGTACGTGATCGCCGGCGTGAACGCGGTGGCCGCCGACAGCCGCTCCGCCGCGGAGGAGGCGTACGCCGCCGCCCGCCGGAGGCTCGCCGTCGGCCTGTTCGGCCGGGGCCGGTCGCTCTCGGACGACGAGGCGCAGCTGCTGCTCTCCTCGGCGGCCGGGGCGCACGTCGACACGATGCTGACCCACACCGCCGTCGGCACGCCGGCCGAGGTGCGCGAGCACCTGTCGCGGTTCGCGAAGGAGGCCGACGCCGACGAGCTGATCGTCGCCCACCAGTTCCCCGGCGTGGAGGGCCGGCTGCGCTCGGTGGAGCTCACCGCCGAGGCGATGGAGACCGTTCCCGCCTGAGTGGCTGCCCGCCCGGGTTCTTCCCCCGCTCGGGGACGCAGCCGCGGTGCACAGGCACGCCGGCCGCCGTCCTCACCTCGTGGTCGCCTACCTCGCGGTACAGCGCGAGGTAGGCGACGGTCCGGTGAGGACGGCGGAGCAGGCGACGACCCCGGTCGATCGTCTCGTGGAAACGGCTCAGTCCTCCAGCAGGCCGGCCTCGTGGGCGAGGATCGCGGCCTGCGTGCGGTTGGCCAGCTCCAGCTTGGTGAGCAGCCGCGAGACGTACGTCTTCACCGTGGCCTCGCTGACGTAGAGCCGCCTCGCCAGCTCGGCGTTCGACTCCCCGCTGCCCAGCAGTTGCAGCACCTCGCGCTCGCGGTCGGAGAGCCCCTCCACCCGGCGCAGGGCCCCCGCCCGTCGCGGTGCCGCCCGGCGGTCGACGTAGCTGTCGATGAGGGCCGCCGTCACGGCCGGCGAGAGGGTCGCCGTCCCGTCGGCGACCGCGCGCACCGCGGCGGCGATCTCACGCGGCGGCGTGTCCTTGAGCAGGAAGCCGGCGGCCCCGGCGGCCAGCGCCGCGTACACGTACTCGTCCACGTGGAACGTCGTGAGGACGGCGACCTGCGGCGGCTCGGGCAGCGCGAGGATCTGCCTCGTCGCCGCCAGCCCGTCCATGACCGGCATGCGGATGTCGACGAGGACGACGTCCGGCCGCAGCTCCCGCGCCGCCCGCACGCCGTCCGCCCCGTTGCCGGCCTCGCCGACGATCTCGAAGCCGCCGGTCGACTCCAGTACCGTGCGCAGCCCGAAGCGCACCAGCTCCTCGTCGTCGACGAGCAGCACCCGGACGTCGCTCATGTCGGCAGCACCGCCTCCACCGCGAACCCGCCGTCCAGCCGTGGCTCGGCCGTGAGCCGGCCGCCCAGTGTGCGCACCCGCTCACCCAACCCCACCAGGCCGTAGCCGCCTCCCGGGACCGGCTCGGCGCGCCGGACCGGTGGCCCGTTGAGCACCCGGACGACGAGCTCGCCGGCCGGCCGCTCGACCGTCACCTGCACCTCGCCGCCGGGCGCATGCCTGCCGGCGTTGGTCAGCGCCTCCTGCACGATCCGGTAGGCGGCGCGCCCGACGACCGGGTCGACCGGCGCCGCCCCCTCCGCCGGACCGGTCAGCGCGACGTCCATGCCGGCCTCCCGCGACTGCGCGACGAGGCGCGGCAGGTCCTCCAGACCAGGCTGGGGGCCGAGCGGCGCGGCCTCGCCGACGTCCTCGGCGCGCAGCACGCCGACCATCTGCCGCAGCTCCTCGAGGGCCCGTCGTCCCGCCGTCTGCACCTGGCCGGCCAGCTGCTCGACCCGGTCGGGGTTCCGCGCGGCCACCTCGATCGCGCCGGCCTGCAGCACCATGAGGCTGACCCGGTGCCCGACGGCGTCGTGCATCTCCCGGGCGATGCGGGTCCGCTCGGTGAGGACGGCGTCGCGTGCCAGCAGCTCCCGCTCGGCCTCGGCGCGCTCGGCCCGTTCGCGCAGCGCACCGAGCAGCTCGGCGCGGGTGCGCACCCAGGCGCCCACCGCGCCGGGCAGCAGGACGGCGAAGGCCGCGCTGACGAAGGCGCCGAGGGCCAGCTGCCACGTGTCGACGGCCCACGGCTGGGCGACGGCCGCGACGCCGAGCACGGCGGCGACCACGCGCAGCGGCCAGCGGGGCTCGTACCGGCCCATCGCGTAGGCGGCGACCAGCAGCGCGAGGGTGACCACGGGGGAGAGGGCGGTGAGCGTCGCGCCGAGGAGGAACGGCACGAGCGGCGCCGTCCGCCGGAGCAGGAACAGCGCCAGGGTCAGCACCGGGGTGCCGGCGAAGAAGACCCACACCGGCACGGGGGACGCCGTCGGGGCCTCCATCCCGGTGCCGACGGCGATGGTGACCGCGCCGAACGCGGCGAGGCCGAGCTCCGCGCCGATGCTGCGCCGGGGCAGCGACAGCGACGTCCGGACGGCCATGCGGCGAGCGTAGGCGCGCGGTGATCACCGACCCGTCGTCCGTCCGTCGCCGATCCGGGTCGACTTTCGGATGACGAGGTCGCGACGTCCGGAGTCCTCGTTCTGCCCGCCCGGCCGACGCGACCGGAGACCTCGGAGCGAGAGGTTCCTCCCGGAACCGGAGACGCCGGTCGGAGGAGGACCCCGATGATCACGGTCAGCGGACTGACCAAGAGGTACGGCGACCGGACGGTCGTCGACGCCGTCTCGTTCGAGCTGGAGCCGGGCACGGTGACCGGCTTCCTGGGGCCGAACGGCGCCGGCAAGACCACGACGATGCGGATGGTCACCGGCCTGGTGCCGGCGACGTCCGGGCAGGCGCTGGTCGGCGGCCGGCCCTATCCCTCGCTGCCCAACCCGGGTGCGGTGATGGGCACGCTGCTCGACGCCGGCGCCGTGCACCCTGGCCGGACCGGACGCACCCACCTGCGCATCCTCGCCGCGACGGTCGGCGTGGCCGACCGTCGGGTCGACGAGGTGCTGTCGCTCGTCGGGCTCTCCGACGCGGCCGGCCAGCGGATCGGCGGCTACTCGCTGGGCATGCGGCAGCGGCTCGGCATCGCCGCGGCGCTGCTGGCCGACCCGCCGGTGCTCATGTTCGACGAGCCCGCCAACGGGCTGGACCCCGAGGGCATCCGATGGATGCGCGACCTGCTGCGCGGGCACGCGGCGCGCGGCGGCACGGTGCTGCTGTCGTCGCACCTGCTGGGCGAGGTCGAGCACACCGTCGACCGGCTGGTCGTGATCGGCGGCGGTCGGGTCGTAGCCGACGGCCCGATCGCCGCGCTGCTGGGCACCGACGGCACCGCGGTGCGCGCGGTCGACGTCCCGGCGTTCGCTACCGCCCTGGAGGCCGCGAGGTTCCACGTGCAACACCGCGACGACGGCGCGCTGCTCGTCGCCGGTGCCGACCCCGCCGCCGTCGGCGCGGTGGCCGCCGCGGGCGGTCACGTGCTGACCGACCTGCGTCCCCTCGAGCACGGGCTCGAGGACCTCTTCTTCTCCCTCACCGCTCCCGAGAGGACGTCCCTCCGATGACCGTCACCGTCTCTTCCCTCCCTGCTCCCGGGACCGCGCGCCCGGCGGCCCCGTCGACCGGCACGCTGACCGGGCTGGAGGTCCGCAAGTCGCTGTCCACCCGCTCCGGCCGGGCGGTGGCGACGGCGGCCGTCGTCCTCGGGCCGCTGGGGGTGGTGCTGGCCAGCCTGACCGGGGAGGGCACCTTCCCCGCGGCCGTCGCGCTCGGCTTCATCGGCATGCTCACCGCGCTGGTCCTGCTGGCGCTCGGCGTGCTGTCGACGGCGGGGGAATGGACGCACAAGAGCGTGCAGACCATGTTCCTCCTCGTGCCGCAGCGCGGGCGGGTGCTGCTGGCCAAGGCGCTGGCACTCGCGCTGCAGGGCGCGGTGCTCGCCGCGCTCGGGGCGGGGCTGTCCCTGGCGCTGCTGTGGCTGATCCCCGACCCGGTGGCCTGGACGGCGGCCGGGCCCGCGGTGGTGGTGGCCGTCGCGGCTGGTGCGGCGTTCGCGGTGATCGGCGCCGGGATCGGTGCGGCACTGGGCAACTCGCCGGCCGCGCTGACCGGCGCCTACCTGACGATGCTCGGCGTGCTTCCGGTGCTGCAGGCGGTCAAGCCTGAGTGGGCCGAGAAGCTGGACCCGGCGACGGCGATCGTGACGATGGCGCAGTCGGGGGTGACGACGACGCCGGTGCTGGTGATCGCCGGGTGGGTCGTCGTGGCGTCGGTGGCCGGCTGGGTCCTGACCTCCCGCCGCGCGGTCCAGTAGTTGAACGAACGCACGCTGAACGCCCTCTCGATCCGATCGAAAGGGCGCTCAGCGTGTACTCGGCGGCTGGTCCTGATGACGCCGTTCCGCTTCGGCCGTCCGGTGGGATCAGCGCAGCGCCGTCGCCATGCGTGCGGAGGCGCGCGCCGGCGGCTGACCAGGCGGGTCGGCACGAGCGCTCCTAGGCTCGGTCGATGGACTCCCCCGACCTGCTGGCCCTGCGCTCCGACGAGCGCGCCGCCCTCGTGCTCCTCGGCCTGCGCGGCGACTGGTAGCCGTACTGCTGCGCCCAGGCGGTCCGCCTGGCCCGATCCCTGTCCCGCCTCGCCGACGCCGGTGCGGAGGTGGTGCTGACCTCCACCGACCCGCCGGAGGTTCAGCTGGCGATGAACCGCACCTGGCACCTGCCCTACCGCTGGGTCAGCGACCCCGACGGCACGCGGTTGGCCAAGCCGCTCGGCGCCTGGGACGAGGGCGCGTCGATCTTCCGACCGGTCGTCGTCGTGGTGGCCCCGGACGGCAGGGAGGTGTTCCACGAGCTGTCCCGGGACTTCACCGACCGTCCGGACGACGAGCCGATCCTGGCCGCCGTCGAGGCGCTCGGACTCGACCCGGTGCCGGCGCCCGCGCCGTGGGATCCCCCGGACACCGGGCCGCGGCCGTCGAAGCGGGCCTTCCAGCCGTCGTCGTTCATCCCCTACTTCCGCGCGATCAAGTTCAACACCGGCGCACTCGCCGAGCGGATGTTCGACGCGCGTGACCGCGAGCAGCTGCTCACCGAGCAGCACATGGCCGAGTCGTTCCTCGCGGCCTTCGACGAGTGGCGCGCTGAGCACCCCCCGGATCGCCAGTGAGACAGCAGCCGCAGGGGCACGCCACAAGCGCCTGGCTGGCGACGCTCGACACGGCGGCGCCGACGGACGTGACCCACGACGACGCACTCGCTGCACTGGACGCGGCCCGGGAGGAGCCCACGACGCGATGGCCTGGACCGAGCGTGACATCCCTGACCTGACCGGGCGCACCGCGGTGGTGACGGGCGCGAACGGCGGGCTCGGCCTGCAGACGGCGCTGGCGCTGGCCGGTGCGGGTGCGCACGTGGTTCTCGCTGCCCGTGACCCGGAGAAGACGGCGGCCGCGGAGGCGCGGATCCGGGTGAGCTCCCCGTCGGCGTCCCTGGAGGTGGTGCCGCTGGACCTCGGCGACCTGTCGTCCGTGTCGGCCGCCGCGCGGACGGTGCTGGACGGGCGCGACCGCGTGGACATCCTGGTGAACAACGCCGGGGTCATGGCGATGCCGCAGCGGACGACGGTCGACGGGTTCGAGATGCAGCTCGGCGTCAACCACCTGGGGCACTGGGCGCTGACCGCGCACCTCTTGCCGGCGCTGCTGGCCGCACCGGCCGCGCGAGTGGTGACGGTGACGAGCACGGCGCGGCACCGGGCGCGGCGGCTGGACCCGGCCGACGTCCACCTGCAGCGGGGTTACGGAGCGTGGAGCGCGTACGCGCGGTCGAAGATGGCGAACCTGCACTTCGGGCTGGGGCTGCAGCAGCGGTTCGCCGCGGCCGGCGTTCCGGCTTCGAGTCTGTTGGCTCACCCGGGCCTGACGAACACCGACCTGCAGGCGCGGGCGGTGCGGGAGGGCGGCGCCGGTTGGGTAGGGGCGTTCTTCGAGGTGATGACGGCGCGGTCGGGCATGTCGCCGTTCGAGGGCGCCCGGCCGCAGTTGCGGGCCGCGACCGACCCGCGGGCGCGTGGCGGTGAGCTGTACGCGCCGCGGTACGGCTCCCACGGCCCAGCCGTGCGGCGGCCGATCCTGCGCCGGCACCGCCTGCAGGAGAAGATCGACGTGCTGTGGGAGGTCTCCGAACGCGAGACCGGCCTCCCCCTGAATGTCGAGGCCGCCCGCTCCGCCCCGTGACCGGTGCATTCAGTCCGACCGGCCGGCCGATGTCCCTGGGCCGTGAGGACGGCGGCGTGCGTCTCCTACCGCCTGACCTCCTCCCGCAGCGAGGCACGCCTCTGCGCCATCTACAACGCGATGCCGTAGCCAGCACGGCTCAGCGTTCCACGGCGGACCGATGATCTCGGACCAAGGTGGGCGTCGCTCACGTCTCAGGCTGGCGCCGGCCAGCACCGCCCTCGTCCTGGCCGACCTTTCATCCCTAGCCCCAAGAATCCGGACGGCGAATGATGTCGTTGACAGCCTGGAGTTGTCTCGTGATCTAGTGGAGCGAACACTCTTAGCGGACCGTGAGGCTGGTGAGGTGGTGGATGTGGATCTTCGGTTCTACGGGGGTTTCCTCGCCCACGACGGAACTGCCACGACGCAGTACTCGCTGCTGCGGCGACACATTGGAGGAATTCAAGGATTGCGACACGGTATTCGCTTGAACCCCTTGGCGGTTACGGCACTTGCTTGTCGCCCATCTGCGCGCATTCTTGGGACGTATCGAGACGGCAGGCAGCGAATGGTCGACCAGATGTTGGCTCAGGATGCTCACTTCCTGGCGGGTCGATACGAGATGCTGGGCATTATAGCCGATGATGAGGATTACTTCCCGGCCGTCTTGGCGCTAGGCGCTGAAGGGGCGAGTCCCATTCGTTGGCTCCGGCAACGGACCAGTGGACGCAACGACGCCCACCTGACAGGTACTCGCGTGACCACCCTAACGGATGTGCAATGGTGAACATAACTCAAGGCTCCCGCCAAGATGGTGAAGCTCAAAATTTGACCGGTTCGCAGGAGTCGGAGTCTCTTGGTAGACTAAGGATGGACCTCGCGGCCTTCGCCGATCCTGGCACCCGCGTGTCCTTCTCCCCTGTCCGCGAAAATGTCGTCCGAGCCACGTGGGACGAGGACGGCCGATCTCGAAGCGCAAGGTTTCGCCTTGACGAGAGCGGACCGACACATGCACGTTTCGACGAAGAAGCGGAGCAGCTGTACCGAAGCTTCCTAGCCGGGCAGGGCATGGGAAACCTTCGCGCTCTCGCGCGAAACATTCTACAGGTCATTCCAGAATTTCCAGGCTTCATTCCGTCCCTGGGGCGTCTGGAAGGTGTTGCCCCAACCGACGGGGACGCGGCAGCTCTTCTTCTCGCGGCGGCTGAGTCGTCGCCCGACTTCACGAACGTGGTCTTTGTTGCAGCGGATGCCGGGCTCGGTAAAACTGTGTTGTTGAAGCAGGTAGTGCGCGACCAAGCCCGCCGGTATCTGGCGGGCGAGGTGACGTCGCTGTGGCTATACGTCGATGCGCAAGCTCGTCGACTGGCGGCCTTGGACGAAGCGATGGCCGGTGAACTGGACCGAATTCGGGCCAAATTCTCCTATGACGCAGCTGTACCTTTGGTTCGCACAGGTGCCTTGACCCTCGTAGTCGATGGTTTCGATGAGCTCATTGGCAGCGTGGGGGCTTACGATGAGGCCTTCAACAGCTTGGCCGACTTTATTGGTGGACTAGAGGGCGGCGGGACGCTCGTGGCGGCTGCCCGGAGTGCGTACTACGAACAGGAATTCCTCGCACGCGTAGGGCGTGGCCTTGGACGGGGCGAACGCTGGCGCGTCCGACCTTTACGCCTAAAAGAATGGGGGCCAACTCAGCGTAAGGCACTTGTGCTTGGTGAGGCTGATCGTCGGGGTCTCGGCATCGAGACCGGGGAGCGAGCCTATCTGCAAGTTGAGGAAGCGCTCGCTGGTGGAGAGCTAGCAGGAGTTGCCGGTAAGCCGTTCTTTGTTGATCGAACAGCTGATCTCATCCTCGATGGCGGCATCACCCCCGAAGGAGCGAGGGGTGGTCTGCTTGATCGGCTCGTAAATGCCTACCTTGAGCGCGACGCAGGAAAGCTGCTATCGGCGGCAAAGTCTCCCCTCCTCAGTGTCGATGCTCTTCGCTCCTTCTTCGATGAGCTTGCATTTGAGATGTGGCGTCAAGAGACGCGGGAGCTTAGTCGTGCCTCCGTCCGAGAGTTGGCGTCACTGCTCGGCGAAATGGAAGGTTTGGACGAGGACGGTGTCCGAGAAGTGGCGACCCGCGCCCCGTATCTCGCCATGCTTAGAGAGGGGTCGCTTCCCGGAAGTGTGGGTTGGGAGCATGATGTGTACTTCGCGCACTTCCTTTCACGCCCGCTCTCCGAAGGAATGGAGGATGGCGATGCGCGGAAGTTGGCTCGCTTGCTCCGACGGGGCAGGTTGCCCGAGGAAGCAGCCCTGCTGGCTGGGAAGTTGACCCATGAAATTCCCAGCCAAGGTCTTATCGATCTTCTTGCGGCGGCGGTTCTGAGCGAAGACATCGACATGGACCGTGTACGACGGAATGCCGGCCTTTTGGCAGGCGGACGACTCGCGGGAGAGCGGCATGAGGGCCTTCGGCTTCACGGACTCCGGGTCGGAGACATTTCCCTCGGATCCGCCGAATTTGTTGCATGCATGCTTGACGGTCTGGATCTCGGTGGGACGGATTTGACTGGCACTCGTTTCCTGAGCTGCGAAGCGATCACTCCGTGCCTGTTTCAAAGAGTTGTAGTGGCACCTTCTTCGACAGTGCTCGAGATCGGCGACATTCCGGTCGATGCATTCCAAGGCGTGATCTTGCGCGGAGATGCGAGTGACCGTTGGTTGTACTCGCCTAATGAAATTAGAGACACACTCAACGCGTGTGGCCTGCCAGCTGCTGCTCCGGAACTGACGACCCGAAGGGTGGACCCGGCAGTATTGAACCTTCTTGAGCGTGTGTGCAAAGTGTTTGCGCATACGAACTTTGTGGCTGAGGCTGCGGATAATGACTTCACTGTCGTTACGCGCGATGGCGCATGGCCTTTCCTCCGGAAAGCGTTGATCGACTCCGGGCTCGTTGTGCCGCGCGTGAGGCAGGCGAGTGGGCACAAGACGTTTCTGGAACGGACCGTGCCGCCCGCTATAATCATGGCCGGACTGGATGTGGATGCAACGGTGCCGTCCGAGGT
The DNA here is from genome assembly GCF_004571065.1 of Geodermatophilus sp. DF01-2. Classification (GTDB taxonomy): domain Bacteria; phylum Actinomycetota; class Actinomycetes; order Mycobacteriales; family Geodermatophilaceae; genus Geodermatophilus. The sequence goes on from NZ_SPQN01000047.1 coordinate 17,207, forward strand.
GGCCGCCTTTTGGGAACGGCTAGAGACGGACTCGATGTCTGGTTAGGCCATCGCGACCAGATGCTAGCTTAGCTCTGCGCGCGTTGGACTGAATACGCCATAGCTTCACTAAGGGCGGCGACCCAGGCGGTAGCCGACGGCGACCCCGAGCAGGGTCAGGAGGCTGCCGCCTAGTGCGCCAAGAGCCAGCGTGCGGAGGTCGGGCGTTCCCGCGGGAACGCCCGCCTTGCCGGTGAACACCTCCGGCTGAGCAGCGGGAGCTTCGGCGCCCGTCTCGCTCGCCGCGGCCGCCGACGGGGCGGCGGCGATCGGCACGACGGTGCCGGTCAGCTCGGCGTCCACGGCGGTGAAGAACTGGGCGGCCGTCCGCTTGGCGACCCCGGTGATCATCCGCTGCCCTACACCCGCCACCGGCCCACCGACCACGGCGTCCGCCGAGTAGGTCAGCGTGGTCGCGTCGGCGTCCGGCGTCAGCTCGATCGTCACCGTCGCCCGCACCTGCCCCGGCGCCCCGGCGCCGGACGCGTGCATCACGTACGACTCGGGCCGCTGCTGGTCCGACAGCCGCACCTCGCCGGCGTACGTCCCCTTCACCGCCCCGACGCCCACCGCGACGTTCATCCGGTACTCGTCCTCGCCGACCCGCTCCAACGACAGACACCCCGGGATGGTCCGCGCCAGCACTGCCGGATCGGTCAGCGCCGACCACACCTCCTCCGGCGAGGCGTGCAGCACCGCAGAGCCGTCGAGGTTCACGCCATCGCTCCAGTCCCGGCGCGCCGCTCGGCGACCGCCGTTCGTTCCGCAGAAGGGTCACGCACCAGGTCGTACAGCTCGGTCGGCGAGATCGGCATGGAGGTGATCCGCCGTCCCACCGCGTCCTCGATCGCCGACGCCAGCGCCGCCGACCCGGGGATCACGCCGGCCTCGCCGGCGCCCTTGATTCCCAGCGGGTTCAGCGGCGACGGCGTCTGCTGGTGGTCGATCACCACGTCGGGCACCTCGGACGCGTACGGCATCAGGAAGTCCATGAACGACGCGTTCTGCAGCTGCCCGTCGCTGTCGTAGGCCATCCGCTCGTACAGCGCCCCGCCCACACCCTGCGCCACGCCGCCGTGCACCTGGCCCTCGACGATCATCGGGTTCACCACGTTGCCGCAGTCGTGCACCACCGCGTACTTGACGACGTCGATCTCCCACGTCGCGGGGTCGATCTCCACGATCGCCGCGTGCGCACCCGACGCGAACGTCGACCGGATCGGCGAGTAGTAGTCGCGGTGCTCCAGCCCGGGGGCGTCCCCCGGTGACACCGGGGGCTCGTCGTCCTTGGCCTGGACGGCGAACTGCGTCGCCTGCTTGGCCGCCTCGTCGAACGCGTAGCGCAGCGGGTTGGAGAGGACGGCGACCGTCCGCAGCGGGATCGAGGCCCCCGGCGTCCCCCTGACCTGGACGACGCCGTCGGAGATCTCCAGGTCTTCCGGGTCGGCCTCCAGGACGTCGGCGGCGATCCGCAGCGCCTTCTCGCGCACACCGCGCGCGGCCAGCGCGATCGCGTTGCCGCTCATCACCGCCGCCCGCGAGGCGAACGTGCCCACCGCGTAGGGGAAGCGCCGGGTGTCGCCGGTGGTCACCTCGACGTCCTCGATCGGCACCCCGAGCTCGGAGGCCACGATCTGCGCGAACGACGTCTCGTGCCCCTGGCCCTGCGTCGTCAACCCGGTGGAGACCAGCACCTTGCCGCTGCCCAGCACCTGCACGTGCCCGCCCTCGTACGGGCCGGGGCCGGTGCCCTCGACGTAGAGCGCCATCCCGACGCCGAGCAGCTTCCCGCGCGCCTCGGCGTCGTCCCGCAGCGCGTCGACGCCGTCCCACCCGACCAGCGCCTTCAGCTTCTCCAGCAGCCCCGGGTAGTCGCCGGAGTCGTAGACGACCGGCCGGCCGTCCTGGAACGTCAGGTGGTGGTCGTAGGGGAACTGGTCGGGCTGGATGAGGTTGCGCTCGCGGACGACGGCCCGGTCCAGGCCGAGCGCGTCGGCGATGCGGTCCATCGTCCGCTCCATCGCGAAGCAGCCCTGCGGGCGCCCGGCGCCGCGGTACGGCGTCACGATGACCGTGTTCGTGTAGACGCTCTCGACGACCACCCGGTACACGGGGATCACGTAGGGGCCGACCAGCTGGGTCGCGGTGATGATCGGCACGATGATCCCGTAGGGGGTGTACGCGCCGTTGTCGTGCCAGATGTGGGCGTCGAGCGCGGTCAGCCGCCCCTCGTCGTCGAACCCGACGGTGATCTCCTGCTTCTGCTGGCGCTCGTGCGCCGAGGAGATGAAGTGCTCGCGACGGTCCTCGGCCCACTTCACCTCCGCACCCAGCGCGATCGCGGCCATCGGCACCAGCAGCTCTTCGGGCCACGGGTGCATGATCTTCACGCCGAAGCCGCCACCGACGTCCGGCGCCACGACCTCGACCTCGTCCAGCGACAGCTCCAGCTTGGCCGCGATCGCCGCGCGCACCGACGTCGACGCCTGGGTGCTGGTGTACACCCGCAGGCTGCCGTCGTCGGCGTCCCAGCGGGCGTGCACGCCGCGCCCCTCCATCGGCATGCCGGCGCTGCGCTCGATGTACTGGGTGAAGGAGAGCGTGTGCGGTGACGCGGCCAGTGCCGGCTCGACGTCCCCGGTCTCCTGATGGTGCCGGGCGGCCACGTTGTCCGGGACGTCGCCGTGCACGGCGGCCGTGGCCGCGCTCGCGGCATCGACGCCGATGACGGCCGGCAGCTCCTCGTAGCCCACCAGAATCCGCTCGGCGGCGTCCTCGGCGACGTACCGGTCGATCGCGACGACCATGACGACCGGCTCGCCGACGTGGTTGACCTCGCCGTTGGCCAGCGGGTAGCCGGTGCGCGGGGCGTGCAGCTGCGGGTGCGGGATCAGCACCGGCAGCGGCTCGGCCATCGGGCCGGTGAGATCCTCGTAGGTGTAGATCGCGACGAGGCCCTCGACGTCCAGGGCCGCGTCGACGTCGATGTCGGCGATGCGCGCGTGCGCGTGCGGGCTGCGCACGAAGGCGGCGGCCAGCGCACCGGGACCGATGTCGTCGAGGTAGCGGCCCCGGCCGGTGATGAGCCGGGCGTCCTCCCGCCGACGGACCGGCTCGCCGAACAGTTTCGTCGTCACCGCCGTCCCCCTCCCGGTGCTTTTCGCGCGCGAAAGGCAGTCACTGGACGTCCCGCATGGTCGCAGCCGCGTGTCGGACCGCCTTCTCGATGCTGGCGTAGCCGGTGCACCGGCAGAGGTTGCCGCCGACCATCTCGTCGATCTCCTCATCGGTCAGCTCCGCCGAGGCCTCGCGGCCCTCCAGCCCGGCGGCGATGGTCACCAGGAAACCCGGGGTGCAGAAGCCGCACTGGAGGGCGTGGCACTCGCGGAACGCCTCCTGGACCGGGTGCAGCACCTGGCCGCCCCGTCCGTCGTCGCGGGCCAGGCCCTCCACGGTCCTCACCTCGGCTCCGTCCACCTGGACGGCGAGCAGCAGGCAGGAGCGCACCGGGGCGCCGTCGACCAGCACCGTGCAGGCGCCGCAGACGCCGTGCTCGCAGCCGACGTGGGTGCCGGTCAGGCCGAGGTCGTGGCGCAGCGCGTCCGACAGCAGCCGCCGCACCGGGACCGTGGCTTCACGTGGAACACCGTTGACGGTCAGCCGGATCGTCCGCTCGGTGTCGACGGAGACGGTCATGCGGGGGTCCTCTCGGCGGCTTCCACAGCTGCAGAGGCCAGGGTGCGTTCGGTCAGGACGCCGACCAGCAGCCGGCGGTAGTCGGCGCTGGCGTGCAGGTCGCCGTCCGGGTCGACCAGGGTCCGGGCCAGCGCACCGGCGGCGGCCCAGTCCGCCTTCTCCACGGACCGGCCGCCGACGGCGTCGGTGAGGTCGTGCGCCTCGGGGGTCAGGCCCACCGAGACGTAGGAGGCGCGGACGGCGGTGACGCGGCGGTCCTCGTCGAGCGTGACGACGACGCCCGCACCGCAGACCGCGTAGTCGCCCTTGCGCCGGGCGACCTCGGCGAAGGCGGCCCCGGAGCGGTCGGGCAGCGCGGGGAAGAAGGCGGAGGTGACGACGGCCGGCCCGGACAGCGAGGTCTCGAGCGGCCCGACGAAGAGGTCACGCCACCCCACGGTCTCCATGCCGGACGGTGTCGCGACGGTGACCGAGCCATCGGTCAGGGCGAGCACGGAGGTCATCTCCCCGGAGGGATCCGCGTGCGCGATCGAGCCGACCGTCGTCCCGCGGTTGCGGATGGCGGGGTGGGCCACGTTCGCCGTCGCCCGGGCCAGCAGCGGCTGCACCCGGGCGGCGGCCATGGCCTGGGGGTGGCCCCCGAGCAGGGAATTGTGCCGGACCAGCGCCCCCACCCGCACGCCGTCCCCGGTGGCCTCGACCGTGTCGAGGCCGGGGACCCGGTTGATGTCCACCAGCGTGGCCGGCGCCGCGAGCCGCATGGAGAGCAGCGGGAGCAGCGACTGGCCGCCGGCGAGCACCTTGGCACCCTCCTCGGCGGAGAGGACCTCGAGGGCCTCCTCCAGGGAACCCGGGTCGGCGTAGCGGAAGGGAGCGGGTTTCACCTGTCGCGGTTTCCTTCGTGGCCTTCGGCGGCGAGCCGCGCCTCCTGGCCGGTGGTGCGGTCGACGGACGACGGGTCGAAGCTGGGGTCGTCGCCCAGGGCCGCGCCCTCGCCCCGCTCCCGTCCGTAGCCCCCCTCGGTCAGCAGGGCGTTCTTCATCTCCGCCGGTGCGACCGCGTGGGCCACGTGCCAGCCGACGACGACGACGATCGAGCCGAGCGCGATGCCGCCCAGCACGAACGTGTCGCTGAAGACCATCGTGACGTTGCCGATGGCGATGATGATGCCTGCGGCCAGCGGAACGAGGTTGATCGGATTGGCGAAGTCGACCCGGTTCTCCTTCCAGATCTTGGCCCCGAGCAGGCCGATCATCCCGTAGAGCACGACGGTGATCCCACCGAGCACGCCGCCCGGGATGATGTTGATCAGCGCGCCGAACTTCGGGCACAGCCCGAGCAGGATCGCCACGATCGCCGCGACGTAGTAGGCCGCGGTCGAGTAGACGCGGGTCGCGGCCATGACGCCGATGTTCTCGGCGTAGGTCGTCGTCGGGGAGCCGCCGACCGAGGTGGCGATCACGGTGCCGACGCCGTCGGCGAACACCGCCCGGCCCATGACCGGGTCGAGGTCGCGCTTGGTCATCTCGGCGACCGCCTTGACGTGCCCGGCGTTCTCGGCGACCAGGGCGATCACGGCGGGCAGCGCGAGCAGGGCGAAGTTGATCGAGAAGGTGGGGGCGGTGAAGTTCGGGAGCCCGATCCAGTCGGCCTCGGCGACGGCGGCGAAGTCGAGCCGGTCGCGGGTCACGATCTCGCCGGTGCCGTCCGGCGAGGTGATCGGCCCGGCCGTGGCGTCGAGCAGGATCGACAGCAGGTATCCGAACACCAGGCCCAGCAGGATCGAGATGCGAGCCCAGAAGCCGCGCAGCAGCAGCGAGGCCACGATGACGAACGACATGGTGGCCAGGGCGACCCACTGGTCCTGCGGCCAGTAGACGCCCGCGACCACCGGTGCGAGGTTGAAGCCGATCAGCATGACCACCGCGCCGGTGACCGCGGGCGGGAGCACCTTGTTCAAGGCCCGGACACCGATGAAGTGGACGAGCAGGCCGACCAGCGCGAGCACCACACCGGCGACCAGGATGGCCCCGACGACGGCGCTCGAGTCCCCACCTGCCGCGCGGATGGCCACGACCGAGCCCACGAAGGCCGCACTCGTGCCCAGATAGCTGGGTACCTTCCCCTGGACGATGAGCAGGAAGATGATCGTCGCGACCCCGCTCATCATGATCGCCAGGTTGGCGTCGAGCCCCATGATCAGCGGGAAGACGAACGTGGCGCCGAACATCGCCACCACGTGCTGCGCGCCGATGCCGATGGTGCGCGGCCACGACAACCGTTCGTCGGGGGCGACGGCCTCGCCCAGCGGCGGGGTCTTGCCGTCCCCGTAGAGCTTCCAGCCGAACGCCATGGGTGCCTCCTCGACCCGCTCCTGGGACCTTGGCCGGCACCGCGGAACGGACGTTGCCGGCACCAGGGGGCGCCAATGTGACACGCACCATGGACGGCGCGGAAGTACCTCAGCGCTAAATCGTCGTCGCGCCGATGCCTTACCGCTGAGAGAGCTCGCGGGTACGGTCGGCCACGTGAGCGCGTCCCCTCCTCCGACCGGCTTGCGGCACGTCTCCCTGCGCAGCGGCGTCTACGCCGACTCGGTGCGGTTGATGCAGGTCAGCCGGGACGTCGGCGCCCGCGACGGGGTCACCGCGGTCCTGGTCGCGATGGCCACGCCGCTCAACCTCGAGCTGGCCGCCGGCATGGGCCTGTCCCCCGGGGACGGCACCTCGCCGGACCGGTTGCTGGTCGCGATCGCCGCCGTGGACGACGACGCCCTGGCCGCCGCGGTCGCCGCCGTCGACGCCGCGCTGGCCGCCCGCGAGCGCGCGGCCGGCCCCGCCCAGGCTGTTCCGCTGCGGACGGTCGGCGCCGGGCTCGACGCGCTGCCCACCGACGGCCCCGCGCTGGCGATCGTCAGCGTGCCCGGTCGGTACGCGGTCGCCGAGGCCGCCGACGCGATCGCCGCCGGCCGCAGCGTGCTGGTCTTCTCCGACGGCGTCCCGGTCGAGCACGAGGTCGCGCTCAAGCGCGCCGCGCACGACGCCGGGGTGCTGGTCATGGGCCCCGACTGCGGGACGGCGATCGTCTCCGGCCTCGCCCTCGGCTTCGCCAACGTGGTTCGCCGCGGCCCGGTCGGCCTGGTCGCCGCGTCCGGCACCGGCGCGCAGCAGGTCTCCTGCCTGCTCGACACGGCCGGCGTCGGGGTCTCGCACGTGCTCGGCGTGGGCGGCCGCGACCTGTCCGAGGCCGTGGGCGGGCTGGGCACGCTCGACGCGCTCGCTGCCCTGGACGCCGACCCGGCCACCGAGAGGGTGCTGCTGGTCTCCAAGCCGCCCGCGCCGTCCGTGGCCGAGGAGGTGCGCGCCGCGTCCGAGGGCCTCTCCGTCCCGGTCCGCTCGGCCGCGCTCTCCCCGGGAAGCCCCGACCTCACCGCCGCGGTCGAGGCGCTGCTCGCCGACATGGGCGTCGCGGTGCCGTCGTGGCCGTCCCGGAGCACGACCCGCCCCGCCGCGCAGGGCGCCGTCCTCAAGGGCCTCTACGCCGGCGGGACCCTCGCCGACGAGGCGATGCTGCTGGCCGCCCCCGTGCTCGGTGACGTCCGCTCCAACACCCCGCTGAGACCCGAGCTCGGCTCCGTCGTCGACCCATCCGCCCCAGACCTGTCCGCCTCGGGCCACGTCGTCATCGACTTCGGGGACGACGCGCTGACCGTCGGCCGGGCGCACCCGATGATCGACCCGACGCTGCGGCTCGAGGCGCTGGCCCGGGTGGCGGCGTCCGGTGAGCCCGCGGTGGTGCTGATGGACGTCGTCCTCGGCCACGGCGCCGGCCCCGACCCGGCCGCCACCCTCGCCCCCGCGCTGCAGGCGGCCGGTCTCCCCGCCGTCGTCGCGCTCATCGGCACCGAGGCCGACCCGCAGGGCTGGAGCCGGCAGGCCGACGCCCTGGCCGCGGCCGGCGCCGCCGTCTTCGCCTCCAACGCCGCCGCCACACGGCACGCGCTCGACCTGCTGGGAGCCGCGCGATGACGTCTTCCTCCAACGCCGCCGCCGCGCGGCACGCCCTCGACCTGCTGGGAGCGGTGGCATGAGGGAGCTGGCGAGCTCGTCGATGGACAGAGCAGCCCAGGCCACGCGGCCGACGAGCGCCATGGAGGAGGTCGCGTGAGCCTCCTCTCCGGCCCGCCGACCGTGGTTGCCGCGGGCGTCGACGTCTTCTCCGCCGCGCTGCGCGCCCAGGGCGCGGACGTCCACGACGTCGACTGGCGCCCACCCGGCTTCGGCGACCCCGCCGACCTCGCCGCGCTCGCGCTCGACCGGCGCCGGGCCGCAGCCAACCGCACCGCCGTCGAGCGGGTGATGGCCGCGGGATCGCGGCTGGTCGACGTCCGGCCGGCGCGCGAGGTGCTCGGCCTCCCCGACCGCACGCTGCTGCACTCGGGTCCTCCGCTGACCTGGGAGATGGCGTCGGGCCCGATGCGCGGCGCGCTGATCGGCGCCTGCTTGTTCGAGGGCTGGGCGACGACCGTGGCGGAGGCCGAGGGGCTGCTCGCGTCCGGGGGCATCGCCCTCGACCCCTGCCATCATCACCGCGCCGTCGGCCCGATGGCCGGCGTCACGTCGCCGTCCATGTGGATGTGGTGCCTGGAGGACCCGGTCTCGGGCGGGCAGGCGTTCTGCAACCTCAACGAGGGCCTCGGCAAGGTGCTCCGCTACGGCGCCTACAGCGACGAGGTGCTCGACCGGCTGCGCTGGATGCGGGACGTCCTCGGCCCGGTGCTGGCGGCGGCCGTGCGCGCGATGGCCGACCCGCTCGACGTCAAGGGCGTGCTCGCGCAGATGCTGCAGATGGGCGACGAGGGGCACAACCGCAACCGCGCCGGCTCGCTGATGACCCTGCGCGAGCTGTCACCGGCGGTCGTGGAGGTGGACGCGCCGTCGTCCGACATCGCGGCGGCGCTGCGCTTCATCGGCGGCAACGAGCACTTCTTCCTCAACCTCGGCATGCCGACGGCGAAGCTCGCCATGGACGCCGCGCGGGACGTGCCCGGCTCGACGATGGTCACCGTGATGTCCCGCAACGGGACCGAGTTCGGCATCCGGACCGCCGGCACCGGCGACCGCTGGTTCACCGGCCCGGCCGACACCCCGGTGGGCCTGTTCCTCGGCGACTACGGTCCGGACGACGCCAACCCCGACATCGGCGACTCCGCGATCATGGAGACCTACGGCGTCGGCGGCTTCACCATGGCCGCGGCGCCGGCGATCGTCCGCTTCGTCGGCGGCACGGTGCCCGACGCGCTGGCCACCACCGAGCGGATGTACCAGCTGACGCTGGCCGAGAACCCGGCCATGCAGGTGCCGATCCTCGGCTTCCGCGGCTCACCGACCGGCATCGACGTCCTCGCCGTGGCGCGCACCGGCTGGCTGCCGCAGATCAACACCGGCATGGCCGGGCGGGTCGCCGGGACCGGGCAGGTCGGCGCCGGCCTGGTGCAGCCGCCGCGGGAGTGCTTCGAGCAGGCGCTGGCCGCGCTCGCCGCCGAGGCGCGAACCGCCTGACCCTTCGTCGAGCGCTGCGGACTCGTGGCCATCCGTCGCTGATCACCACGAGTTCGTAGCACTCGATGCGGGACGCGCGCCGGCCGCTGAGGGTCAGCCGGTACAGGCCAGCAGCGCCCGGACGGCGGCCGGGAGCTCGCCGGGCGCGGTGAGCGGGGCGGGGAACGGCGTCCGCAAGTCATAGCAGCCGGTACGGGGCTCGACGCGGAACAGCACGCCGAACCGGTCGACACCGAGCAGGTGCACCGGGTCGTTCCCGGCCCGTGTCTGCACGCGGCCGCGCAGCTCGGCCAGCGGACGGGCGTGCTCGGCGAGGAGGTCGTCCTCGACGGCGCCGAGCGGATCCGGCCGGGCGGCGGCGTACTCCTCCGGCGCGATCTCGATGCAGTCGCCCCCCGCGTGCAGCAGCACCTCGGCGACGTCCAGGCGCAGCAGCGTCGCGGTGAGCCCGACGTCGAGCAGGACGTCGTCCGGCCGGACGGTGGCGAAGGCCAGCACGAGCTCGGGTTCCTCGTCCGCGGGCACGGGGGTCAGCCAGCCGGCGAGCTCCAGCCGGGCCCGGAGCGGGTTGCGCAGCGGCCGCGTCGACCGGGAGGTCACCGTCACCCGCGCCGGCAGGTCGCCCTCCGGGGCCTCGCGGACCGCTGTCGCCAGGCCGCCGTCGCGGGGGACGACGACCAGCACGCGGCCGTCGTCTAGCGTGGCCGCGGCCAGGAGCCGGCTGGTGCCCAGACCGAGGGTGTGCACCGAGGCGGCCGGCCGGGTGGCGACCGTGCGGGCGCGCTCGGCGGCCTCGGCGGCGCGGTCGGTGGGCGGGGGCGGGGGCGGGAGTGGGGGGCGACCGGGCACGAGCCCTCCTCGGGGGTCGGCGTCGGGGGTAGCGGGACTCACTAAGGGACTCACTAAGGTGAGCCTAACCAAACCAGGAGGTTCCGTGAACACCCCGCGTCCCAAGGTGCGGCTCAGCCGCGCGCTCGGCATCCCGCTGACGCCGAAGTCCGTGCAGTACTTCGAGCGCCGTCCCTACCCGCCCGGCGAGCACGGCCGCAAGCGTCGCAAGGACAGCGACTACTCCACGCGGCTGCGCGAGAAGCAGCGGCTGCGGGCGCAGTACGACATCAGCGAGACCCAGCTGCGCGCCGCCTTCGACCGGGCCCGGCGCTCGGGCGGCAAGACCGGCGAGGCGCTGATCCAGGACCTCGAGTCCCGGCTCGACGCCACGGTGCTGCGGGCCGGCTTCGCCCGCACGATCTACCAGGCCCGCCAGTTCGTCACCCACCAGCACGTGCTGGTCAACGGGAAGCGGGTGGACCGGCCCTCCTACCGGCTGAAGCCCGGTGACTTCGTGCAGATCGTCGAGAAGTCGCGCACCAAGGAGCCGTTCCTCGTCGCCGCATCCGGCGCGCACGCCACCCCGCCCGCCTACCTCGAGGTGCGGCTGGCCGACCTGCTCGTGCGCTACGACCGGACGCCCGACCGCGGCGAGGTGCCGGTGGTCTGCGAGGAGCAGCTCGTCGTCGAGCACTACTCCCGCTGATCCTGGGGGCGTGGACCCTCGCGACGTCCGGCGCAGCAAGCGGCTGTCGTACGTGCTGCGCCACGCCCCCGGCAGCGCCGGGCTGACCCTGGACGCCGCCGGCTGGGCCGACGTCGGCGCGCTCCTGGCCGCCTTCGGCTGGACGCGCGCCGAGCTCGACCACGTCGTCGTCGCCGATGACAAGCGCCGGTTCGCCTTCGACGACGGCGGAACGCGGATCCGGGCCAGCCAGGGGCACAGCGTCGCCGTCGACCTCGGCTACGCCGCGCAGGACCCGCCGCCGGTGCTCTTCCACGGCACGGCGGAGCGGAACCTGCCGGCGATCGAGGCCGAGGGGCTGCGGTCCGGACGCCGGCACGCGGTTCACCTGAGCACGGACGCCGCGACGGCCCGCCGGGTGGGCGCCCGCCACGGCCGGGCGGGCGGGCGGGAAAGCCATCGTCCTCCGGGTCGACGCCGCAGGGATGGTGCGGACCGGTGCGGTCTTCACCCGTTCGGCGAACGGGGTGTGGCTCGTCGACGCCGTCCCGCCGGCCTTCCTCGCCGTCGCGGACTGACCCGTCCCGCCGCTCCGGGGAGTGCCGGCGTTGCCTGGGGCGGCGGCCGGGCTCAGCGGGCGAGCGTGCCCAGGTCCACCGGCAGCTGGATGCCGCTGACGTGCCGGCGTGGCTTCGCGGCGGTCACCGTGGACCACGTCGCCGCGGCCGCCGGCGTCAGCCGTCGGACGTTCTACAACCACTTCCCGACCAAGGCCGCCGCGCTCTTCGACCCCGACCCCGAGGACGCCGGCCGGCTGGTCGGCCTGCTCGCCGCGGCCGACGGGATGCCCGACCCCTGGGCCGCGCTCGGCGCGGTCTGCCGGCAGTACCTCACCCCCCACACCGGGACCCTCGCCGTCCGCCGGCGGCCGGCCGAGGACCCGGAGCTGGCCGCCTACGCGCGGAGCGCCCACGGGCACGTCGCGGTCGCCCTCGACGCGTGGGCCCGCCGGCAGTGGCCCGACGACCCGTTCGTCGCCGGGCTCGCGGCACAGGCGGCGACCGCCGTCCTCGGGGCGGCCTTCACCGCCTGGCAGCCCGACGACGACCCGGCCGCCTTCCTCGACCTCGTCGACCGCGGTTTCGTGTTCCTCAGGGTCACGCTCGGCCGGTGACCCGGGCGGCGGTGGGTCGGCCCGGCAGCGCGTCGAGCGGCAGCCCGGCGTAGAGCATCCCGATCAGCTCGCCGTCGGTCGAGTGCAGGCCCTCGTAGGCGGCGAAGCACGGGCGGCCGGCGACGGTCGCCTCGCTCCACCACGTGCGCGCCCGAGGTTCCCTGGTCGCGCACGGTCACCTGCTGCCGGAGGTCCGGATGATCGCCGCCACCGGGCCGCCACCGGACGGGCCCTGGTGCACCGCCGCCACCGACACGAAGACCGCCGGATCGCCGGTCACCGAGGCGGCCACGCCACCGACCGTCGCCTTGATCTGGCGGTGCCAGAAGACGTCGGAGTCGTCGAGCATCGCGTTGCGCCGGCCCCGGACGTAGCCGGTCGGGTCGGCCTCGCACTTGAGGAAGACGTTGACCAGCCGGTCGCCCAGGTCGGACGGGCGCGGTCGCTCGGGCAGGTCGAGGCCGGCGTCGCGGATGGCGTTCCAGATGCCGTCCTGGTCGAGAGCGTCCGTCATCACCGAGTGGCCGATGCGGTAGTTGCCACCGTGCCCGCGGGCGTTGCCGACGACGACGATCTGCGCCCGGTCCAGCTCCACGCCCGAGGAGCAGGAGGCGACGGCGCTGTAGAGGGACAGGTCGCGCATGACCTGCTCCTGCTTCGGCATCTCGATCTCGCCGAGGGCCACCGCGATCCCCAGGGCCGTCGTCCCGTTGGACAGGTCCATCGAGCCGTGCGGCTCGTCGTAGTAGGTGTCCTCGCCGCGGGACTTCGCGTCGCGGATGGTCTCGATGGTCAGCAGCGGCGTCTTGGTCTGCACGTAGTGGACGTCGGCCGGGTCGGTGATCCCCGCCTCCGCCATCGCCCGGCGCACGCCCTCGGCGACCTTCTCGACCATCGCGATGCGGCCGATGTCCTCGGGCAGCAGGACGTCGCTCATCGCGTAACCGACGGTCAGCCGCGGCTCGTCGGTCGTCTCCACCGCGTCCTCGGGCAGCGTCGCGAAGACGGTCGCGTGCGGGCTGATCACGCCGTCCGTGCCGCCCGACCACACGATCGGGATCTGGGCGACCTCCTTCGTGGAGCGCGTGCCCTTCTCGAGCAGCACCTCGCGGAAGGCCCGGTCGGCGATGATCCGGGTGTAGTCGTTGACCCCGCCGTTGCCCTCGGTCTTCCCGATCACGGCGACGACCCGGTCGGCCGCCATGACGCCCTCGTCGATGAGCTTCGCCAGCTCGGAGGCATCACTGACGTTGTGCAGCGGGACCTTGCGGACCTCGATCGGTGCGGGCACGGGGGTTCCTCTCTTCGGGGTCGTGGCTCTTCGGGGTCGTGGCCCCTCCCGGGTACCGCCCCGAGCGTGCGGGGGTGGGAAGGAGGGGGTCCTTTCTCAGGTCTGCAGGACGGTGCCGGCGTCGTTCCCGGTGACGGCATCGGCGATGTGCTCGAGGGACGTGATGACGGCGCGGGACGGGTGGCCGGGGCTCGACGACTCGACGAAGCGCAGCGCGGCCGCGACCTTGGGGCCCATCGAGCCCCGGGCGAACTGGCCGGCGGCGGCGTGCTCGCGCAGCTCGTCGGCGGTCACCCGGCCCAGCGGGCGCGCGGCCGGCGTCCCGAAGTCGATCATCACGTGCGGGACGTCGGTCGCGATGACCAGCGTCCCGGCGGCCAGCTCCCGGGCCAGCAGTGCAGCGGTGAGGTCCTTGTCGACGACGGCCTCCACGCCGCGCAGTGCCCTCCCGGCGCCGTCGTCCACCACCGGGATGCCGCCCCCGCCGGCGCAGGCGACGACGAAGCCCGCGGCTAGGAGGGCCTCGACCGCCGGCACGTCGATCACCGACCGCGGATCGGGGGAGGCGACGACCCGCCGCCAGCCCCGCTCGCCGCGGTCCTCCCAGGTCTGGCCGTGCGCCATGGATCGCTCGGCCTGCTCCCGCGGCAGGAAGCGGCCGACCGGCTTGGACGGATCGCGGAAGTGCGGGTCGCCGGCGTCGACCAGAGTGCGGGTGACCAGGGCGGCAGTGCGCTGCGGCAGACCGCGCTCGGCCAGTGCGGCGTCGAGCTCGTCGGCCAGCGTGAAGCCGATCGTCGCCTGGGTCTGGGCGACGCACCAGTCCAGCGGCACCGGCGGGACCTCGGCTGCTGCCAGCTCGTTCTTGACCAGCAGGTTGCCCACCTGGGGCCCGTTGCCGTGGGTCAGCACGACCTGGACGCCGGTGGCCACCACCGCGGCGATGTGCTCGCACGCCGCCGAGATGGCCTCCCGCTGGGCGCCGGGCGTGGCCGACCCGTCGGGGCCGGTCATCGCGTTGCCCCCGAGGGCGATCACGACGCGGGCGGGGGGCACCCGCCGACCCTAGCGGGCGATCCCTCAGCGCTGAAGTATCTCAGCGACGCCAGAAGTCGAACGGATCCCGGCCGGGCCGGAAGCCCGCCGCCTCCACGATGTCCACCGCGAGGTCGAAGTGCTGGCCGACGACGGCCGGCTGGTGGGCGTCGCTGCCGAAGCTGACCGCCTCGCCGCCCTCCTCGTGGAACCAGCGCACCTGGTCGACCGAGGCCAGCGGGCTGGTCGTGTTGACCTCGAGCGCCCGGCCGGTGCCGGCCAGCGCCCGGAACACCGCCCGGTACTCCTCCTCGTAGTCCTTCTCGGCGTACCGGTCGCTGCCGCCGGGCCAGTACCGCCGCGGGAAGTCGACGTGCGCGAGCACCTGGAAGACGTCGCTGCTCTCCACCATGTCGACGACCTCGGCCAGGTAGCGGCGCATCGTCGTGTCCGGGTCGGGATAGAGCAACCGGCCCACGCCGTGGAGCCGGCCGTCCTGGCTCAGCGAGTGCAGCGAGCCGAGCACCCGGTCGACGGGGGACTCGCGCAGGTGGGCGGCGATGCTGGCGGCGAACAGGTGCGGCTCGCCGGTCTCCACGCCCGACCAGATGCGCAGCTCGGGGAAGTGCTCGCGGCACTCCTCGAGCTCGGCGAAGTACCCCTCGACGTCGATCGGCAGGTGCCGGGAGGCGTGCCGGTCGACCAGCCCGTCGGCGGTCGCGCGGTCGTCCGGTGACCACGTGGTGAAGTCGAGGTGCTCGGTGAAGGCGATCGCGGGCAGGCCCCGGGCGATGGCGCGCGCGCAGGCGCGCGCCATCGTGGAGGACTCGGGGGTGTCCCAGGACCACCCGGTGTGCACGTGGTTGTCCGGCGGTCGCATCGCCTGTGGATTCTCCTCCTCCCTCCGCAGGCTGCGCGCGGCGACCGGACCTGTCGCCCCGGCTGCCTACTGTCGGGAGCCATGACCACCGCCGCGCCGCCGTCCTCGACGACCGCGGAGGCCCTCGAGGTACTCCGCGAGCTGACCGGCCGCCCCGACGCGGCGTTCCGCGAGGGGCAGGACGCCGCCGTGTCCGCCCTGGTCGACCGGTCCGAGCGGGCGCTGGTCGTGCAGCGCACCGGCTGGGGGAAGTCAGCGGTCTACTTCGTCTCCACCGCGCTGCTGCGCCGCCGCGGTGCCGGGCCGACGTTGCTGGTCAGCCCGCTGCTGGCGCTGATGCGCGACCAGGTCGCCGCCGCCTCCCGCGCCGGCATCCGCGCGGTCGAGATCTCCAGCGCCAACGCCACCGAGTGGGACGACGTCGCCGCAGCGTTGGCCGCCGACGAGGTCGACGTCCTCCTGGTCTCCCCCGAGCGGCTGACCAACCCCCGCTTCCGCGAGGAGCAGCTGCCGGGGCTGGTGGCCCGCTGCGGACTGCTGGTCGTCGACGAGGCGCACTGCGTGTCCGACTGGGGGCACGACTTCCGCCCCGACTACCGCCGCATCCGCGACCTGCTCGGCACCCTGCCGGCCGGGACGCCGGTGCTGGCGACGACCGCGACCGCCAACGAGCGCGTCGTCGCCGATGTCGCGGAGCAGCTCGGCGCCGGCGGCGTCTCGGTGACGACGGTGCGCGGCCCCCTCGCCCGCGACTCGCTGCGCCTGGGCGTGCTCCGGCTGTCCACCGACCGCGCCCGGCTGGCGTGGCTGGCCGCCCACCTCGGCGACCTGCCGGGCAGCGGCATCGTCTACACGCTCACCGTCGCCGCAGCCGAGGAGACCGCCGCGCTGCTGCGGGACGCCGGCCACGAGGTCCGCGCCTACACCGGCCGGCTCGACGACGCCGACCGGCGCGAGGCGGAGGAGGCGCTGCGGGAGAACCGCGTCAAGGCCCTGGTCGCCACCTCCGCGCTCGGCATGGGCTTCGACAAGCCCGACCTCGGCTTCGTCGTCCACCTGGGGGCGCCGTCGTCGCCGGTCAGCTACTACCAGCAGGTGGGCCGCGCCGGGCGGGCCGTCGAGCACGCCGACGTGCTGCTGCTCCCCGGCCCCGAGGACCTCGCGATCTGGCAGTGGTTCGCCACCTCGTCCATGCCGCGGGAGGACCACGCCGCCGCGGTGCTCTCCGCGATGGCCGACGGCAAGGCGTGGTCGGTCGCGCGGCTGGAGACGGTCGCCGACGTCCGCCGCTCCCGGTTGGAGCTGCTGCTCAAGGTGCTCGCCGTCGACGGCGCGGTGGAGCGGGTGCAGGGTGGCTGGCGCACCACCGGCCGGCCGTGGGTCTACGACGCCGACCGCTACGCCCGCGTCACCCGCACCCGGGAGGCCGAGCAGCGGGCGATGATCGCCTACGCGAAGCCCGTCGACGAGGCGCAGTGCCGGATGGCCTTCCTCCAGGAGGCGCTCGACGACCCGACCGCGGCACCGTGCGGCCGCTGTGACGTCTGCGCCGGCCCCTGGTACTCGACCGACGTCCCCGAGGGTGCGGCCCAGGCGGCCTCTGCCGCGCTGGACCGCCCCGGCGTCGAGCTCGCGCCGCGCGCCCAGTGGCCGACCGGCGCCGACCGGCTCGGTGTCGAGGTCAAGGGCAAGATCGCGCCGGCCGAGCAGGTCGACCCGGGCCGGGCCGTCGCCCGGCTCACCGACCTGGGCTGGGGTCAGCGCCTCCGCTCCCTGCTCGGGGACGACGGCGTCGGCGGGGTGGTCGACCTCGAGGTCCCGAGCCCTGTATCGGCTCCGCTGCAGGGCTGGCCCCGTCCAGAGGCTCGCCGCGGCCCCGTCCAGGGCACCGCCCTGAGCTTGCGAAGGGCGGGGAGGACGGGGTCCTTTCACGGTGAGGAGGACGGGGTCCTTCTCCGAGGCGCGGGGGGCAGCGGGGTCCTCCATCCGGTGCGGCGGGCGCCCTCCGACGTCCCGCCGAACGAGGAGTTGCTGCGAGCGTGCGCCCGGGTGCTGGCCGCCTGGGACTGGGCCGAGCGCCCCGCTGCGGTGGTCGCGGTGCCCTCGCGCCGGCGGCCACGCCTGGTCACCGGCCTCGCGCAGGGGCTGGCCGGGCTCGGGCGGTTGCCCTACCTCGGCGAGCTCTCCCTCGCCCACGACGGGCCCACCGGGCAGCCCGGAGGCAACAGCGCCTTCCGGCTCGCAGGGGTCTGGCAGCGGATCGTCGTCGGCCCGGAGCTGCGGGAGCGGCTGGCCGAACTCGGGGCGGTACCGGTGCTGCTCGTCGACGACCTCGCCGATTCCCGGTGGACGATGACCGTCGCCGGCCGTGAGCTCCGCCTGGCCGGCGCCTCGCGGGTGCTGCCCTTCGCCCTGGCGCTGACCGCGTGAGGACTCGTACAGGCGTTCGATCCGGCGTAGCCTCGCGACCATGTCGCTCGCGCATCAGCCGTCGATGTGGGACCTGGCCGAGGAGGCCACGCTGGGGTCGCTCGCGGTCACGCGGCACCACCTGAGCCGCGGTGCATGGGTCGACCGCCTGACCGGGTGGGTCCAGGGGTCCGACGCCGTCCTCGAGGTGCTGCTCGGCGACATCGGCTGGCGCGCCGACCGGCGGCAGATGTACGAGCGCGCGGTCGCCGTCCCCCGGCTGCTGCGGTGGTACGGCGGCCACGAGACCCTGCCGCACCCGCTGCTGACCGAGGCCCGGACGGCGTTGAACGCCCACTACGGGCCGGAGCTCGGCGAGCCCTTCGTCAGCGCCGGGATGTGCCTGTACCGCGACGGCAGGGACAGCGTCGCGTGGCACGGTGATCGCCTCGGCCGCGGCCGGAGCGGCGAAACGATGGTGGCGATCGTCTCCTTCGGGTCGCCGCGGCCACTGATGCTCCGCCCGGTCGGCGGCGGGGAGAGCCTGCGCTTCCCGCTCGGGCACGGCGACCTGGTCGTCATGGGGGGCTCGTGCCAACGCACGTGGGAACACTGCATCCCGAAGACGGCCAAGGCGGTCGGCCCGCGCGTCAGCGTCCAGTTCCGTCCCCGGGGCGTCGCCTGAGCGGTGTGACCGGGGCCGCACCGGCGAGCGGTAGGTCGCTGGTCGCAGCGCCGTTGCACCTCCCGTCCGAACGGCCGGACCTGCGGGAACGGCCGCGCGGACACCAGGGAGGACCTCCTCCGGACCCCCGTGCACCATCTCTCCACGGGCGTGTATGGTTCTTTCCGCACCGAGCGAGAACGGACCGGGCCGCCAGCCTGGTCAACCGCCTCTCCAGCCCCCGCGGCCGGACAGTTGCGGAGCCCGGTGTACAGTGGGAACACCGCCTCGAACGAAGGCCCACAAGGCCGGGGTACGAGCGCGTCCGCTCCTTGAGAACTCAACAGCGTGCCGAAAGTCAGTGCCAAGTATCGAACCCCTTTTTTGTGGGTTTCTTTGGGTTGATGGATGTCGAGAGTGCTAGTTCTCGGTTCTTCAGGTCAGGGGT